>NZ_JBFBKY010000022.1:0-59810 GCF_040702335.1 Pseudarthrobacter sp. NPDC080039 | reverse complement strand
TGGGCAGATCATTCACAAGACAAACCCTTCGCGAGGGCGTCAGTCAGAACCCAGAGTCACACCGCAGCACGAGCCAATTCCATCATTACTGTCAGTGGGTGGTTGGATGATGTGGGTATGGGAATCAGCGGTGGTTTGGGGGCGGTGTTGGAGGGTGTTCGTGCCTCTGTCGCTGCCCTTGACGCGCTGGTTCTTGAGGACCGGAACCTCGAACATCCTGCGCTGAGTGCTGCGGCTGGAGATATTGACGTGCTGCAGCGGCGGTATGAGTTGTGTCTGGGACGGTTGGAGGTTGTTGCCCGGTTGGAGGCGCAGCTCGCGGCAGTGAAGGCGCGGGATGCGGCGGAGTGCCTGGGGTTGCAGCTGGCCATGACCGCGCCGGATGCCTGCCTGCAGGACCGCACCTACGCGGAGATGTCCGTCGTGGAGGAGATCGCCGGCGTCCTGACAATTAGCTCCGCGGCCGCGGGGGCGTTGGTGGACCAGTCCCGGCGGGCCTGTTCCCTGCCACCGGTGCTCGAGGCGCTGTCCACCGGTGCCGTGTCCTGGCAGCACGCGAAGATCGTTGCGGACGAAACCGAGGGCCTCGACGCGGTTGGGGCTGCTGCGTTGGTGGCGCATTTCTTCGACCCCGACGCGCCCAACCCCGCACGCGGCGCAGCCCCCGGTGAGCTTGTCCCGTCCCGGTTCCGGGCGAAAGTCCGTAGTTGGCGGGAACGGCACCACCCCGACTCCATCGGGAAACGCCACGCCAAAGGTGTGACGGACCGGCGGATGGAATACAGCCCCGACCGGGACGGCATGGCCTGGCTCTCCCTCTACCTGCCCGGTGACACCGCGTGCGCCATCTGGAACCGCACCACCGCCACCGCCCGCGGCCTCCAAGGACCCGACGAAACCCGCACCCTTACCCAACTCCGCCCCGACATCGCCGCCTCACTGCTGCTCGGTGCCGGAAACCCTGCCGGGCCCATCAAGACACCCACCCCCAAGGCCGACGTCCTGGTCACCGTGCCCGTGTTCTCCCTCCTCGGCCTCACCGACGAACCCGCCACGCTCGACGGCTTCGGCCCAATCCCGGCCTTCATGGCCCGCAAACTCGTCGCTGACGGGGCGCATTCGTTCTACCGGGTCCTGGTCGACCCCCGGGACGGGGCACCACTGGAAATCGGCAGGACAAACTACCGGCTCACGGAGACCATCAAACAATGGATCAGGATGCGCGACGGCAAGTGCACCTTCCCCGGCTGCACCAACCGCACCCCCGACAACGAAATCGACCATGGCACAGCTTGGGAACACGGTGGAAGCACCGGGATCAGCAATCTCGGACAACTTTGCCCGAAACACCACCGACTCAAACACCACAGCCAATGGGCACCAGATCCAACCACCACTAAAGAGCCACCCGGCTGGACCTCACCCAGCGGCCGCCACTACAAACCCGAACACCCGGACCGAGAACAACCGCACTGGCCGCAATGGCTCCTGCCTGCTGGACTGCAGTCTCCGGAGGCCAAGGGCCTCGATGCCGGAGTTCCGGATGCAACGTGCAGTGACGTGCACTGCCTCAATATCCGCTGTCCCGAGGGCGGCCTGGCAGACCTCCCGCCCTGGGAACCAGACAATGACAGATACCTCGACCTCGACGACATCCCACCCGACGACCCCCTCTGGGAGGAGTTCTTTGCAGGATCGCTTGCCCTCACCCCCGGCTGGATCGGAGCAGAGTGCTAGGCCGTGGCGCTCGGCGCCCCCGGGGGGCTGCGTCGGTCGCTGAAGGCTGAAGACCAGGCCTGTCTCCTCAGCGGACCGGGTTGCCGCCCCCCCTGCAGGTAGGCTGCATGGCCGCGTATACCTTCAGGGGCTGCTAAGCCCTGTGGTGCTCAATCAGCCAACCGGCCATCTGCTGGGCACGTTTAGCGGCGTCCATGTCGCCCTCGGCGGCAGAGATGATGGACCCCTTCATCAGAATGTGCATCGACCGGGCGAACTCCTCGGGCTGTTGGAGTCCAGCTGTTTCCGCCAGGGCTTGCACGTGGCCGCGGATCTTCGCCAGGTAGTCGATGCTTGCCTGGCCAAGAGGATGCGCTGGGCCCATCTCCAGGAGGACATTGACGAAGGAGCAGGCTTCGAAATCTTCGCGCAGGAACCAGTCACTGAAGACATCGAAGATGGCCAGCAACTGTTCCGCGGCAGTGTTTGCCCTCCGCTGCGCTTCGGAGACGATGGCATCAACAGTCCACAATTTGTCCCGCCGCTCAAGGAACGCAAGCACCAGGGAGTCCTTGGACGGGAAGTGCCGGTAGAAGGTGGCCTTGGCCACTCCGGATCGTTCGATGAGTTCATTGACGCCAACATCCCGGATGCCCCGCCGCGAGAACAAGTCGTACGCGACCAACAGGATGCGCTCCTGGATACCGGCACCGCCAAGCGTCGCCTCGCCCGCAGCGTGCGCGGAAGGCGGTTGACTGTTTGCCTCAGGATTCATCGTGTCAATAGCCTACTCCAGGGAAGACAGACCGGTCTTTCCGGCTGTAAAGTTCTTCCTACGCGCAGTGCTCTCAACAGCCGCGGAGGCCAGACGAACGGCCCCTTCGGAACGGTGCAAGGAGGCCCCTATGGCAGCAGAGCGGTTGTTCGAAAGCGTTCCGTCGGACCCGGAGCCTTGGATGTCCAGTGACACTCCGGCCGAAGTCCGGCAATTCGCTATCGAATCCCTCCGCTGGCAGGCGCAGGAAATCATCGACGAACTGCTCTCCAGCACAGACCCTGCAGATGAACTGGCCAAGGCCCGTCTGCGACGGTACGTGGCCCAAAATCCCGGGCGCCCGGAAAGGGCGCTACTGGAGCAGCTGATGGCCAGCGAGGACGGCCTTCACCTCTAGGCCGCTCCTTCAACGCGCACGCTCGAAAGCTGCAGGAACCTGGCGCGGCCCGGCTGGTGCATCAGGAGTTGAGCGGCATGTTGTCGATGAGCCGCACCGGGCCCACCTTGGCAGCGATGAGGGCCAGGCCTTCTCCGCGGAACGGCGTCTCCCGGCAGTTTTCGGCCAACGGTTCAAGCGTGCGCGGATCCACCACGTCGAAGTAGTCGAGGGAAACCAGCGGCTGGGATTCCACCAGCGCCAGCGCGGAGTCAAGGTCCAGGGGCTCGTGGGCGTTGGCCCGCTCTTCCAGCAGCCGCAGGGCCCTGGACAGAACCAGCGCGGCGTCCCGCTCTTCGTCGGACAGGAAGCGGTTCCGGCTGGACAGCGCCAGGCCGTCCTCCGCGCGGACCGTCGGCACGCCCACAATTTCCACGGGGAAGTTCAGGTCGGCAACCATCCGCCTGACCAGGGCCAGCTGCTGGGCGTCCTTCTGGCCGAAGTAGGCACGGTAGGCAGGCAGTCCACCCGCAGCGGCACCTGCTGCGGAACCAGCCGTAAGCCCCGCCGCCGGCATCCCATAATGCAGCAGTTTGGCCACAACAGTGAGGGCGCCGTCAAAATGCCCGGGTCGCGAAGCGCCCTCCCATTTCTCCCCCAACCGGCCCGAGGTAACCCGCACCAACGGCTCCCCGCCGGGGTAGACCTCCTCCACGGAGGGCGCGAACGCGAGGTCCACGCCCTGCTCCTCCAGCAAGGCAAGGTCTGCGTCAAGGGTTCGCGGATAGCGGTCCAGGTCCACGGCGTCACCGAACTGCAAGGGATTGACGAAGATGCTTGCAACCACCACGTCATTGTTTTCGACGGCGGTGCGCGCCAATGTTGCATGGCCCTCGTGGAGTGCGCCCATGGTGGGCACCAGCGCCTGTGAAGTGCCCTGCTTGGCGTTCAGGAGCCGGGCGCTTTCGGCCTTCAGTCCGGCCACAGTGGTCACGAGTTGAATGGACATCAGTCCTCCTTCGGATCCAGGGCGTCGCGGAGCCCCTTCAGCTGGTCAGGTTTCAGCAGGCCGCGACCTTCAGCACGGCGGGCAGTGGCGTGTGCCATTGCCAGGTACGCCTCAAGCACATCCCCATGCCCACCGTCGTCGAACTCACGCAGCGCTTCCGCATGGGCACGGACCGTTCCCACGTCGCCCCGCGCCACGGGGCCGGTCAGCGCGGACTCCCCGGAGGCCAGCGCGTTCTCCAGGGTTGCCCGGAGCAGCGGACCGAGCATGCGCTCCGGGGCTTCGACGCCCACCTCGCGCAGCAGTTGCGATGCCTGCGCCACCAACGTGACGAGATGGTTCGAGCCGTGGGCCAGGGCGGCGTGGTAGAGAGTCCGGTCCGCTTCGGCGATGGCGACCGGCTCCGCCCCCATCTCCACCACCAGCGCCTGGGCGATGGGGAGCATGGCGGCGTCGGCCGTCACCCCGAAGGTACAGTCAAGCAGCCGGGTGAGGTCCAGGCTCATGCCGGTGAAAGTCATGGCCGGGTGAAGTGCCAGGGGAATGGCGCCCGCGGCACGCACAGGATGCAGCACACCTACGCCGAACCGGCCGGAGGTGTGCGCCACGAGCTGCCCGGGCTGCCAGGCGCCGAGCTTCGCCAGCCCCTCCACCAAATCCGGCAGTGCATCGTCCGGTACCGCCAGCAGCACCAGCTCGGCTCGCTCAACGATCTCCTGCACTTCCAGGATGGGCACGCCGGGGAGCAAAGACTCAGCCCGCTCCCGGCTCGCATCGGAAACCGCCGACACTCCAATGACGGCGTGCTCGGCTGCCCGCAGGGCGGCGCCAAGAACGGCCCCCACCTTGCCGGCGCCGATGATTCCGACGCCGAGGCGTCCGGGCTTAGCCATTTTGCTGGCCTTCCTGTTGGTTATGCATTCGGGAATCCATAGTTTCGACGGGCTCAACCACCGCTTCGCCCCCACCCACCGGATTGGGCTGCGGCGCCGGAACAACCTGCCGCAGCCATTGTTCCGTCGTCTGCCGCTTCCGGGCCAACCGGGCGCGCGCCGACTGCTCGTCGAAGAGCCGCCTCGCCTCGTCCAGCCCCGCGTGCCTGAGCCGCGGGGCAACCGGCCCCGCCGTGGTGTGCAGGACCAGGTCTGCCACTCGGAACCAGCGCGCCAGGGGCCCCTGCTGCAGCGCCATTGACTGCGTCCGTTGATGCGGCACCAGCACAAGCTCGCGCCACCAGCGGCCGGAACGGATCAGCAGGGCCGTGTCAGTGGCCGCAAAACCGTTCCGCCGCCACGCCAGAGGTGCCAGCAGCCAGGCTCGGCGCGGCGTGGTAACAAACCCGCTGCCGGTATCCCTGCCGGTGAGCCCGGCGCCGAACGTCACGGCAGGCTGGGCGGTTCCGGGGTCGGGCAGGACCAGCGAGAGCATGGCCAGGACCTCGGGGAACTTCCCCACCGGCAGCAGGATGGTCCGGGTGTTGCCTTCGACCGCGTTGCCCGACGTTCCGTAGCCCGCCGCGTTGACCTGCATCCGGTACCAGCCGAACGGGCGCCAGAGCGGGGGCTGCGCAATCTTCACCGCCTGGATCCGCCCGGGCGGAAGCGTCTGCGCCTGGGTGTCCAGGAGTCCGTAACGCAGCCGGATTCCGTCAGGGGAAATGGCGGCGGTGAAGTTGTACCCCTTGTTGAAGAAGTTCCAGTAGCTTGCCGCAAGGCCCAGCGCGGCGGGCACCAGGTAGAAGTAGAAGGCGCGGTTGTCCGTCACTGCGGACAGGATCACGGAAGCCACGCCGCCCACCACAATGAAGAAGCTTTGCTCGCTCAGCAGCAACGATCCAATAAGGCGCGACGGCGGCACGGCCAGCACTGCGAGCTCCGGCGCCTCGGGCGCGGGACGGGCTGGAAGTCCCGCGACGGTCGGGTCCCAACGGCCCGCGACGGACGGGGCACTCATGCCGGCCGCGGAAGCCGTGCCGGGACCAGCAGCAGGGAATGCCCCGGAAGCGCGCGCCAGGATGGTGGCGCGCAGCTGTCGTGCGTCATCGATCCTCAGGTAGGCAAGGCGGACCGCGGACTCGCCGGCGTCGGCAACTTCGAACTTGAGTTCAGCCAGCCCAAAGATCCGGGCCAGCAGGGGCCGCACGATGTCAATGGCCTGCACCCGGTCCAGCCGTGCCTGGCGGTGCTGCCTGAAGAGGAGTCCGCTGTTAACCCGGACGTAGCCGCCCGACACCTGGTATCTGGTGAAGTACCAGGTAAGGACGAACCCCAGCACCGCCACCGCCAGCACCAGCGCTCCCCCGCCCAGCAGCCAAGGGGCACGCCTGGCGAACCCTTCTTCAAAAACGGGTTGGCCCTGCAGGGCCCGCTCGAAAAGGTCCCTGCCAAAGAAGAAGGCGATGGCTGCCAGGGCAAACCAGCCGCGGACAAAAGGTGAGGCGGGATGGACACGAAGCCATTCGCCGTCGGACGTTGCGTTGCTTTCCGGACCGGATGCAGCGGAGGGCAGCAGGGGCGGTCCGGGCAGCTGGCCGTCCGCGGTCACAGCCCTGCCAGCCTGGCTTCGCCGCGCGCAGCCAGCTGCTCACGCAGCCGCACGCCTTCCATTGCCGGGAGGCCGGGGATGCGCGCGTTGGTGCCCGGCGACGCTGTGTGGAGCTTTACGGTGCACAGCCCCAGCGCCCGTTCCACCGGGCCGACGGCGATGTCCACGTACTGCATCCGTCCGTAAGGCACGGCCATGCTGCGCTGGAAGAAGATGCCGCTCCTGATCAGCAGGTCGTCGCCGCGCTCGGCGTAGCCAATGGCCCGGACCTGCCGCGGAATGAGGGCCAGCCGCCACAAGGCAACCACCAGCGCGACGGCGGGAACGGTGACGGCCAGCCACAGTGGGGGCCACCGCCACCATCCCAGGAGGACAAACACCAGCGGAGCGGACAGGATGAGGACTGCGGCGAGGTTGGCGACGGCCCACTCCACCAGCCGGACGGAGACGTACTGCGGCGAAACCCTTTGCCAGGCGATACCGGGCGGGTCAATCGCCCCGGTATGCATATTCGCCTTCCCCTGCGGCTTCCCCGCGGGCAGGGCGGCCCTTTTTGCTGTCCAGGTTGGGGTCGCCGTCTTCCGGCGGAATCCGGCAGAACCGCTCCACGACGAGACCAACCACGATCATCACCAGCCCGCCGCCGGCCATGGCCAGGGCCAGCCAGGTGATGCTCTGGTCGCTGCGCAGGCTCCATACCCGCAGCTGGTCGAGGAAGATGCCCACGTGCCAGCCCAGCAAGACTGTCCCGGCATAGGCGCAGGCCTGCGCCAGGACCAGGGTCCGGGCGGCCAGGAGCGGATCCAGGTGGGTCTTCTTGGCAGTGCTGTTGGGCTTGTGGCTGTTGCGCCATCTCAGGACCCGGATTCCCAGGACCAGCGTGATGGCCACGATGACACCCATGGTGGCCAGGGCGGTAAGGGGCAGCACGGGCGTAGCCATGCTGTACCGGCTGGTGACAACAGTGGCAGACCAGCCGGCGACGGCGAGGATGACGCAGATCAGCAGGAGGCGCAGGGGGTTGATGGGCTTCATCGTTCCTCGACCGCTCCTGCCGTGGGCAGCCCGTTGAAGTCGCCGAACCCGTCGAACGGAGCCAGGTCCGCGAAATCGTCCGCCTGTGCCGCGAGGATGCTGATCCGTTCGCCGGCCAGTGTGGCGCTGGGCTCAATAAGCGACCAGGGGTAGAGGACGAAGGCCCGGGACGCCGCCCGGGGGTGCGGAAGGGTCAGGTGGGGGTCGTCGCTGTGCAGGTCGCCGTAGGTGATGATGTCGACGTCGAGCGTCCGCGGACCCCAGTGGACCTCACGGACGCGGAGGTGCTTGTTCTCCACGGCCTGGCAGTGTGCCAGCAGTTCCATTGGGCTGAGGCAGGTCTCCACGGTGATGACCATGTTCAGGAAGTCCGGCTGCCCCGCAGGACCTCCCACCGCCTTGGTCTGGACGATGGGCGAGACGGCAAGGAGGCGCACTTCCGGCGGATCCACGAGGTCCGCCACGGCCTCGGTCAGCGTCTCATTGCGTTCGCCAAGGTTGCTGCCGAGGGCCAGCACGGCCTTGGTGTAGGTCCCGTTCATCCGCGCACCCCGATCATGCCGCAGCCGCTCATGCATCCGCTCCGGAAAGGACGGGTCCGGCGGCGGCACGTTCCCTGTGGACAGCCACAGCGACGTCGCCGAACGGGACCTCGATGGGTGCCTGGGGCTTGTGGACGGTGATGTCGACGGCGTGGAGCTTGAATTCGGCCAGGAGGCTGTCCGCGATGCGCACAGCCAGCCCCTCGATGAGGTTCAGTGGTTCCCCGGAAATCCAGTCGACAATACGCTGCGCAACCTCACCGTAGTGTGCGGTGTCCCGGACATCGTCGGACTGCGCCGCCTCGGTGAAGTCGAGGTAGAGCACCGCGTCCACAACAAAGGGCTGGCCCTCCCGGCGTTCGAAATCGAAGACACCGTGATGGCCGACTGCGGTTACTCCGGTCAGCGTAATCCTGTCCATGGGTCCCCGGCCCTATTGCGTTTTGGGTACGGTTGCGGCTGAAGACACGGCGGCCATGCGCGCAGCCACCTTCACGGCGTCCAGGCTTGATCCCACGTCATGCACGCGGACGGCCCAGGCCCCGCGGTAGGCACTGATGGCGGTGATCGCCGCCGTGGCACCGTCGCGCTCCTCGGGAGCGGCGGCCTTGCCCGCCACGGTAAGCAGGGTGCCCAGGAACCGTTTGCGGGAGGCACCTACCAGGACCTTGTGGCCCAGGCTGTCCAGCTGGTCCAGGTTCTGAAGGAGTTCCCAGTTCTGCGCGTCGTTCTTCGCAAACCCCAGGCCCGGGTCAATAATGATCTGCTCCTGGCTCACTCCAGCCGCGTACAGCTTGTCCCGCACTCCCGCCAGTTCAGCCACCACTTCGGCGGCCACGTCCGTGTATTCGGCGAGCGAATTCATGGTCCGGGCGTCTCCGCGGCGGTGGGTGAGGACGTAGGGCACCTTGGCGGCAGCCACGAACTCGGCCATTTCGGGCTCGATACTCAGGCCTGAAATGTCGTTGATGATGGCGGCGCCCGCCTTGACTGCCGCTTCCGCCGTGGAGGCGTGGGTGGTGTCAATGCTCACCAGGGCACCAGCCTTCACCAGCGCCTCGATGACGGGCAGGACGCGGCGCTGCTCTTCGTCCGGGCTGACATCATCCGCGCCCGGCCGGGTTGACTCTCCCCCGACGTCGATGATGTCCGCACCCGCGTAGAACATGCGCAGGCCGGCAGCAATGGCGGTATCCGCCGTGGCATGCTTGCCGCCGTCGCTAAAGGAATCCGGGGTGACGTTCAGGATGCCCATGACCAGCGTCCTGTCAGTGGGCAGGTCGTCAAACCGCGCAGCCGGGCGCGGCTTGCGCAGGATGGGCAACGGGGAGGTTGCGGGCCCCGTTCCGGGGGCTGCAGCGAGTGAATCCATGGTGTGTGGTTACCTTCCGAGGATGAGGCTCATGGCTTCGGCACGGGTGGCCGGGTCATGAAGCTGCCCGCGGACCGCACTGGTGACGGTCTTCGCTCCGGGCTTGCGGACGCCGCGCATCGACATGCACATGTGCTCGCATTCAACAACGACGATGGCGCCGCGGGGCTTGAGGTGCTGCACCATCGCTTCGACTATTTCAGTGGTCAACCGCTCCTGCACCTGCGGGCGCCGTGCGTAGATGTCCACCAGCCGCGCCAGCTTGCTCAGACCCGTCACCTTTCCGTCGTGCGACGGGATGTAACCGACATGGGCCACCCCGTGGAAGGGCACCAGGTGGTGCTCGCACGTCGAGTAGAAGGGGATGTCCTTGACCAGGACCAGTTCCTCGTGGTCCAGGTCGAAGGTGGTGGACAGGACGTCCGCGGGGTCGTGGTGCAGTCCGGCGAACACCTCGGCGTACGCCTTTGCGACCCTTTTGGGAGTGTCGACGAGGCCGCCGCGGTCCGGGTCCTCGCCGATGGCAAGGAGGATCTCGCGGACGGCCGCCTCAATCCGGGGCCGGTCCACCTTTTGGCTCGTCGAATGGTGGGAACCGGCCTCCGCCAGGTATCCGGCGGAGGCGGGAACGTCGTCGTCGTCGAAGGAAGTCACAGGGAAAGCTTAGCCGCGAAGGGTGTCAGGCCCCGAGTCGGTGACTCCGCCCTTGAAGGGAGCATCCTCCGGGACGCCCTGCGCGTGCGGGGGCTGGGCGTCCAGCGGCTCGTCCAGGCGGGCCTTCTTGGCTTCCTCCTGGGCTTCGCGCTCTGCCCGCTCGCGGCGGGTTTCCACGGGACCGGCCAGGACTGGGCGGGTCTCCTTGGACAGCCACACCTCACGGAAGTCGCGCTTGCGCACGTCCCGGAAGATGTCGGCGATCTCTGCCTGGTTGAGCGTTTCCCGCTCCAGCAGTTCAAGGGCCAGTATGTCCAGGATTTCCCGGTTTTCGGTGAGGATCTCGTAGGCCTCGTCGTGTGCCTGCTCGATGAGGCGGCGCACTTCCTCGTCCACGACATAGGCGATCTGGTCCGAGTAGTTGCGTTCGTGCCCGGCGTCGCGGCCCAGGAAGGGTTCCCCGCCGCCCTGGCCCAGGCGGACAGCGCCGACACGTTCGCTCATGCCGTATTCGGTGACCATCTTGCGGGCGGTGCCGGTGGCCTTCTCGATGTCATTGGAGGCACCGGTGGAAGGGTCGTGGAACACGATCTCTTCCGCCACCCGGCCGCCCATGGCGTAGGCCATCTGATCCAGGAGTTCATTGCGCGTAATGGAGTACTTGTCGTTTTCCGGAACCACCATGGTGTAACCCAGGGCCCGGCCACGCGGAAGGATGGTGATCTTGGTGACCGGCGCGGAGTTGCGGAGTGCAGCCGCCACCAGGGCGTGGCCGCCTTCGTGGTAGGCGGTGATCTTGCGCTCGTGTTCCTTCATGACGCGGCTGCGCTTCTGCGGGCCCGCCATGACGCGGTCGATGGCCTCGTCCAGGGCGCGGTCATCGATCAGGTTGGCGTTGGAGCGCGCGGTGAGCAGTGCGGCCTCATTAAGGACGTTGGCGAGGTCGGCGCCGGTGTAGCCGGGGGTCTTCTTCGCCACGGCTTTCAGGTCCACGCCGGGCGCCATCGGCTTGCCCTTGGCGTGCACCTGCAGGATCTGGTCGCGGCCGATCAGGTCCGGCGCTTCCACGGAGACCTGGCGGTCGAAGCGGCCGGGACGCAGCAGTGCGGGGTCCAGGACGTCAGGCCGGTTGGTGGCGGCGATGAGGATGACGTTGGTCTTGACGTCGAAGCCGTCCATCTCCACCAGCAGCTGGTTGAGAGTCTGCTCGCGTTCGTCGTTGCCGCCGCCGATGCCGGCGCCGCGGTGGCGGCCGACGGCATCGATTTCATCGACGAAGATGATGGCGGGCGAGTTGGCTTTGGCCTGTTCAAAGAGGTCGCGGACGCGGGAGGCGCCGACGCCGACGAACATTTCCACGAAGTCCGAACCGGAGATGGAGAAGAAGGGTACGCCTGCCTCGCCGGCTACGGCGCGGGCCAGCAGGGTCTTACCGGTACCTGGAGGGCCGTAGAGCAGGACTCCCTTGGGGATCTTGGCGCCAACGGCCTGGAACTTGGCCGGTTCCTGCAGGAATTCCTTGATTTCCTGGAGTTCCTCCACGGCTTCGTCCGCACCTGCGACGTCAGCGAAGGTTACCTGCGGCATGTCCTTGCTGACCATCTTGGCCTTGGACTTGCCGAACTGCATGATCTTGGAGCCGCCACCCTGCATGCGGGTCATCAGGAACCAGAAGAGGGCGCCCAGCAGGATGACCGGGATCAGCAGGGAGAGCAGGCCGGAGAACCAGTTGCTCTCGATCGGCTGGTCGGTGAAGCCCTGGGCGGGCTTGGCGTCGGTGACGGCCTTTACTACGTCCTGTGCCCGTGCATCCACGAAGAAGAACTGCACGCTCTTGCCCTTGTCCTGCCCATCCACCTGCAGGTCATCCTTGAGCGTGAGGTCAACGCGGTTCTCACCGTCGAAGATCTTGGCCTGCTCCACCTTGTTGCTGGAGAGCAGTTCCAGGCCCTTGTCCGTATCGATCCGGGCGGCACCGCCGGGGGCGAGCGTTGCAAAAGCCACGAGGAGCAGACCGACCACAACGACGATCCAGATGCCCGGGCCTTTGAAGAAGTTCTTAGCTTTCATCTGTTCGGGGCTGGCCCCGTCCCTTCCGGTAGTGCTTCACGGCGAGTAATCTGCGCGCGTGATGGTGCTGCGTCAGCTTCTAGCTATACACCGTCCGGACTAGATCACGCATAGCCGAAAGCAAAAGTTCCCTGTCGGCGTAGCTTGCGCGGATGACCGCCGGACGCCCGCTTCAGCGCAACACCGGCAAGGACGGGACTGTCGTCCGGCGGGGAGTCCTGGGGAGGCCTACTCGTAGACGTGCGGGGCCAGGGTGCCCACGAAGTCCAGGTTGCGGTACTTTTCGGCGTAGTCCAGGCCGTAACCCACCACGAACTCGTTGGGGATGTCGTAGCCGACGTACTTGACGTCGATCTCCACTTTGGCCGCAGTGGGCTTGCGGAAGGCGGTGCAAATCTCAACGGACGCCGTGCCGCGGGATTCCAGGTTGGTCTTGAGCCAGGACAGGGTGAGGCCGGAGTCGATGATGTCCTCGACGATCAGCACGTCCTTGCCCATCAGGTCCGTGTCCAGGTCCTTGAGGATGCGCACCACGCCGGAGGACTGGGTTCCCGAACCATAGGAGGACACGGCCATCCAGTCCATGGAGATGTGGCTGTGCAGTGCCCGGGCCAGGTCCGCCATGACCATGACGGCGCCCTTGAGGACGCCCACAATGAGGATCTCGCGCCCTTCGTAGTCCTTGTCGATCTGCGCTGCGAGTTCGGTGATCCGCTGCTGGATCTGTTCCCTGGTGTATAGAACGTGCTTGAGGTCTGCCTGGACGTCGTTTGAATCCACCAATGGCTCCTGTTTAGATGCGGGGTGCGACTATTTTGCGGGTGGCTTTTGGGGCCGGAATACTAGCTTCCCACAGCGCGCCCGTTCGCGGGGAACGGAACCGGCGTCCTCCGGGGCCGCGGCGACGGCAACGCCCCGGGATTCCTCAAGTTCCGCCAGCGACAACCTGTACACGCTCACATTGCCGGGCAGCTGGACCGGACCTGCCGAACCCTTCCGCCGCAGCAGCGCTTCCGCCGCCAAAAGGCGCTGATAACCGGGCTGCTGGCCGCCGGCGCCGGCCGCCGCCTTGGCGATGACCCGGAACCTGATGGCGGGGGCCAGGTCGCGCAGCGCCTCCTCCGGCAGGCTCAGTCCGGTCCCCTCCCGCCCCACGAGCGAGGCGTAGGTGCTTTCCGCCACTTCCTCCAGGTAGTCGGCGTCCAGCTGCAGGATGGCGGCGGTGCGGGCAAGGGACTCAGCGACGCCGGGACCGAGTTTGTCCTCAAGGTGCGGGAGGACCTCCACCCGGGTCCGCGAACGGGCGAACGCGGGATCGGCGTTGGTGGGATCGTGCCAGGGATCCAGGTCCTCCACGGCACAGATCTCCTCGGTGTCCGCCCGGCGGAGTCCGAGGAACGGCCGCAGCAGAAGGGTCTTCCCCGCACCTGCGCGGGCAGGCCGCATGCCGGCAAGCGAACGGGTGCCGGAGCCGCGGGCAAGGCCCAGGAGCACTTGTTCAGCCTGGTCGTCCAGGGTGTGGCCCAGGAGAATTGCGTCCGCGCCCTGTTCAACAGCGGCGGCTTCCAGCGCGGCGTGCCTGGCTTCCCGGGCGGCGGCTTCGGGGCCCATGCCGGCGCCGGCCACGGTGACAGTGCGGATCTCAACAGGTGCCAGGCCCAGCTCCGCCAGCACCCGCGCCGCGTGCGTGGCCACATCAGCTGAGCCCTCCTGCAGCTGGTGGTCAACCACCACGGCGCCAACCGTAAGGGGGTGGCCGTCCACGTGCCCGCGGCGGGCAAAATAGGCGGCGACGGCGGCGAGCGCCAGGGAGTCCGGGCCGCCGCTGCACGCAACAACAACGTGGCGGGGATAGCCTGCCCCGGACAAGGCGTCCTGCAGCATTTTGCGTGCTGTGCCGACGACGGGCGCGAGCCTGCCGGGTCGGCGTCGCCCACTGCGCGTGGGGGCATGTGCCGGCGGAGGTGAAGGTGGATTGTCAGGCAGTGGCGCGTGGGGCAATTACAGGCCCATCCGCTCAAGCCACAGCTTGGCGTCATGGATCTCGGGTTCCGTTGGCAGGTGGTCAGCCGACTCCCATACCCTGTTGAACCCCTCCATCCCGGCCACGTCCACCACGGCGCGGACAAAGCGCGCCCCATCGGAGTATTGGCGCATCTTGGCGTCCAGGCCCAGGAGGCTGCGGATGAACTTCTCGATCACGCCGCGGTCCTTGCCCCGGTCGTTGAAGCGCTGCCGGATGGTCTTGACGGAGGGCACGATGCTGGCGTCCACGCCGTCCATCACCACGTTTGCGTGGCCTTCGAGCAGGCTCATCACGGCGGTGAGGTGTGAAATCGCGGCCTTTTCCTCGGGGTCCTGCAGCAGGTCCAGGATGGCGCCGCGGCGGGGCGCCTCTCCGTTCGCCGACCGGTCCTTCAACGACCGTGCAGCGGCCGAAGCCCGTTCCATCAGCGAATCGACGTTGCCAAGCAAGTGGCCGCTGAGGTTGTCGATCTGTTCGAGCATGTGGTGGCGCAGCCAGGGTGCGGCCGCGAACTGGACGCGGTGGGTTTGCTCGTGCAGGCACACCCAGAGCCGGAAATCCTCCGGCGCGACATTGAGTTCCCGCTCAACAGAGACGATGTTGGGGGCCACCAGCAGCAGCCTGCCGGCCGCGGGCGCAGAGGAGTTTTCCGCCAGCGCGGCGAAGGGGTCGTACTGGCCCAGGACCTTGCTGGACAGGAAGGCCAGGACGGCGCCCAACTGGCTGCCGGTGATCGCGCCGCTGACCTGGGCAGCCCCGGGGCTGAGGTTTCCGCGCCGGCTGTCCAGCATCTTCTGCATGGCGGGTTTGAGCATCACCGCGAAGCTCTGGGTATTGGCCTTGGCCCAGGACGCCCGGTCCACCACGAGCACCGAGGAGTCCCGAAGATCGCGTGCCGCCTCCAGGCCCGTGATCTCGTGGACGTGCGGCACTGATGCGTCCGCGAGCCTGCGCAGGCTGTCCACCGCCTCGCCGATGGCCTTTTCGTCGAGCACCGGTCCGGCTGGGGCCAGCCGCGCTGCGGCAGAAGCAGCGAGGTCCCAGTTAATCAGGGATTGGGCCGGACTGGATTGGGCCGTGGGGGATCCGTTTGTGGATACGGACGGTGCGGACTCGCGCGCAGTGGACTCCATGGTTCCCATCAGAACACAGCAGGCCGCGGCCCGTCCTTAAGTTCGCTGACCGGCGAAACTTCCACAGCCCCTGCACAGGAGGGGAAAAGCGGCGTCCCAGTGTGCCGCGGGAGATTGGAAACACCCCGAAAGTCCCTGCCGAAAGAGGCCGCCATGATCCCCTACCGTCCCATTCCTCCCCTGACCGCAGGCGAGCGCAAGGGCTGGGCGTCAGTGCTTGCCGCCGTCGTCAGGGCCGCGTTGCTGGGCGTGCAGCCGCAGTAGTTCCTAGCGGCAGCCGCAGCCTGCGAGCGCCGTGGCGGCCCGGTCCAGGGCCTCCTTGTTGCCGGCGGCCCCGGGCGTCAGTCCGTTGCCGATGAACGAGAAGACCAGGAGCCGCCCGTCAGCGTCCACCACGTAGCCGCTCAGCGCGAGCACCGTGTTCAGGGTTCCGGTCTTGGCCCGCACCAGCCCCGCGCCGCCGGACGTTGTGGCATCGCCGTAGCGGGCGTCGAGCGTTCCGGACAGGCCGCCAACCGGAAACCCGTCCAGGGCGGCGCGCAGCCTGGTGTCGGTACCGGTGGTCATGGCACGCACCACCTCCGCCAACAGGCCGGAAGGGACCTGGTTGCCCATGGCCAGCCCGCACACGTCCGCCAGCTTCACAGAGTCCGCGGCGATCCCGGCTGCCCCGAGTTCGGCAGCCACGGCGGCCACAGCGCCATCGTTGCTGCCCGGCCTGCCCGTGGCCACCGCGGCCATCCGGCCCATGGTTTCGGCCAGGTAGTTGTCCGATACCTGCAGCATCAGGTCCACCTGCTCTCCCACGGTGGCCGAGTCAATGCCCGCCAGGGCTGCAGCGCCGGGAGCGGCGGGGGAACGTTCGACGCCGGCCGCCACCGTCAGTCCCGCACCGGCACCTGCCGCGCGCAGCTGCCCGGCGAACGCCTCTGCCGCGGCCATCGCGGAGTCCTGCGGGCGCGGACCTGTGGTGACGGCGGGATCGAACCGCGCCGAGTTGAGCGCCAGAGGAGAGAGGGGTGCTATTTCGCCGGCTTCAACGTCGCCCGACTGCCAGTTGGGATTCAGTGCCGGCCCGGTAAAGAGGGAGTCATCCACCAGGACCTTGACGGTTCCCGTGGTCCCGGCGGCCTGCAGGGCCCGGACCGTCAGGGCGGCAAGGGTGCCAAGGCCTGCGTGGCCCATCACCTGGTTCGGCTGTGACTCCCCTGCCCCGAGGAGAACGTCGCCACCGCCCACCAGCACCACCTGTCCCGGCGCGGGGCCTGGCACCACCTTGGTGGTGAAGCGGTGCTCCGGTCCCAGCGTGCGCAGTGCGGCCACCGCCGTCAGCAGCTTGAGGTTCGACGCCGGAACCCGGCCGTCCGCGCCGCCCCTGTCAAAGAGCACCTGGCCCGTGAGCGCATCCTGCACCGTGCCGGTGAAAGTACCGCCGCCGTCGGTCATCAACGCCGGCTCCACCTGGGCTGTTACCGCTGGCCGGACCGGCACTGGCGCGGACGGCTGAAGCGGGGCGAGCACCTGCGGTGCCGAAAGGGTTGCCGGAGCCTGCTGCCAGGCAGGAGTGGCGGGAGTGGACGCGGGGGCGCTGGAGCCGAACAATCCGGGGCCGAGGAATCCGGGAGCCACCAGCAGGGCGCCCGGGACGGCGAGGATGAGCAGGACCAATGCCGCCAGCGCCAAGTGCCAGGGCTTTCGCGGCCGCCCGCCACCGTTTCCCGGGCGGCGGGACAAACGGTCACGCGTGGGTTCCCGGCTGGTTGTTTTGGTCATGCTGGTGCTGGTCCTCAAGTCCTGAAATTCCCCACAAGTTCCTGATTCCAGGGCCTCTCGCTATATCCTCAATACTAGTCGGCGGCACCGACACTCTCATTTACGGGCCCGTCAAGTGTGCCGCGCACCCCCCTGCAATTGCCGAGGAGCATTCCATGAAGCACGACGTGACCATCGAGATCCCCAAGGGATCGCGCGTCAAGTACGAAGTTGACCACGAGACCGGCCGCGTCCGCCTGGACCGCGTCCTCTTCACCTCCATGCAGTACCCCACGCACTACGGGTACTTCGAAAACACCCTCGGCGAGGACGGCGACCCGCTGGACGCACTGGTGCTCCTGCAGGACTTCGACCTGCACCCGGGTGTCATCGTCGAGTCCCGCCCCATCGGCGTCTTCAACATGACCGACGACGGCGGCGGGGATGCCAAGATCCTGTGCGTGCCCGTGGACCCCCGGTTCGACCACATCCAGGAAGTCAGCGACGTCAACGAGTTCCTGATCAAGGAAATCGAGCACTTCTTCACGCGCTACAAGGACCTGGAGCCGGGCAAGTGGGTCAAGGCCGAAGGCTGGGGCGACCGCGCCGCCGCCGAAGCCGAACTGGAGGCCTCCATCAAGCGCTACGTGCCCACCGGACACTAGTCCCCCTGACGGCGTGGGCCCACCTCCTTGTTGACGGCCCACTCCAACGACCAGTCCGACGGCGGGTGCCCGGCTTTTCGAAGCCGGGCACCCGCCGTCGTTGTTCCAGGAAGTTGTGGCATGGTGAAGCTGTGAGTTCCGAGCCCGCCGTGACGTCCCAGCTCTTGTTCCAGCCTCCCTGCGGGCCCGTCTCCGGTTGGCGTGACGGCGGGGTCATCCGCGCCACCGGCATCCCGTACGCCAGGGCGCAACGGTTCCAGCCGCCGGCCCCGGCCCCGGACTGGACTGCGGAATTTGCCGCCACCTCCCTCTCCCCTGCGTGCCCGCAGGCACCCGTGCCGTTCCTCGATGACGTCCTGGGCACCAGGTACGGCGAGCTCCCTGGCAGCGAGGACTGCCAGAACCTGTCCGTCACGATGCCCGGTGACCTGATGCCGGGTGAGAAACTGCCGGTCATGGTGTGGATCCATGGCGGCTCCTACACCACCGGTTCCGGGGACCTGGCCATCTTCGACCCCGCCCGGCTGGTCGCCGAAAACCGCGTCATCGTGGTGTCCGTGACGTACCGGCTGGGCCTGTTCGGGTTCCTGGCCACTCCCACGGGCCGGCCCGGCAACCTGGGCCTGCTCGACCAGCTTGAGGCCTTCCGCTGGGTGCAGCGGAACATTTCGGCATTCGGGGGCGACCCGCGCCGGGTCACGGCGTTCGGCCAGTCCGCAGGGGGCGACGCGATTGCCCACCTGATGGCCACTCCCGGTGCGCCCGCACTCTTTCAGCGTGCCATCATCCAGAGCGCACCCTTGGGCATCACCCGCGGCCGGGCAAAGATGAACCACGCCATGGGCATCGCCGCGGATTCCGTAACGGAGGAGACGCCCGCCCTGGACGTGGTGGCCCGTGAATCAGAAGTTACCCAAGTGGCCAGGAAGTTTGGCATGCTTGCCGCCATGCCGTTTGGAACCCAGTACGGCCACGAGCCGCTCCCGGAGGAGTCCGGCATCGAGGCAGCCTGGAACCGGAGCGCACCCGCAATCGAGGTACTGATTGGCCACACCTCTGAGGAGGCCCGCCTGTTCCTGCCACGCAACCCGCGGCTCATGCGGCTGGCCGCCGTTCCGCTGGTGGGGGCTGCCGCCGTCCGCGCCATCGACTGGGTGGTCACCGAAACCGTATACGGCCGGGCCACCAGGCGGTTCGCCCGCCGGCACGCCAAAGCGGGAGGCCGTGCCCACCGCTACGTTTTGGATTGGCACGCCCCCGGGAACATCTTCGGCGCCGCCCACACTGTGGACCTGCCCCTGCTGCTGGGCACCCGGAAGACCTGGGAGGGCGTGGGCCTGATCGAGGGCGCCCGCTGGGAGGATGTTGAGGCCGCGGGCCGGGAGATGCGCGCGCTGTGGGCCGGCTTCGCGCGCGGCGGGGACCTCGGGAAATCCGGCGGCATCCCGGGTGTCATGCGTTACCGAGCCGTCTGAGCCCGGCATGAAGACCCTCGGCGTAGACCTGGCGGCAGCCACCAAGAAGACGGGGGTTGCGGTCATCGATTGGGGCGGTTACCGGGCCCGCCTTACCCGCCTGGCCCTGGACGTGGGTGACCAGGAGATCGTGGAGCTGTTCGGCACCTGCGACATGACCGGCGTCGACTGCCCCGTGGGCTGGCCCGACGCGCTCATCCCGTTCCTCACCGGCCACCTGAACAACATTGCGGCCCCGGTCCTCGAACACGACGGCATCGCAGGCCGCAGGTTGCTTGCCTACCGGGACACGGACCGGTTCTGCACCGCCCAGACCGGCCTGATCCCGCTGAGCGTCTCCGCGGACCGGCTGGCCCATCCTGCCATGCGCTGCGCTGTGATCCAGGCAAAGATCGCCGCGCTGCACGGTCCGCAACGGCGCGACGGGGCCGGACGCCTCGCCGAGGTGTATCCGGCGGCATCGCTGAAGATCTGGGGCCTGAACGGGCGCGGCTACAAGGGCCGGGGTGCCCCGGAAGCCGAACGCCTCAGCCTCCTGCTGGCTGCCCTGGAGGAACAGGCACCGTGGCTGGACCTGGGCGGTTACCGGGACAGACTGACCAGTTCGGACGACCTGTTCGACGCCGTCATAGCCGCACTGACCGCCCGTGCCGTGGCCCGTCGTCGTACGCTCCTGCCGGATGGTGCCCACGCCCAGGCCGCCCGCAGCGAAGGCTGGATCCACCTGCCCAGCTGCACGCTGGACGAACTCCCGGGGCAGTAAGTCAGCCGCCCAGCTTCCAGTTCCGGATCTCCTCCGGGTCCTCGCCGTGCGTGCGGGTGTGCGCGCGGGCGCGGCTGCGCCGGTCCTGCAGGTCCTGGCGCAGGAGCGAGTGCTTCTCCGCCATGCCCGGCACGCGGTCGATCGCATCGATGGCGAGGGTGAAGCGGTCGATGCCGTTGAGCATGGCCATGTCGAACGGCGTGGTGGTGGTCCCCTCTTCCTTGTAGCCGTGCACGTGCAGGCCCTGCTGGTTGGTGCGCCGGTACGCCAGCCGGTGGATCAGCGCGGGATACCCGTGGTAGGCGAAAATAACAGGCTTGTCCGGGGTAAAGATCCCATCGAAGTCGTGGGCCGGGAGGCCGTGCGGATGCTCGCTTTCGTCCTGCAGCCGCATCAGGTCCACCACGTTGACCACGCGGACCTTGAGTCCGTGTGCGCCCTCGCGGAGCAGCTCGGCCGCCGCCACGGTCTCCACCGTGGGTACGTCACCGGCGCAGGCAAGGACGACGTCGGGCTCCTCGCCGGGCACCTCGGACCCCGCAAACGTCCAAATCCCCAAGCCACGGCGGCAGTGGTTGGCGGCGTCCCCCGGGCCAAGCCAGGTGGGCGAGGGCTGCTTGCCGCTGACCACAATGTTCACGTAGTCCGTGGAAGCGAGGCAGTGCTCCATGACGGACAAGAGAGTGTTGGCGTCCGGCGGCAGGTACACCCGGATGACCTCGGCCTTCTTGTTGACTGCATGGTCGATGAAGCCCGGGTCCTGGTGCGAGAACCCGTTGTGGTCCTGCTGCCACACATGCGAGGACAGGAGGTAGTTCAGCGAGGGCACGGGCTGGCGCCAGTGCAGTTTGCGGGACACCTTCAGCCACTTGGCGTGCTGGTTGAACATGGAGTCGACAATGTGGACGAAGGCCTCGTAGCAGTTGAAGACCCCATGCCGGCCGGTGAGCAGGTAGCCTTCCAGCCAGCCCTGGCACAGGTGCTCGCTCAGCACCTCCATCACCCGGCCGGACCGCGCCAGGTGCTCATCGACGTCGTCAATCCGATACTGCCACACCTTGTCGGTGACCTCGTAGACGTTCTGCAGCCGGTTGGACGCCGTCTCATCCGGGCCGAACAGCCGGAAGTTCTCCATGTTCTGCGCAATAACGTCCCGCATCCAGGAGCCAAGCGTGACCATGGGGCTGACCCGCTCGATGCCGGGAGTGGGCACCTCCACGGCGTGGTCCCGGCACGCGGGCAATTTCAGCGCGCGCCGGAGCAGCCCGCCGTTGGCGTGCGGCGTAGCGCTCATGCGGAAATCTCCCGTGGGCGCACCCTCCGCGATGTCGGGCCTGAGCCTGCCGTCGCCGTCGAACAGTTCGTTGGGCCGGTAGGACAGCATCCACTCCTCCAGCTGCTTCAGGTGCTCCCCGTTGGTGCGGACCTCCGACAGCGGCACCTGGTGCGCCCGCCACGTGCCTTCCACCTGCAGCCCGTCCACCATGCGGGGGCCGGTCCAGCCCTTCGGCGAGCGCAGGACGATCATCGGCCAGCGGTGTCCACCCTCCCCCGCCTCCTCACCGGAGAGGTCTTGCCGGTGGGTGTCCTGGATGGCTTTGATGTCCGCCAGGCAACGGTCCAGGACAGCGGCGAAATCCTGGTGTGCCTGTTCCGTGCTGTCCGGGTCCGCCACGGTGACGAAGTACGGCTCGTGCCCATAGCCGCGCAGCAGCTGCTCCAACTGCTGCTCAGGCATCCGGGCCAGGATGGTGGGGTTGGCGATCTTGTAGCCGTTCAGGTGCAGGATGGGCAGCACCGCGCCGTCCGCCGCGGGATCCAGGAAGTTGTGGGAGTGCCAGCTGGCGGCCAGTGGCCCGGTTTCCGCCTCGCCGTCGCCAATCACGACGGCGGTCACCAGCTGGGGGTTATCGAAGACCGACCCGTAAGCGTGCGCCAGGGAGTACCCGAGTTCCCCGCCTTCGCTTATGGAGCCGGGAGTTTCCGGGGCGGCGTGGCTGGGGATGCCGCCGGGGTAGGAGAACTGCCGGAACAGTTCCGCCAGGCCGGCCTCATCGTTGCCCACATGGCCATAAATTTCAGAGTAGGTTCCCTCCAGCCATGCATTGGCGACGACGGCGGGGCCGCCATGGCCGGGACCGGCCACAAAGAGCATCTCCAGTGAGTCACGGCGGATCACGCGGTTAAGGTGCGCGTAGATGAAGTTGAGCCCAGGGGTGGTCCCCCAGTGGCCCAACAGGCGGGACTTGGTGTCCTCCGCCTGCAGCGGTTCCCGCAGGAGCGGGTTGGACCGCAGGTAGATCTGGCCCACGGAAAGATAGTTCGCGGCCCGCCACCACTTATCAACGAGCTCGAGTTCTTCCTGCGGAAATGCGTCCTGCTGCATCCGGTCCTGCTGCTGCCCGTCCTGCCCTGCGCTGCCGGCCATGACCATCCTTACGTCGGGTGTGCCGCTGCAGGCGGCCGTTCCCCCATCGCAACAGATGAAGGGGCAGGCAGGCAACCCCCGCCGTCGGGCTTTTCCGCCCTTGCCGCACAGCGCATGGCACAGGTTCCCGGCAGACGGCGCGGCCGCGGAACAGTAAGACTGACCCACGGGCCCACATTCCGGCGGGGATCCAGGGGCGCTGACCACTCGTAACATGCCGGTTCCGCCGTTCCTACTTCCGGGTAGTGTGGACCCAGAATGTTCACCCTGACCATCAACCAGACGGACAGCCGGCGCGACGGCGACCAGGTTCCGCAGCTGCTCAAGGCACTGCGGCACATTCCCGCGCGCCTGGATTTCGACCGGTCCGTGGAGGACGAAGTCCAAGGGATCGTCGAGTGTCCGCACCAGGCCGTGGACACCGCCCTGATCGCGCTCCGCAGCGGGTACTGGTACGTGGGAATCGGCGCAGGACCGGTGAATGAACCGCTGCCCAACCAAGTCAAGGACGCGTCGGGCCACGGCCTGGTGTACGCGCGGCGCGCCGTCGACAGGCTTCGCAACAGCAAGGAACGCATCCCGGTGGCCGTAGAGGGGCCCCTGGCTGATGCAGCCCACGACGCCGAGGCCGTCCTTCGCCTCCTGGGCCACATCGTGCGGGACCGTTCGGGCGCAGAGTGGCGGGTGCTGGACCTGCTGACACCTGGCGTCCGCGGGCAGCAGAAGGCGGTGGCGCAGGAACTGGGCATCACCACCCAGGCTGTCAGCAAAGCGGTGGCACGGTCGCAGTGGAACGAGGAACATGCCGCCCGGCCCGCGGCCGCAAGACTGCTGGCGCTGATCCTCGCAGCCACGTAACCCGGGGGCGGGGTAACCCGCTTAGGCGTGTGGTCCGCCGTCGTCATTCCTGCCTGGACGTGCGCGCCCGGCTTTAGCTGCCGGCGGCTGCCATTACCGGTTCGCCATTGAAGTACTCCAGCTTCCAGCCGTCCATCGCGTGGTGGTGTGCCAGGTTCAGGGCGGCGTTGTCCACGCTGGCGAGGGTCTGGCCGATGGCGCGGCTGAGGCTGACGCGCAGCAGCGTGCCATGTGTGACCACCAGGAGCCGCTGGCCGCGGAACTCCTCTGCCAGGGCTTCCAGGGCGGCGAGGCCCCGGTCTGCGGCCTCGTCTTCGCTTTCCGCACCCGTGAAGCCGCCGGGAACCCGGAGCGCCTCCAGCTCCGGGCCCGCCTGCATCCCTTCGGCAGGACCGAAGCTGCGCTCGGTGAGCTCCGGGACGCGCCGGGATACCGTCAGCCCGAGCCCTTCGGCGATCAGGTCAGCCGTTTCCGCGGCGCGGCTCAGGGGCGAGGAAACGATGGCGTCCCACTCGTAAGGGGCGAGGACGGCGACCGCGTCACGCGCCTGGCCGCGTCCGACGTCGTTCAGAGGGATATCGGTTGATCCCTGCAGCCGGCGCTCGGCATTCCAGTCGGTCTGGCCATGGCGGACGAGGGCGAACGTCGTAAGGGTCATGCCCCTATTCTGCCTTGGCCGCGGACCGGCACCGGAATCGCGGCAGCGGAAAGTGTCTTGCAGCGCCTTACAGCAGGCTGCGGAGCACGTGGGCCGCGCCGTCGTCGTGCACCGAGTGGGTGACCTCATCGGCAGCGGCCACCACCTCTGCCGGAGCCTGCCCCATGGCCACGCCGCGGCCTGCCCAGGCGAGCATTTCGATGTCATTCCTGCCGTCACCCACAGCCACCGTGAGGTGCTCCTCGAAGCCGAGCCGGACGCGCAGGTTTTCCAGGGCGCTGGCCTTGGTGACGCCGGCGGCGGCGATGTCCAGCCACGCGGTCCAGCCCACGGAGTAAGTCACTCCGGCCAGGCCCACGTGGTTGATGGCCTCGTTGAACTCCTCGGGGGTGTTTTCGGTGCTGAACACCACCACGCGGACGGCGGTTGCCTCCAGCATGGTGTGGAAGTCCACGCCCACCGCCTCGACCCCAAAGCTGGCATCCTGGAACCGCTCCGTGGACAGGAAATTACCGTCGGCGTCCTCCAGCGCATACTTGGCGGACGGGAGGCGTTCGCGGAGGGCGCGCAGGGCCGGCGCGGGATCGAACGTGGCTTTGTGGATCACCTCGTAACCGTTTTCCAGCTCCGGGTGGAGCCGCAGGGTCACGCCGCCGTTGCAGCAGACCGCATACCCGCGCTCGATGCCGATCTTCTCGATGATGGGAAGCGTGGCATTCAGCGACCGGCCGGTGGCAATCATCACCTCGTGTCCGGCGGCCACTACGGCCTGCGCGGCATCCCGCACCCCGGGGGACATGTGGCCGTCATGGTTGACCAGGGTGCCGTCCACGTCCAGTGCGACCATGAATTTCCGGTCAATAGCGGTGAACTCGATGTTGTTCAGGTTGTTGTTCTGGTCATTCTCTCGCCGGTCATCGTTGCCGGCGACTGAGGTTTCAGTCAGCGTTGTCATCCACATAGTGAACCAGACGTAACTGACACGCGCTAGGACGGGGACCACACGTTTACTGAACTGTTGGTTAACATGGCGGATTTCCACATGGCTGCTGTGCCGGCGTCTCCTTCGTTATGTACCCGCCGACGGACACCGCACCCCCACACGCGCCGGTGCCATGTCCATTGGCAGGTGCGGTTATGAGATCCCTGGTTGTCCACATGCACCTGCTGCCCGCTTCAACGACGGTGCATCATCCTGTGACGATGAGGGGCATGCACCTGAACTCGGCTCAAGATCTCCGCCTCACCACGGGGGATGCCCGCTCACTCAGCAGGCGCTATGCCCAGGGTGAACTTGTCCGCGTCCGCAAAGGTGTTTACGCCCGGAAGGAAGAGTGGGTATCCCTGGCTCCGTGGGAAAGATACCTCCAGACAGTCCGCGCCGTGGACCTGGAACTTCCGGGATCCGCATTCTGCCTGAACTCAGCGATTGCTGTTTGGAACTTGGACCTGCTTGCAGTTCCTGGATGCGTCCATCTGTCCGGGGCATCGAGGGGGCACCGGCCGGAAGCAACCCACCACTTCCGCGGCGTGCAACAGGTCCGGTCACACAGGCATCGAACACATCAGCGCTTACGGCGTTCACAGGCATCGTGGCCACCCTGCCGCAGTGGAGCACGCAGGGCTTCAGGTAACCCCCCTGCCCGAGACCGTAGTAGGAGTCATCGCGACGGAAAGCTTCGCGGCAGGAGTAGTGCTGACGGACCACGCAATTAGCAGCCGCCGCACTTCGGGACCTGCGCTCAGCAAGGATGAACTGCTGGGCACGGCTGCCCGGCTCCCCGGCTCCTATGCTCCAGGCAAAGTTCAAAGTTCCGGCAGGCGGGTTCCTCCTCGCCCGGACTGACTTCTTCTGGCCTAAGTACCGGCTTATCGGGGAGTTCGACGGCGACGCGAAGTATCTCAGTGACCACTACCTGGGCACCCGGACGGCACGGCAGGCCGTACTGGCGGAGAAGAAACGCGAGGACAGGCTGCGGGCGGCCGGCTTCCCGGTTGTTCGATGGGACTGGGCAACAGCGTCCGACCCCGCCCGCTTCGCGGCATGCCTCCGGCAGGCAGGCCTGCCGGTCGCCCGGAGCAGACCATCTGGCACGTGTCCAGGTCCGGGTGCACCAGCAAAAAAGAAACCTACAGGACCGGCAAAACCTCAAGGCCGCCGATGTACTTCTGCAGCACCTTGGGCACGTTGACCGAGCCGTCCGGGTTCTGGTGGTGCTCCAGCAGGGCCACGATCCAGCGGGTGGTGGCCAGCGTACCGTTCAGGGTGGCCACGGCACGGGTGCCCTTGGAGACCCCTTCAGCGTTGACGATGCGTTCGCGGATGTTCAGGCGGCGGGCCTGGAAGGTGGTGCAGTTGGAGGTGGAGGTCAGCTCGCGGTAGGCGCCCTGCGTGGGGACCCAGGCTTCACAGTCGTACTTGCGTGCGGCCGAAGTGCCCAGGTCGCCAGCCGCGGTGTCGATCACGCGGTACGGCAACTCGCACTTGGCCAGCATTTCCTCTTCCCAGGCCAGCAGGCGCTGGTGCTCGGCGGCGGCCTCCTCCACCGTGGTGTAGATGAACATCTCCACCTTGTTGAACTGGTGCACGCGGATGATGCCGCGGGTGTCCTTGCCGTGCGAACCGGCCTCGCGGCGGTAGCAGGAGCTCTGGCCGGCGTAGCGGATGGGGCCGGCGGAGAAGTCCAGGATCTCGTCGGCGTGGTACCCGGCCAGCGCCACCTCGGAGGTGCCCACCAGGTAAAGGTCGTCTTCGGCGAGACGGTAGATCTCGGCGTCGTGCTTAACATCGAAGCCCGTACCCTGCATGGTCTCCGGGCGCACCAGCGTGGGGGTGATCATGGGGACGAAGCCCGCTTCGATGGCCTGGTCCATGGCCATCTGCAGCAGGGCCATTTCCAGCCGGGCTCCAACGCCTTTGAGGAAGTAGAAGCGGGCGCCGGAGACCTTGGCCCCGCGCTCCATGTCGATGGCGCCGATCAGCTCACCGATCTCCAGGTGGTCACGCGGCTCGAAGTCGGGGAATTCGCGGGGCGTGCCAACGGTCTTGACCACCACGTAGTCGTCCTCGCCGCCTTCGGGAACGCCGTCCTCCACCAGGTTGGGGATGGTGCGGAGCAGTTCTTCCTGCTTGAGCTGGGCGGCATCGGCCTCCGCGGAGGCTGCCTTGACGGAATTGGCCAGCTCCTTGACCTCGGACAGCAGGGCCTGCTTCTCCTCGCCCTTGGCTTTGGCCACCTTCTTGCCGAACACGTTCTGTTCCGCGCGGAGGTTTTCGAAGCGGAGCAGGGCGGCACGGCGGGTGGAGTCCGCGGAGATGATCGCGTCCACCACTGATTCGTCCGCGCCGCGGGCACGCTGGCTGGCACGGTACTTGTCCGGGTTTTCGCTGAGGTCTTTTACGTCGATCACCAGACAAGGGTATCCAATTCGGTGCACGACGGCGGGCGGCGGCCTCCGTGCCCCCGCCTGCCGCGCGCCGGGCTAGTGTTGAACCACCATGAGCGACTGGATTCTCTACCTGCTGATTGCGGTGGCGCTTGCCTTCGCCACGTCCAGCTGGTGGGGGGTGCGGCGCCTCAAAGCCCTGCACGTCCGCAGCGCCGTGGCCGGGGAAGCCTACGAATCCGGGCTGGGGCAGCAGCGGGTGGCCGTGGTCCTGAATCCCATCAAGGCGCGGGCAGCCGAGGCGCGGGCAACGATCCAGCGGGCCTGCCTGGCAGCCGGATGGGAAGAGCCGGTCTTTTTCGAAACCACGGCGGAGGACCCCGGCTTCTCCCAGATGCAGGCCGCCCTTGCGGGCAAGCCCGACGTCGTCCTGGTGGGCGGCGGCGACGGCACTGTACGCGTGGTGGCTGAGGCCCTGGCCAACACGAACGTGGCAATGGGCCTGATCCCCCTGGGCACGGGAAACCTGCTGGCACGCAACGTAGACCTGGACGTCAACGATCTGCATGGCAACATCCAGACCGCACTTTTCGGCCGCCAGCGCTACATCGACACCGCCCGGATGGCCATCGAGAACTCCCGTACCGGCCATTACTCGGAACACCTCTTCCTGGTGATCGCGGGCATCGGGATGGACGCGGAGGTGCTGGCCGACACCAACGCGGGGCTGAAGAAGGCCGTGGGCTGGCTTGCCTACACGGAGGCCGGCGTCCGCCACCTTCCCGGCCGGCGCAAAAAGGTATCCATCGCCCTGGACGGCAGCCCGGAGCAGATCCGGAATATCCGCAGCGTGCTGTTCGCCAACTGCGGCCTGGTACCGGGCGGCATCGATTTCATTCCGCAGGCCATGATCGACGACGGCATGCTGGACGTGGTGGTGATGAGTCCCCGGAGCGCCCTTGGCTGGCTGCTGATGTACATGAAGATCATGTTCAAGCACAGCGGAAAGCTGCCCATCATGACCGTGTACCGCTCCACCAAGGTGGTCATCAAGTGTCCCGAGCCCATGCCCACGCAGCTCGACGGCGATACGTCCGGTGAGGCGACGCAGCTTACGGTCCGGGTGGAGCCCCGGTCGCTCCTGGTCAGGGTGAAAGGGCAGGTCCAGGCAGCGATGGGATGAAGACTCCGGGGCCAGGTTGGCGCCCGCTTAGGGGAGGGCCGGCGTCCGGATGACGGTCTGGTCAGGAGCCGGCTTCCTCTTCTGGTTCCTTCTCCACGTGCGTGCCGTGCTTGGCGGCGGCATGGGCTTCGGACTGCTCGCGGATCATGGCCTGCTCCTCTTCGAAGCGCAGGCGGTCAG
The DNA here is from genome assembly GCF_040702335.1 of Pseudarthrobacter sp. NPDC080039. Classification (NCBI taxonomy): domain Bacteria; kingdom Bacillati; phylum Actinomycetota; class Actinomycetes; order Micrococcales; family Micrococcaceae; genus Pseudarthrobacter; species Pseudarthrobacter sp. NPDC080039. Next base: position 31,209 of record NZ_JBFBKY010000022.1, on the reverse strand, counting down.
CCCGGTCCGCGTCGTCCCCGTCCCAGTCCTGGTTGTCTCCCGACGGCTTGGGGTTGACGATCATCCCTTGGCCGTCGTTTTCGGTGCTGCTGGTCATGACCCTCTCCCTTCGTCAGGGGCCATACCCCGTGTGGATCAGGTAAGCATACGCATTGTCCACACCCCGGGGAAGTACTTCGGAGCGCTTTTGCCTACGCTGTTGGCGAAGCCGCAAAACCGTTTTCACCTGCGGGGCGTTCCCCCGACAGGATGGATTCAACCCAGGATCGGGAGGCCGAGAACGCTTCATCGGAGGTGTGTGGCGCCACCTGGGAGGCCTGGCCGTCCGCCCTGGGGTAGGAGCCCAAAAAACGCGTCGCCGGGCTGATGCGGTGAAGCCCTGCCAGCGCATCAGCCACCCGGGCGTCGCCCACGTGGCCGTCAGCGTCAATACTGAAGAAGTAGTGGCCCAGGTACTGTCCCGTGGGGCGGGATTCGATCCGGCTGAGATTGACGCCGCGGCTGGCGAACTGATCCAGGATCTCCATGAGTGCACCCGGGCGGTCCTCCGGCAGCGGGACAGCCACCGTGGTTTTGTCCGCGCCGGTAGGGGCCGGAAGCACTTCCGGGCGGCTGACCAGGATGAAGCGGGTGACGGCGCCGTGATTGTCACCAATGTTTTCCGCAAGGACCGACAGTCCAGCATGTTCCCGTGCCACGAGGGGAGCACAAATGGCCGCGTCGTAGTGGCAGTCTTTGTCCAGCAGGCCCAGGGCGGCGGCCGCAGTGGAGGACCCCGGGACAAATTCCGCTTCGGGTATGTTCTTGTCCATCCACAGCCGGCACTGGGCCCAGGCGTGTCCGTGGGTGGAGATTCTCCGCACGTCCTCCAGCCGCACGCCAGGCCGGGCCACGAGGACGAAGGTGATGGGAACCAGGACCTCACGGACGATGCGGAGTTCGGGCCCGCCCGAGATTGCATCCAGGGTGGCGGTGACTCCGCCCTCAACCGAGTTCTCGATCGGGACCATCGCAGCATCTGCCGCCCCGTCGCGCACCAGGTCCAGGGCAGCGTTGACGTTGGACGCGGGAACGCGGACCGCCTGGAGCGCGTCCGGAACCTGCAGGAGCGCAGCCTCGGTGAAGGTACCTTCCGGCCCCAGGAAGGCGTAGGTATGGGAAGCAGCGGGCACTAAAGCACCAAGGGCTTGAGTCCGTTGTCCGAGACCAGGGGCTTGCCGGATTCGAGCCACTGGTCCATTCCTCCGGCGACGTTGATGGCGGTATACCCCTGGCCCGTGAGCCACTGGGCAACGCGGAAGGACCGGCCGCCGGTGCGGCAGATGACGTAGACGTCCTCATCGGGATCGAGCTCGCCCAGCCGGGCCGGGACCTGGTCCACGGGGATGTGGAGTGCGCCGTCAGCATGTCCGGCAACCCACTCGTAGTCCTCGCGGACGTCCAGGATTACCGCATCGGTAGGGACGTCATGGACGGGGACGGTATCGAAATCACTCATCGGAAGTCCTGTCTTGGCGGATCAGAGTCACTTTTAAGCCTATCCCTTCCACCTGCTTCCGCCCCGACCGGAGCCGGAACGCTCGAAACAGATGCCGGAAAGCAGCGGGTTAGGCTGGTGGAGCACAAGGAGGTTTCCATGTCCCGAAAGCCCGTGGCCACCACCGCGCCAGCGCCGCGTCCGCGCGCACGGGCGGAGCGGAACACCCTGGGGCCGCAGCGGAAGGCACGTCTTCGTGGCTGAACTCCACGACCTTTCGGCAATGCAGCTGCGGAATCTCCTGCGCAGTGGAACGGTCTCCGCCGCAGATGCCGCCGCCCATTTCCTCGCGCGGATCGGGCAGCAGAACCCCCGTCTGGGGGCCTTCATCACCGTCACCGGGGACCAGGCCATGGAACAGGCACGGGCAGCTGACGCCCGTTACTCCCGCGCCCTGGACAGCGACCTTCCCCTGCTGCACGGCATGCCTCTGGCCTTCAAGGACCTCACCGACGTGGCCGGGGTGGTGACCACGCACGGCAGTGCTGCACTGGAGCACAAGCCTGCGCCGTCGGACGCTCCCCTGGTGTCCCTCTTCAAGGACGCCGGCGTGATTCCGCTGGGCAAGACGCAGGTGCCCGAATTCGGACTGACGGCCTACAGCGAAAACCGCATCGCCCCGCCGTCGCGCAATCCCCATGCCCCCAGCAGGAGTTCGGGAGGTTCGTCCGGCGGCAGCGCCGCGGCGGTGGCGGCAGGGCTGCTGCCGTTCGCGCCGGGGACCGACGGCGGCGGGTCGGTCAGGATTCCGGCCGCGGCGTGCGGATTGGTGGGGCTGAAACCGGGCCGGGGCCTGGTGCTGGCCGGGGAAAGCGCGGGAGATCCGGCCCGCCTGGTGGCGCCCGGGCCCCTTGCGCGCAGCGCGGAGGATGCAGCACTGATGATGGATGCGCTGGCACCGGGGAACGGATACCTCCAGGCACTGCGCCAGGAGCCTTCCCGGCTCCGCATCGGCGTCACGCTGGACAGCCCATGGTCGGGCACCTTTCCCTTCACGCCCGACGCCGAGGCACTTGACGCCCTCCGCGCCGGCGAGGCCCTCCTGGAACACGCGGGCCATGTCCTTGCCGACGCTGCCATCCGTTATGACAACCGCTACCCTGATGCCTTCACCACGGCCTGGACCGCCGGGGTGGGCACGGCGAGGATCAGCCCCACGCGCGAAGCCTTGCTGGCACCCCTGACCCGGACTTTCCGGCGGCGCGCCCAGCAGCGCAGCCCCGCGAAGCTCGCAGAGGCGCTGGCCTTCCTCCGGCAGTTCCAGCACGACACCGTGGCCCAGTACGGGCAGTGGGACCTCATGCTGATGCCGGCGCTGGCGCAGACCCCGCGGCCGGTGGGATGGTTCACCGGCACCGGACATGGCAGTGAGCGCTGGCCCGCGGCCCAATGGCCGGGCGATGCAGACGGCGACTACCGGAAGCAGTGCGAATTCGCGCCCTGGTCCTCCATGGTCAACGTGTGCGGCCTGCCGGCCATCACCATTCCCGTGTACTGGACCGGCGGGACCCCCGGCAGCGGGTTGCCCATGGGCATACAACTGGTGGGCCCCATGGGCTCGGAGGTACTCCTCCTTCAGGTGGCGCACCAGATAGGGTACTGACGCCAGCCACTGCTGTTGGCCGTTGTTGACCTGAACCTAACGGCCGCTTAACCCGCCCGTAATCCTCACGGCACAGACTGGAAGAAGCACCATTCAGCACCCTCCATTCGCCCTCAGCCCGATGAGGAGTTGCCCCACCATGAACGCAGAGAACCCTGCTGCCAACGCCGGAACCACCGGGATGGCCGACGACGAACGGCCGGACCTGAGCAACTCCAACGTCCGCGAGGACCTGGCCATGACGGGCCGGTGCGCCCTGGTCCACCTTCCCACGGGCCGGACCTGCCTCCTCCCCCTCCGCCACCAGGGGCCCTGCGAGTTCCACCGCCCGCAGGAGGCGCAGGACATGGTGCCTGGCAGCTGAGCGGCGCCCGGCTGGAAGCGGCTGGAAGCCTCCTGGTCCTGATGTCCCGGCCCATCGCGGGCCTTGCCTCCGCGGCCCCCTGCCCCTTCGCCGGTCTATCGACTCCCGCACCAAACCGGAGGACGATTAAAGGGCAGTCACCATAAGGAGGTCTGTGATGTGCTACGCATCGAGCAAGGACTTCGGGTGGGGCGCAAGGAAAGAAACCAAGCGTCAGCCTGAAGCGGAACCGGAGGCTCCCGAGAAGGCCCCGGAGGAGCCGGACAAGGCACAGGAATTCACGTTCTGGGCCTTCCCCAAGTGGCGCCGGACGCCTGCGCCACGCACCCCCTCGGCCGAGCGGAGCAAGGAGAGGGTGTGACGACCGGGGCGACCGACCCGGACAGGAGTCACGGAGGGGTCCCCGCCCGGGGCCCCCTCCGCCGTTGCGGCTCCATGACAGCTCCATGCCAGGCCTGTCCCTGACGCGCCGCACGCCGTCGTTCCAGTCGTTGTGCTGCGGGGATCCTGACGTCTATGGTTGAACAATAAGCATGCTTACCATCCTGGGAAGAGGGACGACAATGAGCGCAGGACAGTACACGCCGGGACCGGACCGCCGGCCGGAAACTGAACCCGGCACCACGCAGCCCGACTCCACGGCAGCACCGGCAGCACCGGCGGCCCCCGCCGGGGGGCGCGGCAACGCACCCTCTTACCGGGCAGACACACCGGACACGGCGGCGCCCACGGCCGCGGCCCACGGGGCAGGCGCCGCCCCGGACCGCAAAGTCACCCGCGCAGGTGTTATCTGGGCCGCCGTGGTTGCCGCGCTTGTGCTGTTGATCCTGCTGATCATCTTCATCCTCCAGAACCAGGACCAGGCCCTGGTCCGTTTCCTGGGATTTGAAGGTTCTGTCCCGCTGGGCATGGCGCTCTTCATCGCCGCGGTGACCGGAGGGGTGCTGGTGGCAGTGGCAGGCGGTGCCCGCATCCTGCAGCTGCGCATGAATGTCCACCGGGACCGGGCGCGACAGCGGAGGTAAGCGCCCCAGGCGTACTCATGGCTTTGCGCGTGCCGGACCGGGGGTAAGAACCGGGAGCCGACCCCATTCCAGCCCCCGGCACAGCGTCAGCGCCGTCCCAGGGAGGCGAACTTCCGGGCCCGTGCGGCCACGAGTTCAGGCACCGGAACAGCGGCCACCCTGCCCAATTCATATTCAATGGCACGGGCCATCCGGGTGCAGAACTCCCGCGGCTCCAGTGAGGCATCAGCACGCTCATCAACAATGTGGTCCACCAGGCCGTTGGCGTGCAGCGCGGCGACGTTCACCCCCTGCGCCTGGGCCATGGCGGGAGCGAACGCGGTGGTCCGGTGGACGATGGCGCTGGCACCCTCCGGAGGCAGCGGCGACAGCCAGCTGTGCTGGGCAGCGATGGTCCTGTCCGCGGGCAGCAGCGCCAGGGCCCCTCCCCCGGCGCCTTGGCCCAGCAGCACCGAGACCGACGGCGAACCAAGCCCGATCAGTTCGTGCAGCGAGCGGGCAATCTCCGCGGCCAGACCACCCTCCTCCGCCTCCCGGGACAGCGCCGCACCGGCAGTATCAATGACAGTGAGCAGGGGAAGCCTGAGCTCCTCTGCCAGTTTCATCCCGCGGCGGGCCTCCCGCAGCGAGCCTGGCCCCATCCCGGCACCATCCTTGCGCAGCGGGCGCGCGTGTCCCAGCACGATGCAGGACTGGGTGCCGAAGCGCGCCAGCGCCAGCAGCAGGCCCGGGTCCTTCTCGCCCTGTCCCGTCCCGTTAAGGGGGAGGGCGTCCGTGGCGCCGAACTTCAGCAGCTGGCGCAGGTCAGGGCGCCGGGGCCGCCGGGAGAGCTCGATGGAGGTCCAGGCGTCAACGGCCGCTGGCCGGATGTTCAGGGTTTCGGGCGGAGCAGGCGGCGCAGCCGCCGGATGTCCGGGAGAGAGGAGGTCCAGGGCCCGGGCCACCAAGTCGGCCAGGTCGCCGGGCTCCACCACACCGTCGATCAGCCCCTTGTGGAAAAGGTTCTCGGCGACCTGCACGTTCTCCGGGAACGCTTCGCCGTACAGGGCCTGGTACACCCGCGGCCCCAGGAAGCCCAGCAGGGCACCCGGCTCGGCAACGTTGATGTGTCCCAGCGATCCCCACGACGCCATGACGCCGCCGGTGGTGGGGTGCCGCAGGTAGACCAGATAGGGCAGCCCGGCCTGGCGGTGTGCCCGGACAGCGCCGGTAATCTTCACCATCGACAGGAACGCGAGCGTGCCTTCCTGCATGCGGGTTCCGCCGGAGGCAGGGCCGGCCAGCAGCGGCAGGCCCTCCGCGGTGGCGCGTTCGACGGCGGCAACGATCCGTTGCGCCGCAGCATGCCCAATGGAGCCGGCCAGGAAAGAGAATTCGCTGACGATCAGTGCCACCGGGCGCCCGCGGATGAGGCCGGCGCCGGTGATTACCGATTCGTCGGCGCCACTGCGCTCCCTTGCTTTGGCCAGGTCGCGGGCGTACTCCTCCGACAGCGCGGGCTGCTCCGGTTCGCTATCCCAGGAGACAAACGACCCCGGGTCCACCACCGCGTCCAGCAGTTCGGTTGCCTTCATGTGCCGTACATTCTCTGCCGTCGCCATGCTATTTGGAGCCGCCAGGCGTGGCACCCAGGCCCAGCCATTCGCGGATTGCGGCGCCGTCCTCGTTGAGCAGCGGTGGCGCGTCGTGGCCGGTCCGGGTGGTTTCGGCCGCGTCCCCGGGTGCGAAGAACCGCAGGGGCGGGCCCGGCAGGCTGATCTTTCCAAGCAGCGGATGCTGCACGTCGACCACCAGGCCCTGCGAGGCCACCTGCTCCCACGCGTACACCTCGTCCAGCGAGCGGACCTTCCCTGCCGGGATCCCGGCGTCGTTCAGTTTTTCCAGCAGCTCAACAGCGCCATAGTCCGCGAACGCGCGTTCGACGGCGGCAATCACCTCATCGCGGTTCCGCACCCTTTCCGCGTTGCTGGCAAAGCCCGGGGCAGCCGGGTCCAGGCCAAAGGCCGCGGCGAAGGACTGCCAGAGCTTCTCGCTGCCGACGCTGATCTGCACGCTCCCGTCCTTGCAGTTGAACAGGCCGTAGGGGGCGATGGACGGGTGGTGGTTGCCCTGGGCCTGCGGGACTTCACCTGCGATGGTGGTCCTGGTGCCCTGGAAGGCGTGGACCCCGATCAGCGATGCCAGCAGCGAGGTCCGCACCACTTGGCCCTGCCCGGTCCTGTTCCGCTCCACCAAAGCGGCGAGGACACCAAAAGCGCCGTTCATCCCGGAAAGCAGGTCCGCGATGGGGACGCCCACGCGCTGGGGATCGTCCGGCCCCGAGCCCGTGAGGGACATGAGGCCTGCTTCCCCCTGGAGGATCTGGTCGTAGCCGCTGCGCTGGGATTCGGGCCCGTCGTGGCCAAAGCCGGTGATGGACAGGATGACCAGCCGCGGGTTGAGCTGGTGCATGGCGGCGGTGGAGAAGCCCAGCCGGTCCATGACGCCGGGCCGGAAGTTCTCGATTACCACGTCCGCGCGCTCCAGCAGCCCGCGCAGTACCGCCTGCCCGTCGCCGCTCTTCAGGTCCAAGGTGATGGACTCCTTGTTGCGGTTGCAGGACATGAAGTAGGTGGACTGGAGGTCGTCCTCCGGCCCCACGAAGGGCGGCCCCCAGCCCCGGGTGTCGTCTCCGGTCCCGGGACTCTCCACCTTGATGACGCGGGCGCCGAGATCGGCCAGCATCATCCCGGCGTGCGGACCTGCCAGTGCGCGGCTGAGGTCGACGACGAGGTGCCCGGCCAGGGGTCCTTGGGAAGTTTCGGTTGTAGACATGCTGGGTTTCCTTTCTAAAGTGCGGCGGTGGTGGCTAGAGCCAGCCGGGAACCACCAGTGCCAGCCAGGCCAGGACGGGACCGGCCACGATCACCACGCCGCTGTAGCCGAGGATCCGCTTGTAGAACTGGTCCTTGTCCACACCCTCGGGCGCGTTGGCCAGCACCAGGGCACCGTTGGTGGAGAACGGTGAGACGTCCACGATGGTGGCGGAGACCGCCAGGGCGCAGATGACGCCGACGGCACCGATCTCGCCAGTGGAGAGGAACGGCACGGCCAGCGGGATGAGTGCCGCCAGGATGGCGGTGGAGGAGGCAAAGGCGGACACCACGGCGCCGATGAAGCAGATGATGAGGGCCGCAAGGAGCGGCATTCCCATTCCGGCAACGCCGCTGGAAACGAATTCGATGGTGCCGGCTTCCTCCAGTACGCCGACGAAGGTCAGCATGCCGCAGATCAGCAGCACGGTGGACCAGCTGATCTTGTTGATGGCGCCCTTCTGGGCTGCGGGCGATACCAGGGCCAGCACGATGGCGATGGTGATGGATACGAACCCGACGTCCATCTTGAAGCCGAGGGCCACGACGGCCAGCACGATCAGGCCGGCAATGGTCACCAACTGCGGGATCCGTTCCTTGCGCTCCTTGGTGGCGGCGACGCCGTCGCCTGCGGGGTCGCGGGGGCCGTACATGCCGGAGCCGACGCCCTTGAAGGGGACGTCGCCACCGGCTGCCTTGGCGCCGACGCTGACGGCCATGCGGGCTTCGGCTGCCTGCTCCACGAAGTGCCCCACCCTGGAGGACAGGAGGTTCCTTCCACCCAGGACCATGAAGAGCACCAGGGCGATGACCAGGTTGAAGATGAAGCTGGAGAGGAAGAGTGCCGTGGGACTGAAGGCCAGGTCCGTCTTGGCAAGGATGCCGTTGACCGTGACGCCATAGACGGCAATGGGCGAGAAGCCGCCAGCCTGGGCACCGTGGATGACCATCATGCCCATCAGGAGCGGGCTGATCCTGTACTTGCCGGCGAAGCTCAAGGCGATCGGGGCGATGATGGCAACGGCGGCGGGAGACAGGGCGCCTACGGCCGTGATGACGGCGGTGATGGCGAACATGACCCAGGGAATGAGGGCAACGCGGCTGCCCACGAGTTTGACGGCACCCCGGACCAGCAGGTCGATGGTGCCGTTGTTCTGGGCGATGGCGAACAGGTAGGTGACGCCGACGATGGTCAGGAAGAGGCCGCCGGGGAAGTTGGCCAGGATTTCGTTGGTGGACATGCCAAGGACTACGGCGCCCAGCAGGAAGGCGCCCACGAACGCGAGCGCACCCATGTTCAGGGGCAGGACGGTGGCGAGCAGGAACATCACCGCCAGGATGATGATCGATAACACAGGAGCGGACATCGTTGGTCCTCCATTTTGGGGAAGCTAGGGGGAGCGAGTGTGTGACGTGAGTTACTGGCTCACTGGACTAGCCTCTTAGACAGTGAGTCTATCTGTCAATAGATGAAGGAGGTATCCTGATCCGGTACGTCCGAGGGAGGGCTTTGTGGAGAAGGCAGCACGACTGGGTCTGGAGCGGGTCTCACGTCCGCGGCTCTACGAGCAACTGGTGGAGCAGATCCTCGCCTACATCGAGTCCGCGCAGTTGAAGCCCGGCGACCTCCTGCCCGCAGAACGCGACCTCGCGGAGCGGCTCGGCGTGTCCCGCGCCACCCTGGCCCAGGCCCTGGTGGCCCTTGAAGTACTTGGCGTTATCGACGTGCAGCACGGCACCGGGGCAGTCCTGGCCAGGCGGCCCAGCGTGGCCTCCGTCATCAAAGGTCTGCGCGCCCACCAGAGCCGCCTCCCGGAAATCGTGGAAGCCCGCAGCACGCTTGAAGTGAAGCTTGCCGCCCTTGCCGCTGAACGACGGACTGACCAGGACCTGGCGGCCATCGACAACGCCCTGGACGTCATGGAAAAGGAAATCCACGACGGCGACCGCGGCACCCACGGAGATGAGCTGTTCCATCAGGCCATCACGGCCGCTGCGCACTCGTCGGTGTTGGCGCAGCTGATGGCGTTCATCGCGGAGATGATCCTGGAGACCCGGATGGAATCGCTGGGCCAGCCCGGGCGCCCCGAGCAGTCATTGGCCTCGCACCGGAAGATCGCCGAGGCCATCCGCGCCCAGGATGGCGCCTCAGCCGCGGACGCCATGCTGGCCCACATCGACCTTGTCTCTGACGTGGAGCTGCTCCGCTAGGACCGACGGCGCCCCGGCTGAAGCGCCCGTGCCGTCGCCGCATCCTTGGCCGGCCGGGACTAGAACGTGCCGCCGCTATTCGAACCGGACGTGCTGGCGACGGCCAGGCCAATGATGAGCAGCAGCCACAGTGCACCGTAGCCCAGCAGGCACAGGTAGCCCAGGACCAGGCCGCTGATGGACATGCCCCTGCCCGAAGGTTCCCGGCGGAGGGCAAGATGGCCGGTGATGATTGCGGCGACCTGCGGAAGCACCAGCCAGCCCATGATGACCGAGGCGATGCCGCAGACCATGCTGGCAATGCTCAGGGTCTTCGGCTCCGGCCTGCCGTAGTACGCCTGCTGGCCAAAGTACTGGGCCTGATCGTACTGGGCCTGGTTGTAGGGGGCCTGGTTGTACTGCGGCTGGCCGTACTGCGGGGTCCCGAACCGTCCCTGGCCATAGGATCCGCGGCCATAGTCGGGCGGCCCGTACTGTCCCTGGTTGTTCCCTGCCGGCGGCTGGTGGCCGGGCCAGGGCGAGCCATTGCCTTGGTAGTCAGGTCCCTGGGATGGCTGGTTGGTCATGGTTTCTCCCCTGCGAATCTGCCTACAGCCTACTTCAGTGCAGTACCAGGCGGATGGCCAGGAAGACCATCAGGACCCCGATCCCGGCGTCGATCCAGCGCCAGGTCTGCGGCCTGTGGAGGACACCTGCCAGCGCCCGCGCCCCGTACCCCAGGGCCGAGAACCACAGCACGCTGCCGGCGACTGCGCCGCCGGCGAAGACCCAGCGCAGGTCGGCGCCCTGCTGGTTGGCCACGCTGCCCAACAACACCACGGTGTCCAGGTAGACATGCGGGTTGAGGAAAGTCAGTGCTGCAGTGGCGGCAACCACGGAGTTCTTTGACCTGGGCGCCTGCTCCGAAAGCGCAGAGGGTTTCGCCGCCGCTGTGAAGGACCGCACCCCGAACCAAAGCAGGTAGGCCGCGCCGGCCCAGCGCAGGACCTCCAGCACTCCGGGGAACCGCGCCACCAGCGCTCCGATGCCCGCTGTCCCGCCCACTATCAGCAGGGCGTCACCGGCCATGCAGACGGCTACCACGGCCCCAATGTGCTCCCGCCTGATCCCCTGCCGCAACACGAACGCGTTCTGCGCCCCAATCGCCACTATGAGCGCGAGCCCTGTCAGCATTCCGGTAATCCCCGCGGTCCACATATCAACGACGGTAGGATCCTGCGCCACATGCAGGCAAATAAAACATTCTTCCCTTTCCTTAGAATATCTTCATGAACCTGGAACACTTGAAGGCCCTCGTCGCTGTGGTGGACGAAGGTACGTTCGAGGCAGCGGCGGATTTCCTCCGGATCACGCCGTCCGCCGTCAGCCAGCGGATCAAGGCGCTGGAAGCCTCGGTGGGGCAGGTCCTGGTGCGCCGCCGGCTGCCCTGCACCGCCACCGACGCCGGCGCCCTGCTGCTGCGGATGGCCCGCCAGGTGCAGGTGTTGGAGGCGGAAACGGCCGCTGCTCTTGGCTCCGGAGCGTCCTCCCGGGCCCATCTCCCGGTGGCTGTCAATGCCGATTCGCTGGCTACCTGGTTTGTCCCCGTGCTGCAGCAGGCCGCCGGATGGGACGACTCAGCCCTCGACCTCCACGTGGAGGACCAGGGCTACAGCAGCCAGCTCCTGCGCGAGGGCGAGGTCACGGGCGCCGTCACTTCGGACCCCGTCCCGGTCAGTGGCTGCCGAGTGGAACTCCTGGGTTCCATGCGGTACATCCCGGTGGCTGCCCCCGCACTGCACCGCCGTTTTTCCACCTCAAGGGGCATCGACTGGGCGGCCATGCCGGTCCTCAGATTCAACACAAAAGATAACCTGCAGCAGCAGCTCCTTGCGGCGAAGGGCGTGGGCGAACAACCTCCCACGCATACCGTCCCGTCCTCGCAGGGATTCCTCACCGCGGTGACCGCCGGCCTGGGCTGGGGGATGATCCCGGAGCTGCAGCTCACCGACGAGCTGGAGTCCGGCGCGCTGGTCCGGCTGGAGAAAGCCGACCACCAGGACGTGGCCCTCTACTGGCAGGCCTGGACCCTCGATTCGGAGCGGCTCAACCGGGTTACTGCCGCCGTCCGCAGCGCTGCGGCAGACCGGCTGCGGGCCGGAGGTGCCCCGGAGGCTAGCGGCCCAAGTAGGGCAGGATATAGACGGCGAAAATGACGAAGGCGGCGAGCAGCGCCAGCTTTCCTCCGCTCGTGGTGCCGCGCTGATGGGCACTGCCGTTCCGGCCGTGGGCGCCGGCAGCGGCGCCGGCCCGTGATCCTGGCGGCGTCCCGGCCCGCTCTGCCGCCTGCCGCCCGCCGTTCGCCGCCCTGGGGGGCAGGGCCTTGCCCGCAGGGTGCCGGGCCGCGCTTTGGCTTCGTCCTGTTCCGTCCGGACCTGCCGCCTTCCGGGGCCCGGGCTTCATGCGGGGAACTGCAGTGGAGCCTCCGGGCGGTAAAGCGTCCGGCGGGCGCACCACGGTACCCGGACGCACGTTCCGCAACGCGGTAATGCCCGGCTCCTGCTCATGCGTAAGCTGCTGGCCCAGCTGCGCATACAGCCCCACTACCTCCTGCTGGTCCAGCACTGGCGGCAGCGCCTCGATAGCGGCCACCACCCGTTGGGAGCCCGCAACGGCAACGTCCGAGTTCGTCACGCCGAACAGGTCCGGCTGCGCGGCCATGCAGATGAGCGGCCGCACCAGCCTGCGATGCGGTGGAGTCAGCACCGAGGCCACGGCAGCGCACTGGGCAAGGGCACCTTCCACGGCCTGGGTCCGCGCAAAACGGCCCTGCCACAGCACGCCGGATGCCACCCGGACCTCACCCGTCCAGTTCTTGGAATCAACCACCACCACACCGCCCGGTCCTACCAGGACGTGGTCCAGGTTCGCCTTGGGACGGCCCGGCCAGTGAACATCGTGGAGCACGTACCAGCCGCGCGGCACCAGCTCGCTGAGCTTTTCCGCCACCACTTGCTCCCCCACGGCGCCGGCGTCCCACGACTTTGTGGAGCGCTCCGTCTGGTCCAGCCGGCGTTTCAGCCTCGCAACCCGCTCGGCGGCGAGCCTGGACTGCTCCCCTGCCCCGTCTCCTGCCCCCATTGGACGTCCCCGTTTCCTTGGCGGAAATGACGACGGCGACGGCCCGCCGTCGTCCGTTCCTTTCGTTGCATCGTGGAATTTTCTTGAAATTAGCAGGGTGCCGGAGGGCAGGTATATAGGTACTTTCCGGGCCAGGTACTCAGGTGGACTACTTGTTTGGCGGCGTCATTGCGTGTCACAGGGGCCGGATTTTGGGCGGGTCGTTTTGACTCCTGCCAGGTTCTGGCATGCTGGAGCCATGGCTAGCCGCGCGGGCACAGTTGCCCAACCACAGGACCTTGTTGACATCACTGCGCTCCTTGACGCGTATTACGACATCACGCCGGACCTGGGGGACCCCGGCCAGCGCGTGGTGTTTGGCACGTCCGGACACCGCGGGTCCAGCCTCAAGGCGTCCTTCAATGAGCCGCACATCGTGGCCATCACCCAGGCGATCGTTGAGTACCGGGCAGCGCAGGGCGTCACCGGTCCGCTGTTCCTGGCGAAGGACACCCATGCCCTGAGTGAGCCGGCGCAGAACTCGGCCCTGGAGGTGCTCGCCGCCAATGGCGTCCAGGTCCTCGTCGACGCCCGTCACGGCTACACCCCTACTCCGGCACTGAGCCACGCGATCCTCACGTATAACCGGAAGGCTGCGCCCGGCGCGCCCCAGGCGGACGGCATCGTGGTGACCCCCAGCCACAACCCGCCGGCCGACGGCGGCTTCAAGTACAACCCGCCGCACGGCGGCCCGGCCGACTCGGACGCCACGGGCTGGATCGCAAACCGGGCCAACGAGCTGCTGGAAAACGGCCTGCGCGGCGTGAAGCGGATTCCGCTGGCCGAGGCCCAATCCGCGGACACCACCGGCAAGTTCGATTTCCTCTCCAGCTACGTGGATGACCTTCCGTCCGTCCTGAACCTGGACGCCATCCGGGAGGCCGGCGTCCGGATCGGGGCCGATCCCATGGGCGGAGCCTCCGTGGACTACTGGGGCGAAATCGCTGAACGCCACCACCTGGACCTCACCGTGGTGAACCCCACGGTGGACCCGCAGTGGGCCTTCATGACCCTGGACTGGGACGAGAAGATCCGCATGGACTGCTCCTCCCCGTCCGCCATGGCCTCGCTGATCCAGCGGATGTCCGACGCCGCGGCCTCCGGCCAGCCCGCCTTTGACATCGCCACCGGCAACGACGCCGACGCCGACCGGCACGGGATTGTCACCCCTGACGGGGGCCTGATGAACCCCAACCACTACCTGGCCGTGGCCATCGATTACCTCTACCGCAACCGCAGCGGCTGGAACCCAGCCTCCGTGGTGGGCAAGACCCTGGTGTCCTCCTCCATCATCGACCGCGTGGCAGAGAGCCTGGGCCGCAAGCTCGTCGAGGTCCCGGTCGGTTTCAAGTGGTTTGTGCCTGGCCTGCTCTCCGGCGAGGGCGCGTTCGGCGGCGAGGAATCCGCGGGCGCGTCCTTCAACAAGCTGGACGGCAGTGTGTGGACCACGGACAAGGACGGCATCCTGCTGGCCCTGCTGGCCTCCGAAATCACCGCGGTCACGGGCAAGTCCCCGTCCCAGCTGTACAAGGGACTGACGGACCAGTTCGGCGCCCCGGTGTATGCCCGGATCGATGCCGCCGCCACGCGTGAACAGAAGGCCAAGCTGGGCAAGCTGTCCGCTGCCGACGTCACGGCGACGTCGCTTGCGGGCGAAGAGATCACCGCCAAGCTCACCGAGGCGCCCGGCAACGGCGCAGCAATCGGCGGGCTGAAGGTGGTCACCGAGAACGCCTGGTTCGCGGCCCGGCCCTCCGGCACGGAGGACGTCTACAAGATCTACGCCGAGTCCTTCAAGGGCGAGGAACACCTGAAGCAGGTGCAGGCCGAGGCCAAGGCGCTGGTGGACAGCGTCATCGCCTAGCTTTCACCCTTCGCGGCTCCAGAGCCGGAGGACGCGCCTAATGGTGTGGTCGCCGCCGGGAGCCATGTCCACCAGGGCGACGCGGTCAAGTACGACGGCGTCGCCCGGGTGGAGGCGCTTGGTGGCGGTTGGGCCGGTGCCCACCTGGTGGGAGACGTGCGGCCGGTAACCCGTGAGGGTGTGGTGCGGCGTGAGGATCCTTCCGCCAACATCCGCCACGGCCTGCACGAGCTTTTCATGCAGTTCCTGCAGGGCGGGGTGCGGTTCCACCAGGTTGACGGGGACGGACGCGTTCCGTCCAAACCCCGCGTCCTCCGCTACGGTCAGCGGGGCACCAAGTGCTGCGGTGGCCGTCCCGTCCGCCAGCCCGGCGATGCGTTCGGCGGGTTCGGCACCTGCTGGAGTGCCGGCGTCGAACCTCACGTCAAACCGCACGAGCGTGATGTGCAGCGGCCAGTCAGTCCGCGGGAAGACCTGGCCCTCGGCCACCGGTTCGACGAAGGCCACGAAAATCAGGTTCCGGATCGGCATGGCCCCAGTCTCCCACTCCCCCCCGTCAGACGCCCCATCACGTCCCGCCCTTAAAACCCCAACGCCCCATCAGGAGGTGATGGGGCGTTGGGGAAAAGGGGGCAGTAGGTGATGGCGCGTCGGGAACTGTTAGACGGTGCGGACGGCCTCGTCGTAAGAGAACTTGGGCTTGGCCGCGCCCCAGGCTTCCTCTCCGGGCTGGCCGATGTTGACCACCAGGAAGCTCTTCTGGTCCCCGGCGGGGAAGAAGGCTGCGTCGATCGCGGCGAAGTCGGCGCCCGTCATGGGGCCCGCGGCGAAACCGAGCGAGCGGACGGCCAGGATGAAGTAGCCGGCCTGCAGGTGGGCATTGTTATTGCCCGTGGCTGCGGCCAGGGCCGGGTCGGCGTCGTACATGGCCTTGGGGGCGTTGTAGCCGGGGAGGAAGTCGTCCCACTTGCCGGCCCAGTCGGTGTCGTAGCTGAGGATGGCCACGAGGGGAGCGGAAGCCGTCTTTGCCTGGTTGCCGCGGGACAAGGCGTCCACAAGGGTGGCGCGGGCCTCGGCCGAGCGGACGTAGGTCACGCGCATCGGCTGGGAGTTGAACGCGGTGGGGCCGAACTTGGTGAGTTCGTAGATGGCCTGTGCCTGCTCCTCGGTCACCTCTCCGGTGAAGGAGTTGGCGGTGCGGGCCTGGGCGAAGATGGCGTCCACCGCTGCGGAATCGATAACCGCCTCATCATGGGCAATGGTCATGTGCTTACCTTTCGCTGCGCCGCCCTGCCTGGGGGGTGGCTTCTGTTGCTTTCCATAGTTGCAACTTCAACTGCTTTCCTCCTCTTCCCGTGGCGGCAGGTGACGTTGGCCACAGCGGCAGTCCTGGAAAACTTGGCGGTATTCTGGAGCGAGTCGATTTTCGCCCATTCGCGGCATCCCCCTGAAAGGCTTTCCTTCCCATGAGCATGCTCGGAATCAAATGGAAGCTGCACGGCACCGGCAAATCCATCAAGCCCGGCCAGGTGGTGGCGCCGGATGAGCGCCTGGCCTGGCCGTTGACGATCGGCGTGGGCATGCAGCACGTGGTGGCCATGTTCGGTGCCACCTTCCTGGTGCCCATCATCACCGGGATGCCGCCGGCCACCACCCTGTTTTTCTCAGGGATCGGAACGCTGCTCTTCCTGGTGGTCACCAAGGGCCGGGTGCCCAGCTACCTGGGCTCCAGCTTTGCGTTCATCGCCCCCATCACCGCGTCGCAGGCGCAGTTCGGCATCCCCGGCGCACTGGGCGGCGTGGTCCTCGCCGGTACCACGCTGGCGCTGGTGGGCGCGGTGGTGCAGAAGTTCGGCGCAGGCTGGATCAACCGGCTGATGCCGCCCATCGTCACCGGCGCCATCGTGGCCCTGATCGGCCTGAACCTTGCCCCCGCCGCCAAACAGAACTTTGACGCGGCCCCCGTCACGGCCCTGGTCACGCTGGTCACCATCATCCTGGTCAGCGTCCTGTTCCGCGGCATCCTGGGCCGATTGAGCATCCTGGTGGGCGTGGTGGTGGGCTACCTGGTGGCCATGCTCCGCGGCGAGGTGAAGTACGACAAGATGGACGCCGCAGCATGGGTGGGCCTGCCGCACTTCCAGACCCCGGAGTTCCACATCGGCGTCCTGGGTCTGTTCGTCCCCGTAGTCCTGGTGCTGGTGGCGGAGAACATTGGCCACGTGAAGTCGGTGGCCGCCATGACGGGGCAGAACCTCGACGGCGTCTCCGGGCGCGCGCTGCTGGCCGACGGCGCAGCCACCGTGCTGGCCGGCTTCGGCGGCGGATCCGGCACCACCACGTATGCAGAAAACATCGGCGTGATGGCAGCCACCAAGGTCTACTCGACGGCGGCCTACTGGGTGGCGGGCATGTTCGCCATCCTGCTCAGCTTCTCCCCGAAGTTCGGCGAACTGATCGCTACCGTCCCGGCAGGCGTGCTGGGCGGCGCGGCCACCATGCTGTACGGCATGATCGGCATCCTGGGCGTGAAGATCTGGGTGCAGAACAAGGTGAACTTCTCCAACCCGGTCAACCTGACCACGGCTGCCGTGGCCCTGATCATCGGTATCGCCGACTACACCTGGACCATCGGCGACCTGAAGTTCACCGGCATCGCCCTTGGCTCGGCCGCCGCCCTGGTGATCTACCACGGCATGAAGGCCATCGCGAAAGCACGCGGGACCGTGGCAGAACCGGAAACCGAGCCGGGAGCGCTGCCGCCCGCGGCCAAGGCCGCCATGAAGGCTGCCGCCAAGCGCGCTCCCCGGAAGCGCTAGGCGCCTCAGGCCACCCTGTCCGATCCCAGCGCCGGGTCGAGTCCCATGTCCACAGCGGATGGGACGCCGCGCCCGGAGGCATGGCCCCCGGGATGGCCGGGCGGGAAGGGACCGGGACGGCCAAGGCCGAACACCGGTTCCGGCTGCGGACGCTTAGCCATTAGGGGGCCGCCGGCCTGGTGGTGGCGCAGCCGCTTCAGCACCCATGGCACGAAGTACTGCCGCGCCCACACCAGGTCCTCGGCCCGGGCCTGCGTCCACCCGTGGGCCGGAAGCGGCCGCGGCTGGAGCGGCTTGAGCGGGTGGGCCACGCCCAGTGCGTTGAGGGTGGCCACGGCAACCGAGTGATGCCCCAGCGGGGATAGATGCAGGCGGTCGGGGTCCCACATGGCCTCGTGCTGAAGCTCCGGCAGGCACCACAGGTCAACCATGATGGCGTGGTGCCGGGCCCCTATCCTGTGCAGGTGCTCGTTGTAGATGGCGACGCGGCCCCGGATCTTTCCGAAAACCGGCGTGCTGCCCCAGTCGGGGCCGGCGTACAGCAGCACCGTGGCGCCCGTCGCGGCCAAGGTGCCCACGGCCTCGTCAATCTTTTCTGCCAGCTTGTCGGGGTCGCCATGCCGGAACACGATGTCGTTGCCGCCGCCGGACATGGCGATCAGGTCGGGTCTCAGGGCCAGGGCCGGTTCCAGCTGGGCATCGAGGATCTGCTTCAGCAGCATGCCGCGGATGGCCAGGTTGGCGTAGGCGAAGTCCGGCTGGCCGTCCGCCAGTTCCTCCGCCACCCGGTCCGCCCAGCCCCGGAGGCCGCCCAGGCTGTGCGGTTCGGGGTCGCCAATTCCTTCCATGTAGGAGTCGCCCAGGGCAACGAACCGGTGCCATGGGTGCCTGGCTACTCCTTGTGCGACGGGCCGCAGTTCCTGCTTCTCGATGGTCATGCCGTCCTCCCTTTTGCCGCTGGCGGGGGTTCCCTCCCCGCCCCGGCGTCCCTGCGGGGTGACGTTCCGGTTGGAAAGTCCCGCCCCGCCGCCGACGGCCGCGGCAGCTCCGCCACGCCGTCGTACGCTTCCTGCCGCAGTCCCGCAGGCTGCGCGGGCCCGCGGTCCATTCCACTGGGCGCAACGACGCTCAATGCCGCGTCCCGCAGGTCCACTTCGTGGTGCAGTGCCTGTGTCTGCAGGAAGCGCAGCGCGCCCTCGCGCGTGAGTCCGTATTCGTTCATGAGGCTGCGCACCGCGAGGTCCACCAGCACCAGGGAACTTTGCACGACGGCCAGACCCGCCGTCGCTTCCGCGCGCTCCGCCACGTGGAGCACAACACGCAGCGCCCGGGCGACCTGGCGTGCGTAACGCCGGCTGCTGACCAGGTCGTCGCTGGTGAACATGTGCGGGGCAGGTGCATACAGGCTGATGGCCGCGCTGGTGCCGCCCTCGGAGAGGATGGGAACGGCGAGCAGGGATTGAACGCCGTGGCCGGCGGCGATGCTGGAATATCCCGGCCAGCGGCGGTCCAGGCCCAGGTCGGACACCAGGACGAACTCTCCGCTGCGAACCGCCTCCATGACCGGTCCATCGGAAAACGAGCACTGCTCCCGGTCCGCCTCGCGCGCCTGCTCGGTGCTGGCCGCCAGCGCGTGTCCTTTACCCAACCGGAAGAGGGTGGCAGCCCAGCCGATGCCACGCCGCTGGCCCCCAATGTCCACCATCAGGTCATGGGTGACTTCCCCGAGGTAGGTTTCAACGTCTTTACTGTCGAAAACCGGCTCCGGGGTAACTGGAAGCGGTCCCCAGCCAACCTGCCCCGTGGGATCAGCGGCCATGTTCCAGCCTTGCTATCAGAGCTCCGGCCCACTGCAAAACCTTTGCTCCAAGCATACGGCCGGTGGGCGGCTTGAAGGTGGACACCGCGAAAACAAGGGGGTTTTGGCAGCTTAGGGAGGAGCGGCGCGCCGGTGTCCCTTCCACCGGCATCGCTGCGCAGTAGCATCGGGAGAGGGAACGCCGAATACTCCCTGCCCGCCTGGGTACCTGTCCCTGGGCAAGGGGGTCTTGAAGCATCCATGCCAGCACGGAAACGAGCAACGGAAAGAGGAGCTAATGCGGGAGCCGGGCACCAGCGAACACACTTCGGAAGCGGATGCAGACGCAGTAAATGGGGAAGTGGACGCGGGTGCTGCGGAGCAAGCCACGGAACTGGACGCGGGTGCTGCGGAGCAGGCCACGGAACTGGACGTCAATTTCGACGAGCAATTCTTCGCGGCCCGGCCCAAAGCACTGCGGCCAATCGCACGGCGGCGCCAGTTCGTAGGCAGCAAGCCGTCCTTCGAATTCGACGGGCGGAACGCCGCGTACGTGGAGTGGCTCCGCAACCAGGCCATGCTGGGGGACGCGAACACGCTGGCGCGGCAGCTGTCCGGACAGGCCAGCATGTGGCAGAACTCGTACGCGCACCCCAACCCGCGTGCCGCCGTCGAACGCGCTTCCGTCTGGTTCACCGCCTATCCCCTGTCCTTCATCACGCCGACCGGCCAGTCATTCCTCTCCGCCCTGGGCGACCCCGAAATGTGGAAGGCCTTCCGTGAAATCGGCATCCGCGGAATCCACACCGGCCCCGTGAAGCTTGCCGGCGGCATCAGCGGCTGGTCGCACACGCCCAGCGTGGACGGGCACTTCGACCGCATCAGCATGGCGATCGACCCGGTCTTCGGCACGGAAGACGAGTTCCGCCGCATGTGCGAGGTTGCCGCCGAGCATGACGGCACCGTTATCGATGACATTGTCCCCGGCCACACCGGCAAGGGCGCGGACTTCCGCCTGGCCGAAATGAACTTCCGGGACTACCCCGGAATCTACCACATGGTGGATATTCCGGAAGAGGACTGGCACCTTTTGCCGGATGTTCCCGAGGGCGCCGATTCAGTCAACCTCAGCCCGGACTCGGAGCAGGCGCTGCAGAAGGCCGGCTACATCATCGGGCGGCTGCAGCGCGTCATCTTCTACGAACCCGGGGTCAAGGAAACCAACTGGAGCGTCACCCGCCCCATCGTGGACACCACCGGCAAGACCCGCCGCTGGGTCTACCTGCACTACTTCAAGGCCGGCCAGCCCTCCATCAACTGGCTGGACCCCACCTTCGCAGGAATGCGCCTGGTGGTGGGCGACGCCCTGCACTCGCTGGTGGACCTGGGCACCGGGGCGCTGCGCCTGGACGCCAACGGCTTCCTGGGGGTGGAGAAGAGCGCCGAGGAGCAGCCCGGCTGGTCCGAAGGGCACCCGCTCTCCGAGGCCGCCAACCAGCTCATCGGTTCCATGATCCGCAAGGTGGGCGGATTCTCCTTCCAGGAGCTGAACCTGACCATTGACGACATCAAGGCAACCTCGGATTCCGGGCCGGACCTCTCCTACGACTTCATCACCCGCCCGGCGTACCACTACTCGCTGGTCACCGCGGATACCGAATTCCTGCGGCTGACCCTGCGGCTGTCCCTGGAAATCGGCGTCGACCAGGCCTCGCTGGTGCATGCCCTGCAGAACCATGACGAGCTCACCTACGAACTCCTGCACTTCGCCGCCGGGCACCGGGACGAAATGTTCGAGCTTAACGGCGAGGAACTCACCGGAGCCCAGCTTGCAGAGCAGATCCAGCAGACCCTCCGGGACCGGCTGACCGGCGAGAACGGGCCCTACAACGCCGTCTTCACCACCAACGGCATTGCCTGCACCACGGTCAGCTTCATCATGGCCGCGCTGGGAATCAAGGACCCGGCGGACATCACCCCGGAGCAGGAAACGCAGATCAGGGACGTCCACCTGCTCCTGGCCATGTACAACGCCCTGCAGCCCGGCGTCTTCGCCCTCTCCGGCTGGGACCTCACCGGCATCCTGGCCCTGGACCGGAGCAGCGTCCGCGAACTCACCTCCCAGGGTGATACGCGCTGGATCAACCGCGGCGCCCACGACCTCATGGGAACCAGCCCGGACGCCACCACCTCCTCGGCAGGGATGCCCCGGGCACGCAGCCTCTACGGGCCGCTGCCGGAACAGCTGAAGGACCCGGACTCGTTCGCCAGGCGGCTGCAGCGGATCCTTGCCGTGCGTGAAGACAACGGGATTGCCACCGGCACCCTGCTCGACGTTCCGGACGTCTCGAACCGGGGCGCACTGGTGCTGGTCAACCGGCTCAAGGACGGAGCCCTTCAGGTCACGGCACTGAACTTCTCCGGCCAGGACATCGCCGGCAGCATCCAGTCCAACGAACTGCCGTCAGGCGCCAACGTCCAGGACCTGTTCAGCGGCGAGACCGTGGGGCAGGTGGACGACCTGCACAGCTTCTTCCTGGAACTGCCAGCCTACGGCGGAACGGCACTGATCCTGACCGAGGCGCCGGAGCCCGACGCGGAAGCCTAGGTTCCCCGGGTGGCGCCGGAATCCCCTGCGTCACCCGGCGGCGGCCCCGGCCAGGGTCGCTTCGATGACGGCTGGCGACAGGATGTACTGGGTGACCAGCTGGCTTGCCCCCAGTACGGCAGCCTGGCTTCCGGCGCGGGAGACGCTGATGCGCAGGTGCGAGGTGGCCAGCGGCGGCGAGCGCCGGTACACCACTTCGCGGATGCCGGCCACCACGTGCTCCCCCGTCTCCCCAAAGCTGCCGCCCACCACAATGACTGACGGATTGAGCAGGTTGACCACGGAAGCCAGCACCTCGCCGATGTCCCGGCCTGCCTGGCGCAGGGCCTGGATGGCCTGCAGGTTGCCGTCTGCGGCGAGCCGGATCACGTCGGCGCCCCTTGCCACGTCCAGTCCGTGCTCCCGCAGGGAACGCGCGACGGCGGGACCTGACGCGAGTGCCTCCAGGCACCCATAGTTTCCACAGGCGCAGAGGATATCCGCGCCCCGCGCCACCTGGACGTGTCCCAGGTCGCCCGCCGTACCGTTGGCACCGCGTTGCAGTTCGCCGTTGCTGATGATGCCGGAGCCGATGCCGGTGGCCACCTTGACGAAGAAAAAGTTGTTGTGCTCCGGCCAGTGGGCGGACTGCTCCCCCAGGGCCATGATGTTCACGTCGTTGTCCACCAGCACGTGGACGGGGAGGGACCGCTGGACGTAGCTGACCACATCGAACCCGTCCCAGCCCGGCATGATGGGTGGTTTTACGGGCTTGCCGGTGTCATGTTCCACGGGTCCGGGGAGTCCGATGCCGATCCCGGCGAGTTCGCCAACCCCCCGTCCCACGGAGCCAAGCAGTTCCTTGCCCTGCGCCACCACCTGGTCCAGCACTGCCTCGGGCCCATCGGCCACCTGCTGTTCAAGCCGGTGCTCTGCGAGGATCTTCCCGCCCAAATCAGTGACCGCCACGATCACGTGGGTGGCGCCCACGTCCACGGCAAGCACCAGCCGGGCGGAGGGGTTGAAGGCAAAGCGCGACGGCGGCCTGCCGCCGCTGGACAGCGCCTCGCCTGCGGGACCCACCAGGCCGGAGAGCATCAGCGCATCAATCCGGGAAGCGACGGTTGAGCGGGCCAGTCCCGTGGTCAACGCGAGTTCGGCCCGGGTGCGCGCCCTGCCGTCGCGCAGCAGTTGGAAAAGATCGCCGGCGCGGGACAGGCTGCCGACGTCGGCGTCTTTAAGGGCCTGTTTCCCCGTGGCTTGAGTCATGTCTAAGTCATAACACTCTTACTTGGTGCTGTCATCACGGCAAAAGAACGATGCGCAACAAACAACTTTTGCTTGACGCGCGTCAAAAGTGCCTCTACGTTGTGATTCACGGCACATTCGTCATTCCGCTAGCAGGCATTCACGGGACTGATCCCGCCACAACAGAGTCCGCTTACAAAGA
Organism: Pseudarthrobacter sp. NPDC080039; assembly: GCF_040702335.1. Taxonomy (NCBI): domain Bacteria; kingdom Bacillati; phylum Actinomycetota; class Actinomycetes; order Micrococcales; family Micrococcaceae; genus Pseudarthrobacter; species Pseudarthrobacter sp. NPDC080039. The sequence continues at coordinate 7,940 of NZ_JBFBKY010000022.1, read as the reverse complement.
GGTAATTGAACTTGTCACACCACGCAGCGCCAGCAGACCGGCTCCTCGGCGTCGGCATTCTCGGCGCCGGCCCGGTCACGCAGGCCATCCATCTCCCGGCCCTGGCCCGGCTTCAGGACATCCTCGAGGTGCGGCACATCATGGATGTGGACCCGGCGGTGGCCTCCTCCGTTGCAGCCCGCGTCGGCGCAACATCCAGCACCGGGATGGATACCCTTCTTGGTGACCCGGCTGTGGACATCGTGGCCATCTGCAGCCCCCATCAATTCCATGCAGACCAGGTCATCGCCGCCTGCCGGGCAGGCAAGAAGGCAGTTCTTTGCGAGAAACCCTTCGCCATGAGCGGGGAGGAAGCTGCCCGCATCTCCGCAGTCAGCGCTGAAACCGGCGTACCCATCATCGTCGGGGCCATGCACACTTTCGATCCCGGCTGGCTCGCGGCAGAAGAGAACTGGGGCGACCTTCCGGAGCAGGTGCACACCATCCGGTCCTCCATCGTCCTGCCGCCCAATGCCCGCTTCGAAGACTTCGCAACTGAAATCATCACCCGCCCCACCGCCGCCCAGCCCGACTACTCGGACATCGAGGTCATCAAAACCGCGCTGCAGGGCGGCGTCATGGGCCTGGCAATCCACGACCTGCCCCTGGTGCGCCGATTCACGCCGGACTTCCAGCAGGTCGAGCTCCTCCACGTATTTCACGTCCGCCCGTTCGGCTACGCCATTTCGCTCCGCACGCCAAGCCGCACGATTGAACTGCGGGCCGTCATGAACAGCACCTGGAAGCCGGAATGGTCGTTCGAAGCAATCGCGGACGACACGGCACTGCATATCGACTTCACGCCGTCCTACGTCCAGGCGGGCTCCGCCGTCGCTGCCTTCTCGCGTGGCAGCGGCACCGAAAGAACGGTCTTCGGTCCCTACGGCCACAACGGCTACGAGGGCGAGTGGCGCGAATTGGCTGAACTGGCCAGGGGAACCCGGCCGGCTCCCTCCGCGCAGGCGCTGATTGACGACCTTACATTCGCCCTCGCCATCGCGGATGCCACGGTGGCAGGTGCGGCGGCACTGCACGCAGATGCCGCAAACAAAGCAGGAGCTTCGGCATGAACGGCCACTACACCGTCTGGGCAAACCCCGGGGCCGTGGCAGGCGGAGCCGTCACCCAGACCATGGCATCCCTGCCCGCAACGTTCGGACCAGCCCCGGAGGACCGGGCAGGCAGTGCCGACGTCGTGGTCATCGCCGGCGGATCCGGCTGGACCGCCGAAGCCACTGCCGCGACCGGCTCCGGCGCCCGGGGCATTGTGGTGGCCAACCCGGTTCCCGAGGACACCTCGGAACTGGCAGCCGCGGCAGGTGCCGCAGGTACCGCCGTCGTCCTTGACCTTCGCTGGGCTTCCAATCCCGCACTGGTGGGCGAAGCCGCGGACCCGGACGCCCGGGACGCGGTGCGCAGCGCACTTGGCACTGCGTCCCTGCTGGACAGCGTTGCGACGGCGGCTCCAGGCAGCGACCCCCAGCGGATCCTGGGCGAGCACCTGGCCGCGCTGCTGGCCGTGTGCGGCCCCCTCGACGGCGTGGCACTGCTCAACGGCAATGCCGCCGGATACACCGTGGGCGGCCGACTTGGCAACGGCGCCCCCTTCACCGCCCAGGGCGTGCTCACCGCTGCCCGCCCGGCCGGCGTCGATATCCGCCTCTACACTGCCGACGGCGGGGTAGCTGTCCAGGTTCCCGACCCGGACGCAGCGTGGCCCGCCGAAGTCCGGGTTACGGGGGCGCACGGCGAACTCCTGCTCCCCACCCTCTACGAATCCGCCCACCGGTATGCGTGGCGGCGCCTGAAGGAACATCTTCACGCCGGCACCCGTCCAGACGATCTGGCCGGGTTCGCCCGGCTGACCGACCTCTACGCAACCCTCGCCGCCCCGTAACCAGCCCCTCCGATACGCAACCGAACAAGCACCCCCGCAGCACAGTCCAGTCCCACCTCCACTCTCGACGATGAGCAGGACCGCACCACCGGCGCAGGCCAGGACGGTCCCGAAAGGACACATCATGAACGCAACTTCCGAACAGCGCCGTTCCTTCTCCCGGCGCGGCTTCCTGGGCCTGACGGCTGCCGCTGCCGCAGCACCCCTCCTCGCTGCATGCGGCGGCGGCTCGGCATCGCAGGGCGGCGGAGGCGGAGCGGGCGGCACCATCAAGTTCTGGGACATGCCCTGGGCAACGCCGGCCTACAATGACGCCGCCAAGGGCATCGCGGAAGGTTTCTCCGGCGCCAACGGGGCCAAGGCGAGCTACCAGATCATCCAGTGGAACAACTTCTACCAGACCTTCTCCTCAGCGATCGCCTCGAAGACAGGCCCGGCCGTCTCCACCGGCGGCGGCTTCCAGGCCTTCCAGTTCGAACAGCAGGGCCAGATCGCCTACGCGGACAAGGTCATCGACAAGCTGAAGGCCAACGGCCAGTTCGACGACTTCCTGCCCGGCGTGCTGGACCCCTTCAAGTCGGCCAAGGGCTACGTGGCCGTCCCGTGGCAGCTGGACATGCGCGTCTTCTGGTACCGCAAGTCCCTGTTCGACAAGGCAAACGTTGCACTCCCCACTGACTGGCCGTCCCTGCTGGAGGCGGGCAAGGCACTGAAGAAGGTCGGCGCGTTTGGCTTCACCACCGGCGCAGGAGCAGGCAACAACTACGCCAACCACTCCATGATCATGATGATGGTCAACAACGGCGGCGGTGTCTGGAACAAGGACGGCGAGCTGGACCTGATGAATGACCGGAACGTCGAGGCCATGGAGTTCGTCCTGGAACTCGTGTCCAACGGCATCATCGACCCCGCTGCCGTCAGCTACACCACGGACAACATGTCAGCGCAGTGGAAGGACGGAAAGGCAGGCTACGGCCTGTTCCAGGTCAACGTGCCGCAGCGCGTCGGCGACACGTCGGGAGACCTCATGGTGGCCGATCCCATCACCGGGCCGCACGGCGACAAAGCCACCATCGTGTTCCCGAACAACATCATGATGTACACCAACACCCCGTCGCAGGACGCCTCAGAGGAATTCCTGGTGTACTACCTGGGCCAGCTGAAGCAGCTGTGGCAGAAGAAGCTGATGTCCGCCCTGCCGGTCTTCAAGTCCATCACCGAGATGCCCGAGTTCGCAAACGACCCCAACAACGTGAAGATCGTCAAGGAATGGCAGCCCATCGCCAAGACTTTTGCTGCCCAGGGCAGCACACTCAACGCCAACCTGGCTGCGCTCGACGGCGGCCAGGCACTCAACCAGTTCAGCCAGACCATCATCACCGGCAAGGCAGATGCCAAGACTGCCCTGCAGACCTTCCAGTCGGGCCTCGAATCCGTCTTGAAGAAGTAGGACGGACCGCCCATGTCCAGCACCACCACCCAGTCCGGCCTGGCCCGGGCCCGCCGCGGGGTTGCACCTGGCGGGACCGGGACGGTCCCCGGGAAACGCAAGAGCAAGCTGTCCGCGCAGGCCACCAGGACGTTCTTCTGGCTCCTGCTCCCCTCCGTGGTCCTCCTTGTCCTGATCCACGGCTACCCTCTGGTCTATGCCGCCGTGCAGGCGACGCACGACGGGGACCTGCTGCAGACCGGCAACTTCGTGGGCGGCCAGAATTTCGCCACCGTCCTGACCTCGCCGGCGTTCTGGAAGGCAGCGCAGTTCACGCTGTGGTTCACCATCGTGGGGGTCTTCGGATCCTGGCTGGTGGGCCTGGGCCTGGCCCTGCTCCTGCGCACCAAGATCCCGGGCGGCGGCACCTTCAAGGTCCTGCTGCTCCTGCCCTGGGTGGTGCCCATCGTGGTGTCTTCCACCGCCTGGAACTGGCTGGTGGCCACCCCGGACAGCCTGATTCCTTCGCTGTTCCGGAACCTGGGCATGGGCACCCCGCTCTTCCTGGCCGATCCCACCCTGGCCGCCGTCACCGTGATGGTGTTCAAGGTGTGGGTCAGCTTCCCCTTCATGATGATGATGATCTCGGCCGCCCTGGCCTCCGTGGACACCACGGTGTACGAGGCAGCCAGCATGGACGGCGCCAGCCGCTGGCAGCAGTTCACCCAGATCACCCTGCCGTTGATCGCACGCTCCACCTACATCAGCTGGATCCTGATGACCATCTTCTGCGTCAACGACTTTCCCACGATCTATCTGCTCACCGGCGGCGGCCCCGTCAATGCCACCACGTCCCTGGTGGTCCTTGCTTACCGGACCGTGTTCCAGGACTTCGCCACCGGGCCCGGCGTGGCCATCGCCTTCCTCATGACCATGACCCTGGTGGTCATCTCGGTCATCCTGTACCGCCAGATCCGAAAGTCGAGCGTCGAATAATGAGCGCAGTCCTTCACGCCCATCCCGAGTCCGGCCCGAGCCTGGGCGTTGACGTCGGCAAGCGCCGCAAAGTCCTCTCCGAAGCCGGCCAGCGGGGCCGCTGGTGGCGCTTCGCCGCGATCCTCATCATCACTGGAATCGTGCTGGTGCCCATCATGGTCACCGTGCTGCTGGCCTTCACGCCCGGACCCAACAGCACCGCGACCGGGCTCACGTTCGAAAACCTCGCCAACGTCTTCTCCAAGACCCTGGCCGCGACATGGCTCAAGAACAGCCTGGTCACCACCCTCTCCACCGTAGTAGTGTCCGTGGCCGTTGCAGCACCCGCCGGATACGTCCTCTCCCGAGGCCGCAGCAAGGCGGTGTCCGGCTACTCGCTGCTGCTGTTCGTGATGCAGTCGCTGCCGATCATCACCTCCGTGGTGCCGCTTTTCATCCTGTTCGCCGGCATGGGCCTGGTGGACAACCTCCTGGGCCTGACCATCATCTACGTGGGCTCCACCATGACAGTGGCCACCTGGATGATGGCGGCCTACTTCGACTCCATCCCGGCCAGCCTCGAGGAGGCATCCTGGATCGACGGATGCTCGGTCTTCGGATCGTTTACCAAAGTGGTGCTCCGGAATTCACTCCCGGGCGTCCTCTCCACAGCGATCTTCGCCTTCCTGCTGGCATGGAACGACTACCTGGTGGCCATCGTTTTCCTGCGCTCGAACGAAATCTTCACCCTCCCCATGGGCGTGCAGTCCTTCTTCCAGCAGAATGCAACTGACTGGACATCCGTCATGGCCCTGGCCGTGGTGATGATGCTCCCGCCCGTCATTGTCTTCGCCACCTTGAACAAGTACTTCAGCGTCGGCGGCATCGGCGGATCGCTGGCAGGACGCTGACCACGGTCCGCTGAAGACCGCCCGCCCACCCCAACGACCAACCACAAACCGCAAAAGGAAATACATGTCCTACTCACTGCAGCTCTACACCCTCCGCAATGCCCTCTCCGAGGACCTTCCCGGCACCATCAGGAAGGTGGCGGAGATCGGCTATACCCAGGTTGAGCCGTACAACTTCGTGGCCACTGCCAAGGAACTGGGTGCGGCCCTGAAAGAGAACGGCCTGACCGCGCCCTCGGGCCATGCGCCCCTGATGAGCCAGGACCAGGACGGGATTTTCGCCGCTGCGAAGGAACTGGGCATCACCACGGTCATCGACCCGTTCCTTCCCGCGGAGCACTGGCAGAAAGCCGAAGACATCCAGGCCACCGCAGCCAAGCTGAACGCAGCCGCGAAGAAGGGCGCGGAATACGGCATCCGGGTGGGATACCACAACCACGCGTGGGAGCTGGAGTCCACTATCGAGGGCCGGACCGCCCTGGAATACTTTGAAAGCCTGCTGGACCCGGAGCTGGTCCTGGAAGTGGACACCTACTGGGCGGCCGTGGGTGGCCAGGACCCCGTGGAGCTCCTGGGCAGGCTGGGGGACCGGGTGAAGTTCATCCACATCAAGGACGGCCCCCTGAACAAGGACAACAAGGCCCAGCAGCCCGCCGGCCAGGGCAAGGTTCCTGTCCTGGACGTCATCGCCGCCGCCAAATCCCTGGAAGTGGGCGTGGTGGAGTTCGATGACTACAGCGGCGACATCTTCGAGGGCATCGCCCAGAGCCTCGCCTTCCTGACCAGCAACACTGCAACTGAAGGAGCCAACGCGTGAGCACCCCCGCAGCCAACCCGGCCCGCAGCGGCCCGGTAGGCGTCGGTGTCATCGGCGCCGGCGTGATCAGCAAGCAGTACCTCGACAACCTCACGGCGTTCCCGGACCTCAAAGTCCACGTCATCGCCGATCTCTTCGAGGACGCCGCCGAGGCACGGGCCAAAGAGTACGGCATCCCGGAATGGGGCGGCGTTGACAAGGCCCTGAACCACCCCGACGTCGAAATCATCGTCAACCTCACCATCCCCGCCGCGCACGTGGAAGTGGCCACCGCAGCAGTCCACGCCGGCAAGCACGTCTGGACCGAGAAGCCGTTCTCCCTGGACCGCGAGTCCGGGCTTGGCCTGCTCAAGACCGCGGACGCTGCAGGAATCCGCCTGGGCTGCGCCCCGGACACGTTCCTGGGCGCGGGCATCCAAACCGCGCTCCGGCTGATCCGCCGGGGCGACATCGGCACTCCCCTGACCGCCATGACCACGTTCCAGACCCCCGGCCCGGAGTCCTGGCACCCCAACCCGGCGTTCCTCTTCCAGCACGGCGCGGGCCCGCTGTTCGACATGGGCCCGTACTACCTCACCACCCTGGTCCAGGCCTTCGGCTCCATCCGCAAGGTGGCCGCCGTCGGGTCCAAGGCCAAGGACGTGCGCGTCATCGGCTCCGGCCCCAAGGCCGGCGAGGAGTTCACGGTTGAGGTGCCCACGCACGTTTCCGCCATGGCCCAGTTCGAGTCGGGCGCGTCCTCGCACAGCGTCTTCTCCTTCGAGTCCCCCCGGACGCGGATGGGATTCGTGGAGATCACCGGCACCGAGGCCACCATCTCGCTGCCGGACCCCAACTACTTCACGGGCGACATCAAGCTCTGGCGCGCCGGCGACGAGGACTGGACCACCGTTCCCGCCACCGGGCCCGCCAACGGCCGCGGCATGGGCGTCCTGGACATGGCACGCTCCCTCCGGGCCGGCGTTCCGCACCGCGCACCGGGCGAGCTGGCGTACCACGTGTTGGACACGATGGTCTCCATCAGCGAATCAATCGACGCCGGCACGTTCGTGAACGTCGAAAGCAGCGCCCCGGCATCCCCCGCCCTCCCCGAGGACTGGGCACCGGAAACGGCCACCCTCTAACCCGGCACACCCAGCCCAGCCAGCAGGAAGCACGCAGGAACGCATCATGACCACACCCGCACACCAGTCCGAGCCCCGGGCCTCCCGAGCGGCTTCACGCCCGTTGGGCGTGGCCGCCATTGGTTACGCCTTCATGGGCAAGGCCCATTCCAACGCGTGGCGGAACGTGGCCAGCTTCTTCGACGTCCCGGCCTTCGAACAAAAAGTCCTCGTGGGCCGGGATGCCACCGCTGTGGCAGAGGCCGCGGCCAGGTACGGCTGGGCCGAATCGGCCACGGACTGGCGCACCGTGATCACCCGGGACGACATCGACATCGTGGACATCTGCGCCCCGGGCTGGATGCACGCCGAGATCGCCATCGCGGCGCTCGAGGCGGGCAAGCACGTGCTGGTGGAAAAACCCCTGGCCAACACCCTGGCCGAGGCAGAACTCATGACCGCCGCGGCCGCCAAAGCCAGGGCCCGGGGCGTGCAGTCGATGATCGGTTTCAACTACCGCCGCGTCCCCGCCCTGGCCCTCGCCCGGGAACTCATCGCCGAAGGACGGCTGGGCACCGTGCGGCATGTGCGCGCGGCGTACCTGCAGGACTGGCTCGCCGACGCCCAGGCCCCCATGACCTGGCGGCTGCGGAAGGAAACCGCCGGGTCCGGCGCCCTGGGGGACATCGCCTCGCACGCCATCGACCAGGTCCTGTTCCTGCTGGGCGACCAGGTCACCGAAGTCTCCGGCCGGCTCAACACGTTCGTC
>NZ_JBFBKY010000021.1:0-60230 GCF_040702335.1 Pseudarthrobacter sp. NPDC080039 | reverse complement strand
CCCAAGGTGGGGGCGGGGAACTTCCGTGAAGAGCCCACGCTAGTCGCTAAAGTGAACATCACACATTTGTGAGTCCAACAATCGGGGACCAGTTCAACCGACCAGCCGGGGCTTCGGCTTTTCAGCCACGTCCGGCCCCGCGGACCGAGGCGTTAGAGTTAAACGGCACGTCTACCACCCGAAGGAGGGGTCATTGGGAATCTTGGACACAATCCGGAATCCGCAGGACCTGAACGAGTTGACCGAGGAGCAGCTGGATCAGCTGGCTTCGGAGATCAGGGAGTTCCTGATCACGAACGTCTCCCAGACGGGCGGCCACCTCGGACCCAACCTCGGCGTCGTGGAATTGACGCTGGCCGTGCACCGCATTTTCGAATCGCCCCGTGACAGCATCGTCTTCGACACGGGCCACCAGTCCTACGTCCACAAGCTGCTTACCGGGCGCCAGGACTTCAGCACCCTCAGGCAGGAGGGCGGCCTCTCCGGCTACCCCGACCGGGCGGAATCGGAGCACGACATCGTAGAAAGCTCCCACGCCTCTTCCTCCCTTTCCTGGGCCGACGGCATCTCCCGGGCCCGCCAGCTGACGGGTGAAGGCGACCGGCACGTCGTCGCGATTGTGGGCGACGGTGCCCTCACCGGTGGAATGGCCTGGGAAGCCATCAACAACATCGCAGCGGACAAGAAACGCCGCGTAGTCATCGTCGTCAATGACAACGGCCGGTCCTACGCCCCCACTGTGGGCGGATTCGCCGACTATCTGGCTTCGCTGCGCCCCACCATCGACTCCTTCCGCGCCGCCCCCGCCTACGAAGGCGCCCTGGACTGGTGGAAGAAGAGGCTGCAGAACGGGGGCCCGCTGGGTCAGTTCACCTACAAGAGCCTGCATGCCATGAAGAAGGGCATCAAGGACTGGTGGGCACCCCAGGGCATGTTCGAGGACCTCGGCATGAAATACATCGGGCCCGTGGACGGCCATAACCTCCAGGCCATGGAGCACGCCCTGTCCACCGCCAAAAACTACGGCGGCCCGGTCATCGTCCACGCCATGACGGAGAAGGGCCACGGCTACGCGCCGGCACGGGCCCATGAAGCAGACCAGTTCCATGCCGTCGGCATCATCGACCCCGAAACCGGTGAACCCACCGGCAGCGGGGGCGCCGCCCAGTCGTGGACCTCCGTCTTCGCTGACGAGATCGCCGCCATTGCCGACGAACGCGACGACATCGTCGGCATCACCGGCGCCATGCTGATCCCGGTGGGGCTGCACAAGTTCGCGGCCAAGCACCCACAGCGCGTCATCGACGTCGGCATCGCCGAACAGCACGCGCTCACCGCGGCCGCGGGCATGGCCTTCGGTGGCCTGCACCCCGTGGTGGCCGTCTACGCCACCTTCCTGAACCGGGCCTTCGACCAGCTGCTCATGGATGTCGCCCTCCACAAGGCCGGCGTCACCATCGTCCTGGACCGTGCCGGCGTCACTGGCCCGGACGGCGCCAGCCACCACGGCATGTGGGACATGGCCATGGTCCAGATCGTCCCCGGCCTGCACCTTGCCGCCCCGCGTGACGCCACCCGGCTCCGCGAGGAACTGCGCGAGGCGGTGGCCATAAGCGACGCCCCCAGCGTGGTCCGCTACTCCAAGGGATCAGTCGGCCCCGAGGTGGAGGCCCTCGAACGGCTGAGCGACGGTGTGGACGTCCTCGCCCGCCGCCCGTCCGGCTCCACGGAAAACGACGTGCTCATCGTCAGCGTCGGAGCGATGTCCGAACTGGCCCTTGACGTGTCCGACAGGCTCGGTGCGCAGGGCATCAGCACCACCGTGGTGGACCCGCGGTGGGTCCTTCCCGTCCGCCGCTCCATCATCGCGCTGGCCTCGCACCACCGTCTGGTGGTCTGCATCGAAGACGGCGTGCGTGCCGGCGGCGTCGGCTCGCGCATCCGGCAGGAGATGCGTGCCGCCGGGGTGGACACCGCCCTGAACGAGGTGGGCCTGCCCGTCGAGTTCCTGGATCACGGCACCCGCAACCAGGTGCTGGAGCGCGTGGGACTGACCGCGCAGCAGATTACGCACGACGTCGTGGCGCAGGTTTTGGGAACAAAGGTCCCCTTTGCGCGGCCTTTGCCGGGGCAGCAGCACCCCACCACCGGCAGCCTTCCGATCCTGTGAGGGACGAAGACGAACTGAAGTACCCCGGCCCTGCGGGGGAATCCGGACCGGTTCTGCACACCACCACTACGCGCGTCCCCAACGGGCTGCAGCCGGGCCAGCTGGTGGTCTCCCGCAACAGGAAGTGGAACGGCAAGGCCCACTGGGTGGTGCCCGGGCGGTACCTGGGCGAGGACCTGCATGGGTGGTGGATCTTCCAGGGCACCAACGAGTTCTGCTCCCGCCCCGGCGCCGCCTTTTACACTCGCTCGGACGCCGTCCTGCTGGTGCCCCGCCAGGGAGACTGGGTAGCCACGTTCTACGACTCGGCGCATCCGGCCGGCGTGCGGGTCTATATCGACCTGGCGGTCGGGCACGAGTGGACGCACATCCGGCCCACCGTGACCGAGTTCCACGTGATCGATATGGACCTGGACGTCATCCGGACCGCCGCCCGGGGCGTCTTCATCGATGACCAGGACGAATTTGCGGAGCACAGCGTGTCGATGCACTACCCGGAGCGGCTGATCCAGGACATCCAGGCCGCCGCGGACGATCTTTTCCATGCAGTGACGGCGCAGCAAGCGCCATTCGACGGCACCGACGTCGAATGGTTTACCAAAGGACGCAACATATGAGCGGCATAGTCAGGGTCTACAAGCGCGACGACGAGGGCGCCCTCCAGTTCCGGGAGGCGTGGTTCGACGAGGACTACTCGCAGTTCGTCATGAACTTCGGTGCGGTGGGGCACCAAAGCAAGACGGAAGAGACGGACGTCGCTGATGCCGCCGCTGCCGAGGGCCTGCTGGACGCCTTCGCCGCACAGTGCGCGGAGGACGGATACGCCGAAATTCCCGCCGAAGAGCAGTTCTGGGTGGTGGCCCAGTTCGCGCTCAAGTCCAGGGAAGGCACCGACCGGGACCGTTACCTGGAGCAAAAGGCCAAGGACGCCCTGATCAGCCACCTGGCATGGCGCGGCCTGGGGACTGTGGAGCGCTCGGAATTCACCGACTACAAGCTCAATATCTTCTGCCTGTGCCCGGACGTGAACAAGGCAGTCAACGCCATCAAGGTCTGCATCCGCGGGGAGGACCTGGACTTCACCAAGCTCAGCATCGGCGCCGCGCCCCACAGTGACCCGGACCGCTACAGACTCAAGCACTCAGCCAAGCCCGCCAGCAGCTTCAGCCTTTAGGAGACGCTCTTGACCAGTTACCGCCGCCTCGGAAAATCGGGCCTCACCGTCTCCACCGTGGGCCTGGGCTGCAACAACCTGGGCCGGGCGAACACCGCCACCGAATCGCAGGAGGCCACTGACGCCGTCGTCAACGCCGCAATCGACGCCGGGATCACCCTGTTCGATGTTGCCGATACTTACGGACGCGAACCGGGCCTCAGCGAGACCATGCTCGGGAAGGCCCTTGGCGGGCGGCGTGGGGACGTGGTCCTGGCCACCAAGTTCGGGATGGACGCCAAGGGCGCCAATGGTCCTGACTTCGGCGCCCGCGGCTCCCGGCGGTACATCATGCAGACGGTTGAGGCCTCGCTGCGGCGGCTCGGCACCGACTGGATTGACCTCTACCAGTTCCACACCCCTGACCCGCTGACGCCCATCGACGAGACCCTGGCAGCCCTGGACACCCTTGTGCGCAGCGGCAAGGTCCGGTACGTCGGGCACTCCAACCGGTCCGGCTGGCAGATCGCACAGGCGGAATACGTGGCCCGCGAACTGGGCACGTCCCGGTTCATTTCCTCGCAGAACCACTACAACCTCCTGGACCGGCGCGCCGAGCTCGAAGTGACCCCGGCCGCCGAGGAGTTTGGCCTGGGCGTGCTGCCGTACTTCCCGCTTGCCAACGGGCTGCTCACCGGCAAGTACTCGCCGGGCCACGCACCCGAGGGGTCACGCCTCAGCCACACCCGCACCGCCATGGTGGACGAGGCCGACTGGGACCAGCTGGGAAAGTACAGCGCCTTCGCAAAGGAACGCGGCCTGACCGAGATCGAGGTTGCCTTTTCCTGGCTGGCCGCCCAACCTGCAGTGGCCAGCGTCATCGCGGGCGCCACCAGGCCGGAACAGGTCCGGCAGAATGCCGAAGCTGCAAGCTGGACCCCCACCCCGGAAGACCTCGCCGCCCTGGATGACATCTTCCCCGCGGTGCCCAAGGTGGCACTCTTCTAGGCAGCCGTGCCCGCCTACCTGCTGGATGTCGATACCGGCATCGACGACGCACTGGCCCTGGCCTACCTTGCCGCCCTTCCGGACACCGAGTTCGTGGCCGTCACGGCGACGCCGGGGAACGTCGATGCCGACCAGGTTGCACGCAACACCCTGGCGCTGCTGGAACTGTGCGGTCGGCCTGGCGTGCAGGTGGCCATCGGTGCGCGAAAGCCACTGTCCATTCCGCTGCTGACCACGCCGGAGACGCACGGACCCCAGGGCATCGGGTACGCCGTGCTGCCTGAACCGTCCGGCCGGCTTAGTCCCCGGAACGCGGTGGATCTTTGGATCGATCACGCCAGGGCCAGGCCGGGGGAGCTCACGGCGCTCATCACGGCCCCGCTGACCAACTTCGCCCTGGCACTGCGGAAGGAACCGGAACTTCCCCGCCTCCTGGCCAAGGTGGTGATCATGGGCGGCGCTTTCTACCACCAGGGCAACACCACCCCCACGGCCGAGTGGAACACCCACGTGGATCCCCACGCCGCGAAGGAGGTCTACGCCGCGTACCGGGGCCTGCCGCTGGAGAAACTGCCCATCGTCTGCTCCCTGGACACCACCGAGAGCGTGGAGCTGCACCCGGCCCACATCAAAGCCCTCGCCGAAGCGGCGGGCGCCGCCGTCCCGGAACTGGTACTCCCTGAAGACCCGGAAGGCCGTCGCAGTACCTCCGACAACACCCTCATCAGGCACCTTTCCGACGCGCTGCGGTTCTACTTCGAGTTCCACCGCCTCTACGACCAGGGGTATATCGCTCACGTCCACGACTTTTTCGCTGCCGGAGTAGCCGCCGGCACTGTGGAGTACACCGACCGCCCTGCCACCGTCGACGTCGAAACGGATTCGCCGCTCCTGGTGGGGACCACCGTGGCGGACTTCCGGGGCCTGTGGGGCGCCGCGCCGAATGCCAGGATCGTGTCCGGCAACAATCCGCAGCAGGCGTTCCGGGAGCTGGTATCCGCTGTCGGGAACCTTGCCCGGCGCGTGGGATGAAAGGCCCCCGGCGGGGAAATCGCCGGTAGAATGGGCTGCGGACCGGCCCGGCGCAGTTGCCGCCGGCTGCTGCCGAGGTGACATAGGCAGCGACACCCAGCCCGGTACTGCCGGGCAACTGCCCGCACCCAAAGGAACATTCCCCATGTCATCGTCCTCCCTGACGCTCCCGGCCCAGGAACGCCCGGCGGCCCGCCGCCGGCTGCTGGAAATCCTCGGCGCGCTGGCCATCGCAGCCACCTACGTCTACCTGGTCCTCAACCAGCCTGCAGACATCACTGGCGGCCCGGGCAGCGCCTCTGCCCTGATTGCCCTTACCGGCTTCCTCGCCGGCGCAGTGCTGCTGATCGTCGCCGTCCTGCCCACCCTGCCCGCTTCCACCCTGGTGCTGATCCCGGTGGCCCTGGTCCTCAACATCGTGCTCGGCCAGTTCGTTGGCAGCACGCTGGTGCCGTTCTACCTCGACGCCATCGGCACCGTGCTGATCGCGGTCCTGGCCGGCCCGGCCGCCGGCGCCGCAACCGGCGCCCTGGGCAGCATTGTCTGGTCCTTCTTCAACCCCACCGTGCTTCCGTTTGCCGCCAGCGCTGCGCTCATCGGCTGCCTGGCCGGGCTGGCAGCACGGTACGGCCTCTTCCGCCGGTTTTACCTGGCGCCGGTCGCCGGCTTCGTCACCGGAATCATTGCCGGCGTGGTGTCCGCGCCCGTGGCTGCTTTTGTCTTCGGCGGTACTTCCGGCGTCGCCACCGGCGCGATCGTCAGCGCCTTCCGCGCCATGGGCGACACCCTCCTGGCCGCCATCACCAAGCAGGCACTGATCTCCGACCCCATGGACAAGGCCATTGTGTTCACCATCGTGGCCCTCCTGGTCTACGCGCTGCCCCGGCGCGTACGGCAGCAGTTCCCCTTCATCCGGCGCCACCGGGTCCTCGCCGGTGACAGTGCGGCCACGAAAACCGGGCTGAACGAGCCGGCCAGCGGCAGCGCCTCCGGCCCGGCACCGGGTTCAACCCACGGGTCCGCGCGGAACGGCTGACGCTGACACCGTGACAGTATCCGCGGCAGGAGGCGCCCCGGCGCCGGCCAGGCGGGAGCGGCTCAATCCGCTGACCCGGCTGGCCGCCGCCGGAAGCACTGCGGTCATTACGACGGCGGCAGCAAGCTGGCCGCTGTCAGTTGCCGTCATTGCCGCCTGCCTTGGCCTGTCGGTGGCGGGCGGCAACGCCCGCCGCGTCGTGCCGGCCGCCGCGGCAGTCATGGTCCCGCTTGGCCTGTCACTCCTGGCGCTGCACGGCTTGTTTTTCCCCGAGGGAAGGACCGTCCTGGCGGCGTGGGGCCCTGCCCGCATCACGGCAGAGGGTCTGGACTTCGCCGGCCAACGCATCCTGCAGCTGGCGGCCGTGGTGGTGGCCCTGCTGCTGTTTTCGTTCAGCGTCAGCGTCCCGGACCTCGTAGCGGCGATGTCGGCCCGCGGAGTGCAGGGCCGGTTCGCCTTCGTGCTGGCGTCTACCCTGACCCTGCTGCCGGCCATCGGGCTGCGGGCGCGGCGGATCCGGCAGGCGCAGGAAGCCCGCGGCCTGGTCATCTCCCGGAGCCTGGTATCCAGGATTGCCGCCTTCCGGCTGCAGGCCATACCCCTGGTCCTGGCCCTGATCGAGGATGCGGGGACCAGGGCCGCCGCCCTGGAGGCGCGTGGACTGAGCAGCCCCGGGCCGCGGACCAGCTACCGGGAGGTGCCCGATTCCATTGCCCAGCGCACGGTACGGGCCATCCTGGTACTGGCGGCACTGGCAGCAGTGGTCCTCCGCGTGGTGCAGGCGGCATCGGGTGCCTGAGAGCATCACCGCGGGCGGTCCGGAGAACGCAGCCCGTACCGGCAACAGGGGCCCCTCACTCCGGCCGGTGTTGGCTGCCGGTATCCGGGACTTCTCCTTCCACGACGGGCGCGTCCCGGCACTGCGCGACATCGCTGTTTCCTTTGCGCCAGGTTCGCTCACAGCTGTCCTGGGCGGCTCCGGGAGCGGCAAGTCCACCCTGGGCCGTCTGCTTGCCGGCTGGCTGCCCCCGGGCGCCTACGGCACGCTGGCAGGGTTCCTGGAGCTGTCCGGCACCCGGCTGGAGTTCGACGGCGGCCCGCAGGACCCGCGGATCAACCCGGCCCAGTGGGGCAGGCAGGTTGGTTTCGTCCCGCAGGACCCGGCTGCCGTTCTCTCCACGGTCCGTGCCACGGTGGCCGAAGAACTGGCATTTGGCCTGGAAAATGCCGGCACGGAACCGGCAGCGATGAAGGCTGCGGTGGAACATACGGCCCGGCTGCTGGGACTTACGGGCCAGCTGGGCCACGACCCTGCGCTGCTTTCGGGCGGCCAGTTGCGGCGGCTCGCCATTGGCTGCGCCATCATTGCCGGACCTCCGGTGCTGGTCATGGACGAGCCTTTTGCCTCCCTGGACGCGGCAGGCGTGGATGACCTGGCCGCCGTGGTCCGTAGCCTCCTCAAGCACGGCACCGCCGTCGTAATCCTCAGCCAGACGGTTGAACCGTTGCTTGAGGAAGCCGGCACCTGGGTGGTGCTGTCAGGCGGGACCATCCTGGCCAGCGGGCGGCCGGGGGCAATGGGACCCACGTCAGGAGTGCTGCCGGCCGCGGTCCGGCGCGCCGGCGGGCAAGGCGGCGCCGAAGTGCAGGAGGGGGTGTCGCCGCGCATGCGCCGGCCCTCACCGCACCAGCCCGCGGCACCGGCGCTGCAGCTTCGCAACGTGTCCTTTACATACCCCCAAACGCCGGCAAGTGGAAGAACACGGCCGAAACGGCGGCCGCCCGGGAAACGCGACCGGGGGCCGCTGGTGCTGCAGGACATCTCCCTGGCCGTGCACCCCGGGGAAATCGTGGCCATCACCGGGCCCAACGGCGCCGGCAAGTCCACGCTCCTGCGCCACTTCAATGGGCTGCTGCGCCCCACCTCGGGCACGGTGGCGGTCTGCGGCACGGACATTGAAGGGACCCCGGTGGGGCGGGCCGCTGCGTTGGTGGGCCTGCTGTTCCAGCAGCCGCGCGACCAGTTGTTCGAGCGGACAGTGCGCCGGGAAGTCGGGTTCGGCTTGGAACACCTGGTTGGCCGGGCAACGGCAGAGGACCGGGGGGCCGCAGCACTCCAGGCAGTGGGCCTGGCTGACATGGCTGAAGAGCATCCAGCGGAATTGCCGGCCTCGGCCCAGCGCCTCCTGGCGCTGGCCACCGTCCTGGCCCGGAAGCCGGCCGTCCTGGCCCTCGATGAGCCGACGGTGGCGCTGGACGGCGACGGGCTGGCCCTGCTCGACGCAGCCGTAGGGTCGGCAGCGGCGGAGGGCGCCGCCGTCGTGCTGGTCACCCATGACTTGGGCTACGCACGCTCGGCGGCGCACCACATCGTGGCGCTCGACGGCGGCCGGCTGCTGCCGGCCTGACCGGCTACCCCTTGGCGGGGGCAGCGATACCCGCTGCCAGGAACCGTCTGCCGTTTACCCGCTCCGAGGCGCCCACCCGGTCCAGGTAGGGGGTGATGCCGCCCAGGAACATGGGCCAGCCGGCCCCGAGGATCATGCAGAGGTCGATGTCCTCCGGGCCGGCCACCACGCCCTCGTCAAGCATCAGGCCGATTTCTTCAGCCAGGGCATCCTGAACGCGGAGCAGCACCTGCTCTCCCGTGGAGGGGCTGGAGCCAAAGGACATCAGCTCCAGCGTCGACTCCGGGATGGCCCGGGAGCCGTCCGGGGCTGCCTCCCAGAGCGCCTTGACGTTGTTGTCGATGAGCTTCTTCAGGTTGGTGGAGACGGGGAAGCGGTCGCCGAAGGCGGCGTGCAGCGACTCCTGGACATGCTGCGCCACGGGCAGGCCCACCATGGCCAGCAGCGTGAAGGGCGTCATGGGCAGGCCCATGGGCCGCAGCGCGTTATCGGCCACCTCTGCCGGGGTGCCTTCGTCGAAGGCCGCCGTGACTTCGCCCATGAGCCGCAGCAGGATGCGGTTGACCACGAACGCGGCGGCATCCTTGACCAGCACGCCGGTCTTCTTCAGTGCCTTGGCCAGCTCGAAGGCGGTGGCGAGCACCGCATCGTCGGTCCGCGGGGCACGGACGATCTCCAGCAGCGGCATGACAGCCACCGGGTTGAAGAAGTGGAAGCCCACCAGACGCCCGGGGTGCTTGAGGTCCGCAGCCATTTCCGTCACCGAGAGGGAGGACGTGTTGGTGGCAAGAATGCACTCCGGCGCCACGATGCCCTCCAGTTCGGCGAACACCTGCTTCTTGATGTGCAGTTCCTCGAAGACCGCCTCGATCACGAAGTCGGCGTCGGCGAAGGCATCCTTGGACACGGACCCCGTCACCAGCGCCTTGGTGCGGTTGGCAGCGTCCTGGCTGACGCGCTTCTTCGCCAGCAGCTTGTCCACTTCGCCATGGACGTAGGCCACGCCCTTGTCCACCCGCGCCTGGTCGATGTCGGTCAGGACCACCGGCACCTTCAACTGGCGGGCGAACAGCAGGGCAAGCTGGCCGGCCATCAGGCCGGCGCCCACCACACCCACTTTCGTGACGGGGCGGGCCAGCTTCCGGTCGGGGGCCCCGGCGGGCCGTTTGCCGCGCTTCTGCACCAGGTCGAGGAAAGCGTAGACCGTGGAGCGGAACTCGTCCGTCTGCATGAGGTCAGCCAGGGTTTCGCATTCCAGCGCCGCGGATTCCGCTGCTGTCATGCTGCGGTTGGCCTCCAGGAGGTCCAGGACCTTCGCGGGCGCGGGGGAGGCATTGGAGGTCTTGGCTTCGACGAATTTGCGGCCGGCTTCCACCGCGGCGGTCCAGCGGGCTTCGCTGTCCGGGGAGGAGGGGTCGACGGCGTTGGCGCGCTCCGGGACCACCTCGCCGGAGATGACGCCTGCAGCCCAGGCCAGCGACTGCTCCAGGAAGTCGGCCGGCTCGAAGAGGGCGTCCGCGATGCCAAGGCCGAATGCCTGGCTGCCGGAGAGGGCGCGGTTGTTGCTGAGCGGGTTCTCGATCATGACCTTGACGGCATTTTCCGGTCCCACCAGGCGGGGGAGGATGTATACGCCGCCCCAGCCGGGCACCAGGCCCAGGAAAGCCTCGGGCAGCGCCAGGGCGCCTGCTCCGGTGGACACTGTGCGGTAGGTGGACTGGAGGGCGATCTCCAGTCCACCGCCCAGGGCAGCGCCGTTGATGAAGGCGAAGCTGGGGACGCCCAGGTTTGCCAGGGTGGCATAAACGTCGTGTCCCAGTTGGGCCATCCACAGCCCGTGCTCGCGCTTTTCCAGCGATTTCACGGCGGAAAGGTCGGCCCCGGCCACCAGGTAGTGGGGTTTGCCGGTCACGCCGACGCCCACGATTTCGCCGCGGGCTGCGCGCTCCCGCAGGCCCTCCAGCACGGTGCCGAGTTCCACCAGGGTGTTGGGGCCGAGGGTGGTGGGCTTGGTGTGGTCCAGGTCGTTGTCCAGGGTGACCAGGGCGAAGGTGCCCGGGCTTGGTTTCCCTGCGGTTGCCGGCAGGACGATGTCCTGGACGTAGGAGTGGGTGACGTTTTCGTTGGGGAAAAGGTCCGCCAACTTGCGGAAATCTGCGGCGCTCATGCCAGGGCTCCTTCGGAAACGGCAGCGGTGGTTGTGTCCTGCGAGGGGGTGCCGCTGTAGTCGGGGTGGTGCGGGTTTTCCCAGATCACGGTGCCGCCCATGCCCAGGCCCACGCACATGGTGGTGATGCCGTAGCGCACGGACGGGTCCTCTTCGAACTGGCGCGCCAGCTGGATCATCAGCCGGACACCGGAGGACGCGAGGGGGTGTCCCACGGCGATGGCGCCGCCGTAGCGGTTGACACGGGGGTCGTCGTCGGCAATGCCGTAATGGTCAAGGAAGCTCAGGACCTGGACGGCAAACGCCTCATTGATCTCGAACAGGCCGATGTCGTCGATCGTCAGTCCCGCGTTCCGCAGTGCCTTCTCGGTGGCGGGCACCGGGCCGATGCCCATGACCTCCGGCTCCACGCCCGCGTAGGCGTAGCTGACCAAACGCATCTTCACGGGCAGTCCCAGCTCGGCGGCGGTGTCTGAGGACGCCAGGACCGCGGCAGTGGCGCCGTCGTTGAGTCCCGCTGCGTTCCCGGCCGTGACCCGGCCGTGGGCGCGGAACGGCGTGCGCAGTCCGGCGAGGTCATCCAGGGTGGTGCCGGGACGGGGAGGTTCGTCCTTGCTGTGGACGGTCCAGCCTTCCCCGGGCTTCCGGGCCGCAACCGGGACCAGGTCGGGCTGGACTTTCCCGTCACGGTAGGCCGCGGCAAGCTTGTCCTGCGAAGCAACGGCGTAGGCGTCCGTGCGCTGCTTGGTGATGGCGGGGAAACGGTCGTGCAGGTTTTCGGCCGTGTTTCCCATGTTCAGGGCGGCAGGGTCCACCAGCCGCTCGGACATGAACCGCGGGTTGGGGTCAGCACCGGAGCCCATGGGATGGTGGCCCATGTGTTCCACGCCGCCGGCAATCACCACGTCGTAGGCGCCGAAGCCGATGCCGCCTGCGGTGGTGGTGACGGCGGTCATGGCACCGGCGCACATGCGGTCAATGGCAAAGCCCGGGACCGTGCGCGGAAGGCCCGCCAGCAGCGCGGCGGTGCGGCCAAGGGTAAGGCCCTGGTCACCGGTCTGGGTGGTGGCGGCAATGGCCACTTCGTCAATGCGCTCCGCCGGCAGGGACGGGTTGCGGCGCAGCAGGCCGCGGATGCACTTCACGATCAGGTCGTCGGCGCGGGTTCCGGCGTAGATTCCTTTCTCGCCGGCCCTGCCGAAGGGTGTGCGGATGCCGTCCACAAAGACGACGTCGCGGACAGTGCGCGGGGATGCGCCGTTTCCGTGCTGGCTCACGTGTTACTCCTCATCGAGACGTAGCGCGCCGGGTGCATGCCGGAAGGCGGCAGCAACCTGACGTGGGTCACACCGATGTTACTCGTGAGTAACTTAGCCCGCAAGGGCTGG
Source organism: Pseudarthrobacter sp. NPDC080039 (assembly GCF_040702335.1). Lineage (NCBI taxonomy): Bacteria > Bacillati > Actinomycetota > Actinomycetes > Micrococcales > Micrococcaceae > Pseudarthrobacter > Pseudarthrobacter sp. NPDC080039. Next base: position 47,868 of record NZ_JBFBKY010000021.1, on the reverse strand, counting down.
CCGGAGACGCTTACTGGCTCCCCGCGCCTGCGGAGGCCTTGGACTCCTTGCGTGGCAGCGGCTGCGGGTTCAGGAACGCGGCCGTAATCAGGGGGGCCGTGAGCTCCACCTGCCACTGCCGGGCGCCAAATGCCCGCAGCTCGGCGGAGACGGACTCTTCGGTGACCTCTGCCGGTGGCCGCCAGGCAACGCGGCGGAGGTAGTCGGGTGTCAGGAGGTTTTCCAGTGGAAGGTTCAGTTCCTCGGCCTTTGCCTGCAGCAGTGGCCGGGCGGTGCCGAGGCGCGCGGCCGCTTCAGGGTCGCGGTCTGCCCAGACCCGCGGCGGCGGCGGGGCATTGGTGGCCAGGTGCAGCGGCGGCAGGTCGTCAAGGGCGCGGGCCGCCGATATGCAGCGCAGCCAGCGCGGGGCTTCGCGCTGGGCGGCACGGCCGTGGAATCCCTTGGTGGTGAGCAGCTGCGGGACCGTGGAGGGCATAGCCTTCGCGGCCGCTACCAGGGCGGAGTCGGGAAGCAGCCTGCCCGGCGCCACGTCCCGTTTTTGCGCCAGCGAATCGCGTTCCAGCCACAGCTCGCGGACCGCGGCGAGCTGCCGGCGGTCCCTGATCTGGTGCAGGCCGGAGGTCTTGCGCCATGGGTCAACCCGCGGGGGAGCGACGCCCGCTTCCAGGATGGCGGCGAATTCCTGTTCGGCGTACTCAAGCTTGCCATCGGCCTGCAGCAGCTCGATCAGTTCCTCGCGCAGCTCGGTGAGGACTTCGACGTCCAGCGCGGCGTAGCGCAGCCAAGGCTCCGGCAGGGGACGGGTGGACCAGTCGGCGGCAGAGTGTTCCTTGGCCAGCCCGAATCCCAGCAGCTGTTCGATGACGGCGGCGAGCCCCACCCGGGGGAGTCCGGCCAGGCGTGCGGCGAGCTCCGTGTCGAAGAGCTTGTCCGGCCACATGCCAAGTTCGGAGAGGCACGGCAGGTCCTGGGTGGCGGCGTGCAGGATCCATTCGACGCCGCGGAGGGCGTCGTTGATGATGCCCAGGTTCCCGAACGGTTCCGGATCTATCAGCCAGGTCCCGGCTCCTTCGCGCCTGATCTGGACCAGGAACGCGCGTTGCCCGTAGCGGAATCCGGAGGCGCGCTCCGCGTCCACGCCGGCGGGCCCGGTGCCCGCGGCGATGGCGGCGGCGCACCGCTCCAGGCCGGACTGGGTCTCGATGACCAGCGGAACACCGTCCCTGGGGGAGTCCAGGTCAATGATTTCGGGGATGGGGCTGTCAAAGCCCTCCACCGTGATGTGGGGTGCGGCAGCAGCAGCCGGGACGCCGGCTGTGGTGTTTTCCGGAATGTTTGGGGTCATGATGCCCCCAGTTTACCGGCCAGTTCCATAACCATTCTGCTGTCTGCGCCGGGGCGGGAGCGCGGTCACGCCGTCGGGTAGCGGCGGGAGGCCGGCGAACGTGCACACCATGTCGGACCACGCTTCGAGGTGGGCCTGGACATCGGAGGAGGCGGGGGTCCAGGAAGCGCGGAGTTCGATGTCGATCGACCCCGGCCTTTCGGCCAGGGTGCCGAAGCTTTCGGAGAGGACGCGGGTGGCCGTGCCGCCTGCTGCCCGGTAGTCCGCATGGTGGTTTTCCAACGCCTCCACCAGCCAGGTCCAGGCCACTGTTCCCAGCATCTGGTCGTTGCCCATTTCCGGTTCCAGTTCGGCCCGGATGTAGGTGACGATCCGGAATTCCCCGTCCCAGACCGCTGAGCCGTCAGGGTCATGCAGCAGGATGAAACGGCCCGTTGCCAGCTCCGTTTCGTCGTCGTCCGGGGTGGCGGCAGAGGTTCCGGACGCGGCTGCGAAAGCCAATGCCGCCGGTCCGTGGACGGGTGTGGAAGGGGTGCCGGAGCCGGGTGCCATAACTTCGGCGCCCAGCGCGACGGCGAAGGGTGCCAGCCGAGCGGGGGCAGGGATCTCTGCGAGGCGCAGTTCCTTGCGGCAGCGGGCTTTCCTGAGGGTTCCCAAGGCGTGGAGAAAATCCTGGGGAACCTGGTCAAGTGCGTTCACCTTGGCAGATTACGGGCCGGGGCGGGGCGGGGCCGGAAGGCTCGCCGTCGGTCGCCCGTCAGCGGGCCTGGCCGTCCTGGTAATCCCGCAGTTCATGGCGGATTGCGGCAGCAAAGGAATCGACATCCTCCTCCGTGGTGTCAAAGGAACACATCCACCGGACTTCCCCTGCGGCCTCGTCCCAGTCGTAGAACCGGAAGGAACTGCGCAGCCTGTCGGCCACGCCGGGTGGCAGGATGGCGAAGACGCCGTTGGACTCGGTCTTTTGCGTGGGCCGGACGTCCTCGATGGTGTCCACGGCGGCGCGCAGCCGGGTGGCCATGGCGTTGGCATGCGAAGCCGAGCGCAGCCAGAGGTCGCCTTCCAGCAGGGCGACGAACTGGGCGGACATGAAGCGCATCTTGGAGGCCAGCTGCATGTCCATCTTGCGCAGGTAGACCAGGCCGTGAGCTGCCTCCGGGTTCAGGGCCACCACCACTTCGCCGAAGAGCAGTCCGTTCTTGGTACCCCCAAAGGACAGGATGTCCACCCCGGCATCCCGGGTGAAGGCGCGCAGCGGCACGCCCAGGTGGGCGGCCGCATTGGCCAGCCGGGCACCGTCCATGTGCAGCTTCATTCCCTTGGCATGCGCGTGCGTGGCAATGGCGCGCACCTCGTCCGGGGTGTAGCAGGTGCCCAGTTCCGTGGTCTGGGTGATGGAGACGGCGAGCGGCTGGGCGCGATGCTCGTCTCCCCAGCCCCAGGCTTCACGGTCGATCAGCTCGGGGGTCAGTTTGCCGTCCGGCGTGGGGACGTGCAGGAGCTTGAGGCCGCCGATGCGCTCCGGGGCGCCGTTCTCGTCCATGTTGATGTGCGCGGTGGAGGCGCACACCACCGCACCCCAGCGGGGGAGCAGTGACTGCAGTGACAGGACATTGGCGCCGGTGCCGTTGAATACCGGGAAGCATTCGATGCCGGGGCCAAAGTGTTCAACCATCAGTTCCTGCAGGCGCGCGGTGTAGTCGTCCTCGCCATAAGAGACCTGGTGCCCCCCGTTGGCCGCAGCGAGCGCCGCCAGGACCTCCGGGTGGACGCCGGAGTAGTTGTCGGAGGCGAAGCCTCGGACGTTGGGGTCGTGGAGCCGCAGCGCCGCGCCGGTTTCTGCTGTTGTCGTCATGGGATTGCTCACGCTTTCAGTGTAGGTACAGTCCTGGCGGCTTCAGCCCGCCAGGAGGAGCCGGGCGCCGTTGAGTTCTGTGGACGGAGTGCCGAAAAGCCGGACGACGGCGGCAGCCAGGTCAGCGACATCCGTCGCTCCCGGGAACTTTCGTTCGGGATGGGCCCGGCGCAGGTCGTCGTCCACCAGTGCCTTAACCACCAGGATGCTGGCGGCTGCCTGGCCGGTCCCGGCTTCGGCAGCCCGCCGGAAGCCGTCCGCCACGGCCAGGGTCCACGCCTCGGCTGCCGCTTTTGCGGCGACATAGCTGGCCACCGCCGCGGTGGGTTTCGCAAGGGACGTTGAGGAAACCATGGCGAACCTGCCGGTGGCGGAGGCGGCAATGTCATCGAAGAAGACCCGCGAAACATTCCGCAGCGTGGTGACCGCCCCCCGCTCCAGGAAGTCCCAGTCGTCGTCGGTCTGGTCGGTGATTCCCTTGGCCCCACGCCAGCCGCCCACCAGGTGGATCACCCCGTCCACGGTACCGAAGGCGGCGGTGACGTCGTCGCGCAACCGCCTGACCTGTTCCAGAACCGCAAGGTCGCACGTGAAGGGGGTGACGCCGTCGCCCGCTTTTTCTGCCGCCTGCCTGATCCTCGAGGGATCAGAGCCCACCGTGGCCACGCGGTGGCCCGCCGCGGACAGTGCCCGGGCGGCGGCGATCCCGGACGCGCCGCTGCCGCCCGTCACCAGGATGGTGAGGGGGCCGGGCCCGTGTCCGCCGCCGCCTTCGGAACCGGTCACAGTGCGGTGCGGCCGGTGATTCCGGCAGTTGATTCAATGACGGGGCGCATCTTCTTCTCCAATGCCTCGTAGAACATGGACAGCGGGAATTCGTCGTCCAGTACCTGGTCCGTGAGGCCCCGGGGCGTTCCCGAAAGCGGCAGCGCGTCCGGGCCCTTGGCCCACACGGAGGCCGGGTTGGGGGTGACGGTTGCCGAGACCAGCTGGTAGGCCGCCAGCCAGTGCGCGGTCTTGGGCCGGTCGATGGAACGCCAGTACAAATCATCAATGCTGGCCCCCAGTGCGATGACTGCGTCCGCCACCTCATCCCAGTCGATGGTAAGCCGCGTATCCGTCCAGTGCAGCACGTGCTGCTGGTGAAGCCAGGCGAAGAGGAGCTGGCCGCCCAGGCCGTCGTAGTTGCGCACCCGGGTGCCGGTGATGGCAAAGCGGAAGATGCGGTCGAACAGGATGGCGTACTGCACCAGCTTCGCGTGGCGCCGGGTTTCGGGGTCGGCGTCGTCATCCTTTTCAATCCGGACTGACTCGCGGAACGCCGTCAGGTCGCAGCGCAGTTCTTCCAGCGAGTACAGGAAGTAGGGCATGCGCTGCTTGATCATGAACGGATCGAACGGCAGGTCGCCGCGCATGTGGGTCCGGTCATGGATCAGGTCCCACATCACGAAGGTGGCCTCGGTCAGGTCCTGGTCCGCGAGCAGTTCCGCAGCGCCCTCAGGGAGCTCCAGCGAGGTGATGTCAGCGGCAGCCTTCAGGACGCGGCGGAACCGGGCGGCCTCCCTGTCGGCGAAAATGGCGCCCCAGGTGAAGGTGGGGGTACGGCTGACCGCTACGGTCTCGGGGAAGAGGACCGCGGAGTTCGTGTCGTAGCCCGGGGTGAAATCGATAAAGCGGATGGGGACGAACAGCTTGTTGGAGTACTCGCCGGCCTCCAGCCCCGCAATGAACTCCGGCCAGATCACCTCGACCAGGACGGCCTCCACCAACCGGTTGCTGCTGCCGTTCTGGGTGTACATGGGGAAGACCACCAGGTGCTGCAGGCCGTCACGGCGCTGCTCCTGCGGCTGGAATGCCAGCAGGGAGGACAGGAAGTCGGGGACGGCGAAGCCGCCGGCGGCCCATGCTTCGAAGTCTGCGCAGGCGGCGCCAAGGTATTCGCGGTCGTGCGGAAAGGCGGGGGCCAGGGCCTGGACCGCGGCAACGATTGACTTCACGTGCCCGGCTGCCTCCGCGTGGTGGTCGGCGTCGGGGACGGAACCGTCCTGGACCTGCAGGACCTGCAGGGCGGTTGCTGCCGCCTTGAGCCGGAGCCAGTCTTCGTTCTGCGCGGAAATCCCGGTTACGGCGGTGGTCAGGGTCTCTGTCATCGTCGGCTGCCTTTCTGGTTGCTTGCCTCTCTGGGGAGCGTAACAAGCAACCAGCAGGTCTTATGCCAAAAGGGGCAATCCATAAGAAAAGATTAGGCTCGAGGTTTTTCCCGGGCTCTCGAGACCAGCCCTTGCTGTGGCATCAGCATGGCCGGGGCATGCGGCCCCGGCCCTGTGCTGGCAGGTCCTTCGGCGGCTTAGTCCCGGGACTGCCCATCACCGGCGTCGCCCTTGGCGACCAGCCGAAGGGAGACGGAGTTGATGCAGTAGCGCTGGTCCGTGGGAGTGCCGTAGCCCTCGCCCTCAAAAACATGGCCCAAGTGTGAGTCGCAGGAGGCGCACCGCACTTCGATCCGGTCCATGCCGAGGGTCCGGTCATGGATGTAGCGCACCTTGCCCTCAGTCAAGGGGGCCCAAAATGACGGCCAGCCGCAGTGCGAGTCGAACTTCTCGTTGCTGGTGAACAGTTCGGCGCCGCAGGCCCGGCACTGGTACACCCCCTCGGTATGCGTGTCCCAGTATTCACCCGTGTAGGGCCGTTCAGTTCCGGCCTGCCGAAGGACGTGGTACTCCTCCGGGGTCAGTTCCTCACGCCACTGCGCATCGGTTTTTTGGAGTGCGTTTGCCGCTGCGGTGTCTTCCTGGCCGCCGCCAACCATGCCCGTTGCCTTGTTACCGAAGATGCTGTTTCCAAAGATGCTCATAGCATTCCCAACGCTCAGGAGTCGCCGATAAATCCCGAGCCGGCATACAGGTGGAGAACGGGGACCCCAAGCTGGTCCTGTGCCTTGTTGGCCCAGTCGGTGTGGAAGGTGTCCGACACGGCGTGCGGCCGGGTGATGACCACGGCCTGGCCGGCTCCCGTTTCCCTGACCTTCGCCACAAGGCTGTCCACCGCCTTGCCCTCCACTACCTGTCCTGTGACGCCGGAGCCCAGTCCCGCCAGTGCAGCGAGTGATGCGGCAAGGGTTTCGTCCGCGTGGGCGCGCTCAGCGGCGGCGTCCGGGTTGCGGTCGGCCAGCTCGCGGAACGCCTTGGCAACGTCCAGCATGGACAGGTTCTCCAGGAAATCCACCAGCAGGTGCCGCTCGGTGTTTGCCGGCACCAGGACCAGCAGGCGGCTGTCCGTCCCATCCACCAGCCGTTCAATGTTCACGCGGTCGTCCGCGCCCAGGGGTTCTTCGGTCAGGATGACGATGGGATCACTCATGGCCTTAGCCTAGCGCCCGGAGCTGCTTCCACGGTACGCCCGGGACACCGGCGGGGACGGTGCGGCGACGTGCCGGAACCGGCCCGGAATGCGGGCATCGGCGGCCCGGCCGGTAAGAATAGTGCCATGGCACCTTTCCGGCGAGCGCGCCCCGCAATGACTGCACCCACCAGGGATTCAGGCGTGATGTCGCCCGGGGCAAAGTGGGCCGTTGGCGGGGCGATCGCGGGCGGTTCGGTGGCGAGCCTGTTGGGAATGGGTTCCTCGGCGCTCGCCGTCTATTTTGCGCGGCGCGTCATCACTCCGGCCCGGCAGCGGGCGGCTGACAAGGAAGTGCTGGCCGTCATCCGCGATGGGCAGAAGCAGCAGGTGATCTTTGCCGCCAATGAGGACACCACCGTGGAGGGCGTTTACGGATTCTTTTTCGACGGCGGCAAAGGGCACGCGCGGATCGGGCGCATTATTTCCTACTCGCCTGCCGAACGGACAGTCCTGCGCGAAGTTGAGGCGGTCTACAGCGGCGACCTCTCTACGGCACGCTGGGGATGGTGGAGCGGGGCCACGTATCCTGACCCGGCCGCCGTCGGACTTCCTGTGGAGGACGTGATGATCCCCGTGGAGCGCGGCGAAGCGCCCGCCTGGCTGGTCCGGGCAAAAGGCGCCGCGCGGACATGGGCCATCATGGTGCACGGGCGCGGGGCTACCAGGCAGGAGGCGCTCCGCGCGGTGGGGCCGGCCCTGGAACTGGGCCTGACCAGCCTCCTGGTGTCCTACCGGAACGACGGACTGGCGCCCTCGGCCGACGATGGGCGGTACGGCCTGGGGTCAACGGAGTGGCAGGACATTGAAGCCGCCATCGAGTACGCGGTGGCCCACGGAGCCGAAGAGATTGTCCTCTTTGGCTGGTCCATGGGGGGCGCCATCTGCCTGCAGACGGCGGACCTCTCCCGCCACCGCCATCTCATCCGGGCGATGGTGCTCGACGCCCCGGTCATCGACTGGGTCACGGTGCTGGCGCACCACGCGCAGCTGAACCGGATCCCGTCGCTTGTAGGCCGGTACGGGCAGCTGATGCTGGGCCACCCGCTGGGACGCCGGCTCACCGGCCTCTCTGCCCCGGTTGACCTCAAAGTCATGGACTGGGTGTCCCGGGCTGTGGAGCTGCGGACGCCCACACTCATCATCCACAGTGTTGACGACGAGTACGTGCCGTACGGGCCCTCCGCGCTGCTCGCCGAACGCAACCCGGACATGGTGACGTTCGAAACCTTCAACCACGCGCGGCACACCAAGGAGTGGAACGTGGATCCCGAACGCTGGGAGCGTCTCGTGAAGGCCTGGCTCCGGCAGCAGCTTGCCCCGCGCCTCAACCCGGGCGCCGGGCTAGTGCCGGGCGGCCCGGCCCGGCAAACTCCTGCGGGGGCATGACATGGCACCACGGCATGCTGGAGTGACCGTAACCGACCGGGGCCGCGACGTGGCAGCGGGCCTTCCGGAACTGGTGGCCGCGGCAGCAGGGCGGCCAACCCAGGCGTCCAACGCTCCCTTCGACGGCTCGCTGGTAGGCGAAGTGCCTGTATGCACCACCGACGACGTGGACTCTGCCACAGCCGGCGCCCGCGCGGCTCAGCGGCACTGGGCAGGTCTGCCCGTCGCTGAACGCGGGGCCGTGATTCGCCGCTTCCGCGGACTGCTGCTGGACCGGGAACAGGACATTCTGGACCTGGTCCAGGCGGAGAGCGGCAAATCCCGGCTCAGCGCCTTCGAGGAGTTCGCCGACGTTGTGCTGACGGCCGACTACTACGAGCGGAATGCAGGACGATATCTGCGGCCACGCCGCCGAAAGGGTGCTGCCCCCGTGCTCACCCGTGCCACCGAGTACCGGGGGCCCAGGGGAGTGGTGGGCGTCATCAGCCCCTGGAACTATCCCCTGACCCTCGCGGTTTCCGACGCGATTCCCGCGCTGTTAGCGGGAAACAGCATCGTCCTGAAACCGGATTCGCAGACGCCCTTTACGGCCCTGCTGATGCTCAAGCTGCTCCGGCAGGCAGGCCTTCCCACCGACCTGTTCCAGGTCGTCACCGGCCCCGGCACTGCGATCGGTCCGGCCCTGATTGAGCGCGTCGACTTCCTGATGTTTACGGGGTCCTCCCAGACCGGCAAAACCGTGGCCCGTCAGTGTGGCGAACGGCTGATCGGGTTCTCCGCCGAACTCGGCGGCAAGAACCCCATGCTGGTGCTGGCTGACGCCCAGGTGGGCAAGGCGGCCAGCGGCGCGGTGCACGCCTGCTTTTCCAACTCCGGCCAGCTGTGCGTCAGCATCGAACGGATCTACGTGCACGCCGACGTTTACGAGAGCTTCCTGACGGCCTTTACTGCGGAGGTCAAGCGGATCCGGATGGGTCCGGGCCCGGACTGGGACATCGGCATGGGTTCCCTGATCAGTGCCGCCCAGGTGGATCGGGTGGAACGCCACGTCCAGGATGCCCTGGCCAAGGGGGCGCAGCTGCTGGCCGGCGGACGGCGGCGGCCGGACCTGGGGCCATTGTTTTACGAACCAACCGTGCTGGCCGGAGTTACGGCGGACATGCTGCTTGCCCGGGAGGAGACGTTCGGGCCGGTGGTTGCCGTGTACCGGGCAGCGGACGACGACGAAGCCGTCGCCCTGGCCAACGACTCGGACTTCGGGCTGAACGCCAGCGTCTGGTCCGCCCGGCGCGGGGAGGCTGTTGCGCGCAGGCTCCGTACCGGCACCGTCAACGTCAACGAAGGCTACGCCGCCACCTGGGCATCCCATGACGCGCCCATCGGCGGAATGAAGGACTCCGGCGCCGGCCGGCGCCACGGCCGGGAAGGCATCCTGAAGTACACCGAGCCGCAGACCATTGCCGTGCAGAGGCTGCTCCGGGTGGCGCCTGCCCCAGGAATGTCCAACCGCACCTATTCACGAATCATGAAGGGCGCCATCACCCTGATGGGCCGTTTTCCCCGGGGCCGGTAAACGCACTTGCCCCTGCCGCACGAACTCCAGGAGAACTGATATGGCCAGAGGAACCCGTCTTTCCGGTGCAACGCTGTTGGTCACGGGCGGTGGAAGCGGGCTGGGCCGGCGCATGGCGCTGGGGGCGGCCCGGCGCGGAAGCCGCGTGGTGATCTGGGATGTGAATGCTGAAGCCGGCGCAGCGGTCTGCGGCGAGATCAGGGCGGCCGGAGGGTCAGCCGAGGCCCATGCCGTGGACGTCACCGACAGGGAAGCGGTGGCCGCTGCCGCCGCCGCGGCCGGGCCCGTGGATGTCCTCATCAACAACGCCGGGGTGGTCAGCGGGCAACCGCTCCTTGATGCCACGGAAGAGGCCATCGAACGGACCATGAAGGTCAACGTCATGGCCCTGTACTGGGTAACGCGTGCCTTCCTCGCGGGGATGGCAAGCCGGCGCCACGGAACCGTGGTCACCGTTGCCAGCGCCGCCGCGCTGGTGGGGGTCGCCCGGCAGACCGACTACTCCGCCAGCAAATTCGCCGCATTCGGCTTCAACGAGTCGCTCCGCGCCGAGGTCCGTGCCGCCAAACTAGGTGTCAACACCCTGGTGGTCTGCCCGTATTACATCGACACCGGGATGTTCGACGGTGTCCAGACCCGCTGGCCCATGCTCCTCCCGATCCTCCAGGAAGAGGACGTGGCAACCAAGGTCCTCGATGCCATCGAGGCCGGCCGACGAAAGCTGGTCCTGCCGCCGCTCGTGAACGTGCTGCCGGTCCTCCGGATCCTTCCGGTTAACGCCTTTGACCGGCTCATGGACGTCCTCGGAGTCAACCGGACCATGGACAATTTCACCGGCCGTCCCAATAGCCGTGAAAAATCTGCGAACGGCGGAGGTCTACCCGGCCGTCAGTGAGCTGATGGGCGCCGCGACGGCGTCCGTCAGCCGGACCAGGTCAGCCGGGGCGAGTTCAATGTCCAGGCCCCGCCTGCCGCCCGACACCAACAGCGTGCCAAGTTCCAGGGCACTGGCATCCAGCACGGTGGGGGACGGCTGGCGCTGGCCGAGAGGGGAAATGCCGCCGAGTACGTAGCCGGTGCGCCGCTGGGCCGCGGCGGGATCGGCCATCGCAGCCTTTTTGGCTCCAAGCGCAGCGGCCATGGCCTTCAGGTCCAGCGTGCCGCTCACCGGAACGATGCCGACCGCGAGCCTGCCCTCAACCTCCACCATCAGCGTCTTGAAGACGCGGGACGGATCGATGCCCAGGGCTTCAGCAGCCTCGGCGCCGTAGCTCGCAGCGGACGGATCATGGGTGTAGGGATGAAGCACAAAGGGAACCCCGGCCGCGGTGAGGACCGCTGTGGCCGGGGTTCCCTGGGAGCTGTTTTTGCGTGCCATGGAGGCGAAATCAGGCCTGGCTGCGGGACGCGGCGACCTTGCGCTTGATGCGGCCCAGCATGGCGGTCATGCCGCGCATGCGCAAGGGGGTAATGGCCCGGGTGAGTCCCAGCAGTTCCGGCATGTCGTCCGGCACAGCCAGGATTTCGTCCGCGGTCAAGCCGTCCAGGCCCTCGTGCAGCACCCCTGCAAACCCGCGCGTGGTGGGTGCCTCGGCGGGCGCCTTGAAGAACAGGTGGACGGCGCCGTCGTCGTTGTTCCCTGTCTCGATGGTGAGGAACAGCGGCGACTGGCACTCCACCACCTGCTCAAGGAGCTCGGGATGGTCCTTGAGCCGGTCCGGAAGTTCCGGCAGCCCCTCGGAGAACTCCAGCAGCAGCTGCAGCCTCTCGGGCTCGGACAGGGCCTGGAAATCGTCCACGATGGCCGCCAGGGCGGAGGGCAAAGCTTGAGTAGTCATCGTTCCAAGTCTACGCGGGGAAGGCCTGCGTCAGGCTCCGACGGCGACGGGGACAGAACCCCGCTCGGCGCCCTTGACGATGGGGACCCGCACGGCGTTGCCCCATTCGGTCCAGGATCCGTCGTAGTTGCGCACGGATTCGAAGCCCAGGAGGTACTTGAGCGCAAACCAGGTGTGGCTGGAACGCTCGCCGATGCGGCAGTAGGCCACCACGTCGTCACCTTCGGTCAACCCGGCCTCGCCCAGGTAGATCGCCTCCAGCTCCTCCCTGCTGCGGAAGGTTCCGTCCTCGGCAGCGGCGCGGGCCCACGGGATGGAGGCGGCGGTGGGGATGTGGCCGCCGCGCAGGGCGCCCTCTTCCGGGTAGGCCGGCATGTGGGTGCGCTGGCCCGTGTATTCCTCGGGGGAGCGGACGTCTATGAGCGGCTTGCCCAGGTGGGCAAGGACGTCATCCTTGAACGCACGGATGGGGGCGTCGTCGCGCTCCACCACCGGGTAGGTGCCGGCGGCGGGGGCGGGCTTGTCCTTCGTCAGTTCACGGCCTTCGGCAATCCACTTGTCCCGGCCGCCGTCCAGCAGCCGGACGTCCTCGTGACCGAACAGGGTGAAAACCCACAGGGCGTACGCCGCCCACCAGTTGGACTTGTCACCGTAGATGACCACGGTGCTGTCACGGGAAATGCCCTTCGACTCCGCCAGCTTCGCGAAGGCCGCGCCGTCAACGTAGTCCCGGGACACCTCATCGTTCAGGTCCGTGTGCCAGTCAATCTTGACGGCACCGGGAATGTGGCCCGTCTCGTACAGCAGCACGTCCTCGTCGGACTCCACAACGACCAGCTCGCCGTTTGCCACCGCGCCGTTCTCGATGGCAGCCGCGAGCCACTCGGTGGAAACGAGCCGCTCGGGGTGGGCGTAGGCTGCGAACTTCTCATTCTGTTCAACCGGGTAGGGCATGGTTTGGCCTTTCATTCAGAGCACGGGAAACCGTGGAACCGGCATTGGAACCTGTTCCCACCCTAGCCAGCGCCCGTCGCGTTGTCCGTATTCCGTTAATAGGACGAAATGTTGCCTTGGTCACGCACAGCGGCGGAAGGCGGGCGCCGGGCAGGGGGAGGCAGCCCGTTGCCGGTATTCTTTCTGGGGACCAACCACGAGCAGAACGGACCACCTTGGTACAGATCGAACAGCTTGCCGCCCGCACTCCGGCAGTTTCGGTGGACGAACTCCTCAAAGGCTTTTATCCGTCGCCCCGGTTCGGGGAGGTTTCCTTTTCGAGCTACCGCCCGGACCCCAAGCAGCCCAGCCAGGCGTCGGCCGTGCGTGCCCTTGAGGGATTTGCCGACGGCGTGGGGTCGGGTAACGGGGGCGGCCTCTTCAAGAAGCTGTTTGGGAAGAAAGACGAATCCCGGGCCGGGATCTACCTGGACGGCGGCTTCGGCGTAGGCAAGACCCACCTGCTGGCGTCCCTCTGGCACGCCTCCCCGGGCCCGAAGGCCTTCGGTACCTTCGTGGAGTACACCAACCTGGTGGGTGCCCTCTCCTTCCGGAAGACCGTGGAGGCGCTGAGCACCTACAAGCTGGTCTGCATTGACGAATTCGAACTGGACGATCCCGGCGATACGGTCCTGATGTCCCGTCTCATGCGCGAGCTCTCGGACGCCGGGGTCAAGCTCGCCGCCACCTCCAATACGCTTCCGGGCTCGCTCGGGGAGGGCCGGTTTGCCGCCGTTGATTTCCAGCGCGAGATCCAGGTCCTGGCGGACCAGTTCGACGTCATCCGCATCGACGGCGAGGACTATCGTCACCGCGGCCTCCCCGCCGCCCCCCAGCCGCTGAAGAACAGTGAACTCAGTGCCCACATGAAGGCCGAGTTCGATGGCAAGACCGTGGCCCAGGACGAGTTCTCCACGCTGATCCACCACCTGGCCGGCGTGCACCCCAGCCGGTACCGGCAGCTGATCGACGGCATCGACGGCGTGGTGTGGCGCAATGTGGAAACCATCAAGGAACAGGCTGTGGCACTCCGCTTTGTGGTCCTGGCGGACCGGCTTTACGACAAGGACGTCCCCATCCTGGCCAGCGGTGTCCCGTTCGACAAACTGTTCACCGAGGAAATGATGGCCGGCGGTTACATGAAGAAGTACTTCCGTGCCGTTTCCCGCCTCACCGCCCTGGCCCGTGAGGGCCAGAACCACGAACCGTCGTAGCGGTATCCCGCCGCGTCACGCTGCCCGCGGCTTCAGCACAAACCGCACTGCCAGCCCGGCGAGGAGCGCCCAGAACGCCGAGCCGATGCCGGCGAAAGCGAGGCCCGAAGCCGCCATCAGGAAGGTGACGGCGGGTGCGATGCGGTCTTCCGGGTCTGCCAGGGCGGCCGAGACCGCCGTGGCGAGGGTTCCCAACAGAGCCAGCCCGGCCACGGCCTGAAGCATTCCTGCCGGGGCCTGGCTGACCACCGACACCAGGGCCGTGGAGAAGGCGGCGAGCACCAGGTAGGCCAGGCCGGAGGTAAAGCCGGCCACCCACCGCCTGCCCCTGTCCGCACCGGCTTCCTCCCCTGCGGCCAGGGCCGCGCTGAGTGCCGCAAGGTTGATGGCGTGGCCGCCGAAAGGTGCCCCCAGGACCGTTCCTGCCCCGGTGACCAGCATGGCCGGCCGCCACGGAGTTTCGTATCCAAAGGACCGGAGGACGGCTACACCCGGAACATTTTGCGACGCCATGGTCACCACGAACAGTGGAATGGCGATTCCCGCCACGGCCTGCAGGGTGAACGCGGGTGTGGTCCAGGCGAGGGCGGGCACCAGGGCTGCGGGCTCAAGATTTGTGCCCGCCGATGCGAGCGACGTTCCGATGACGGCCAAAGCCACCAGCAAGGCCCCGGGGACAGCCCACCGCGGAGCGAACTTCATCATCACCAGCCAGCAAAGAATGACCGGCCCCACGAACAAGGGGACCGTACCCAGGGCCTTGAACGGGGCCAGGCACAGCTGCAGCAGTACCCCGGCAAGCATCGCCTGGGCCAGCGACGACGGAATGCGGGCCATCAGCCGGCCGAGCGCCGGCACCAGGCCGGCCAGGGCCAGCAGCAGCCCCGCTGCAAGGAAGGCACCGACGGCGGCGGGCCACCCGCCGTCGGGCATTCCAGACGCCGCAAGCAGTGCCGCGCCGGGGGTGGACCAGGCCAAAGTAACCGGAACTTTGGAGCGCCATGCGAGCAGCAGGACGCCGAGTCCGACGGCGAGGGTCAGCGCCAGCAGGCCGGACGCGGCCTGGCCGGCATCGGCACCAACCGCCCGGAGCCCTGCCAGCACTACTGCGAATGAGGAGGTGAAGCCCACCAGCGCGGTGACGATTCCGGCAATGACCGGCCGTGAATCGGTCCGGGGCGCTCCGGCCTTGTCTGTCTGTGGCGGTGCGGGGGACTTGGGCATACCGGCAGGTTATCGGGGTGCCTGCAGGAAGCGGGAATTGGGACGGCCGCCGTCGTGTATTGTGCCCGGCCCTTTAAACGCCAAAGGCGCGGGCGCCGCCTCCCGGCGGGACCCGCGCCCCGTTGACGTGCTGGGGCAAGGCCCTGGCCAAATCCTCTACGGAGCCCTGTCCACCGGCGGAACCGGATTTCCAGGAGCTGCCGGGGGAACCGGTCCGGCGGCAGGTGCCTGGCCCGGGGTTCCGTTTCTGTCAATGAGCTTGGAAGCGCCATCCTGGATCTTGTCGACGTGGCCCGCGTACTTGCCGCCGGTCCTGGTGTCGACGAAATCGCCGGCCTTGGTGATGCCGTCCTTGATGGCCTGCTCGTTGCCGTGGATGAGACCCTGAGCTTTGCCCTTTAGATCGTCAATCAAACCCACGGGCACCTCCCTTCTGTCGCGGAGCCAGGTCGCTCCTCGCGCATTCGATCCTATCGGGGGGCTGCAGGCGTGCCAAGGGAAATCCGTTCGCCGGGAGCGGATGCCGGGGCAACAAAAAAGCAGCTCCGGAGAGCTGCTGTTCGTGTGGGCGATACTGGGATCGAACCAGTGACCTCTTCCGTGTCAGGGAAGCGCGCTACCGCTGCGCCAATCGCCCGGAACCGGAAGACCGGTAAGTGGGATAAAAGAGAGCGGACGACGAGATTCGAACTCGCGACATCCACCTTGGCAAGGTGGTGCTCTACCAGCTGAGCTACGTCCGCGTGCAGGTTGTCCAGGTTAACCCGGGGTACTGCGGGCAAGTTGCCTTGCCAGTGGGCGATACTGGGATCGAACCAGTGACCTCTTCCGTGTCAGGGAAGCGCGCTACCGCTGCGCCAATCGCCCATTGAATCCGAAAGATCCGGAAACCATGGTTTTCACCGAGGTGGGTACGGGATTCGAACCCGTGTATACGGCTTTGCAGGCCGCTGCCTCGCCTCTCGGCCAACCCACCGTGTTAGCGTCAATTCCGAAGAATGTTTGCTGTGACAGTGTCCTGCGAGCGGACGACGAGATTCGAACTCGCGACATCCACCTTGGCAAGGTGGTGCTCTACCAGCTGAGCTACGTCCGCATTTTGGAGGGTTGATTCCTTGCCGTTTCCGGCATTTCCTCGCGTTCCAACGAGTAAAAACAATATAGGAGGTTCCGGGAATCTCCAAATCGGCCCGGCCCGGGGAACCGTCAACCCGCCTGCTTCCCAGCATTCACGCGGGTTCTGCCAAGTTACAGACGTGTAATTTGCGACGGCGGCGAGGGGGCTTAAAGGGGCAGGGTGCGGGTGGCTCCGCGTCCGGCGGCCTGCTTCCAGGGAGCGCTGTCGGCTGCGGAATGTCCAATTTTTGAATTGGGGCAGAGGTGGGCTAGCATTCAAATGCATCGGGGCGATTGGCGCAGTGGTAGCGCGCTTCGTTCACACCGAAGAGGTCACTGGTTCGAACCCAGTATCGCCCACCGCAGAGGTCCGTTTCCGCTCATCAGCAGCGGAAACGGACCTTTTTTGTGTGCAGCTCCTGCCTCCGGAGCTTTTGTCGGCCCCCTGTGAAAGAGTCTTTCCATGACTGATCCGCTTCTCGCCCACGCCACCGAATACGGCCGGATGTACGCACGGTCAACGTCTGAGCAGTTCTCCGTACCCTCCATCACCACGGTCATCAGCCAGCAGCCGCACGGCCTCGATGGCTGGTTCGGCTACATGGGGGCAAGCAGCCTGGCCAACGACCCCCTGCTGTCGGACTGCCTGGGCAGCCCCGCCAAGATCAAACAGGCCATCAACCGTGCGGCCAAGGCTGCCGAAACCTACCGGGACGACGCCGCCCGGCGCGGGGACCGGGTGCACTACTACTGCGAGCAGGTGGCGTTGCGTGCACTGGGGCGCCCCCACGCCATGAAGGAAGCCCGGGAAGCGCTGGGCGCCAACGGAGAGGAAGCCTTCGCCGTTCGTTTCGACGAATGGTGGGAGCTCTTCAGGGTTGAGCCCATCGCCCCGGAAATAACTGTCTGGAACAACTCCGTGGGCTATGCGGGGACCCTTGACCTCGTGGCACGGATCAACGGGCGCATCTGCCTGATCGACTACAAGACCAAGGGCACCACCCGGGACGGGCTGGTAAAGCCCCTGGATGACAAGGTGGTCATGCAACTGGTGGCCGGCATGAAGGCCGAAGAAAGCCTGGTGGACCCCGAGGCCGGAACGTGGGAACCGTGGAAGTACGGGGAAAATCCGGTCCTGCTGGCCGTTGCCATCGGCGAGACGGAGGTCCGGCCCGTCCGCGCCAACCCCGAGGTCCTTAAGCACCACTGGTGGAAGTTCTGCGCCCTGCGCCGCGTCTGGGAGCTGTCCGCGGACACCGTCAGTGCCGGCACGGCCCTGCTGCCCATCGCCCCTCCGCCGCTGGCACAGGCCCGCACCGCCTAGGTCGGTCCAGCCGGGGTGACTGCACCTAAACTGGATAGGTTCCCTTTGCCGCCAACCGTGAGGACAAACAGCGCATGGCTATTCTGAATATCCGCATCATCGGGGATCCTGTGCTGCGCACAGTTGCCGATCCCGTGACGGAATTCGGACCCGAGCTTGCCAAACTGGTCGCCGACATGACCGAAACCATGGAGGATGTGGACGGCGCCGGCCTTGCCGCGCCCCAGGTCGGGGTCAGCAAGCGCGTCTTTACCTACCGCATCGACGGTGTGGAAGGGCACATCATCAACCCTGTCCTGGAGAACAGCGGGGACTACCAGCCGGACCACGTGGAAGGCTGCCTCTCCATTCCGGGCCTCGGTTTCCCGGTCCGCCGCTTCCGCGCCACGAAGGTCACCGGGGTGGACATGCACGGCAACCCGGTCTCCATCGAGGGGGAAGGGATGCTGGCCCGCTGCTTCCAGCATGAGAACGACCACCTGGACGGCATTCTCTACACCGACCGCCTGGAGGGTGAGGACCGGAAGGCGGCGCTGCGGTCCATCCGCAACGCCAACTACGACGCTGTCACCGAACGCACCACCGCCAAGCGTGCCAAGAGCGTGGGGTCGAGTTTCGGCGGCGCCAGCGTTGGTGGAGGCAGTGCTCCCGGCTCCAGCTTCGGCGCAGCCGGGTGAGGGTCCTTTTCGCGGGGACTCCCGCCGTCGCTGTCCCGTCCCTGGATGCCCTCGTCGACGCAGGATTCGACGTCGTCGCAGTCCTGACCCGTCCTGATGCCCCCGTAGGCCGGAAACGGGTGCTGACGCCATCACCGGTTGCCCGGCGCGCTGCGGAACTGGACATTGAGGTTATCCACGCCGCGCGCGTCGATGCTGAGGCGGTCGCCAAAATTTCCGCTGTACATCCGGACGTGGCGGCCATCGTGGCCTACGGCGGACTGGTGCCTCCTGCTGCCCTGGACATACCGCGGCACGGCTGGGTCAACCTGCATTTCTCTTTGCTGCCCGCCTGGCGGGGCGCGGCTCCGGTCCAGCGATCCCTCATGGCCGGCGACGACGTCACCGGTGCCGTCACCTTCCGGCTCGAGAAGGGACTCGACACCGGTCCGGTCTTTGGCACCCTGACGGAAGCGATTAAACCCCAGGACACGGCGGGCGACCTGCTGGAGCGGCTCTCCCACAGCGGTGCGGTCCTGCTGGCTCAGACGTTGTCGGCGATCCAGGCCGGGAAAGCGTCGCCGCAGCCGCAGTCCGGCGAGGTATCGCTCGCACCGAAACTGACCTTGGAGGACGGTCACCTCAACTGGTCCCACCCTGCGCTTGCCATCGGCAGGCAGGCCCGTGGTGTTACCCCGGAACCCGGCGCCTGGACGCTGCTGGACGGACAGCGGTTGAAGCTCGAGCCTGTCCTGCTCCGGCCGGACGTTTCCGAACTTGCCCCGGGCGCCGTGCAGTTGCAGGGGAAAAGCGTGCTGGTGGGGACGGGATCGCACGCGGTGGAACTCACCCGGGTCCAGCCCGCCGGGAAAAAGATGGTGGCTGCAGCCGACTGGGCACGCGGTATGAATTCTCTGGAGAGTGTGGTGTTCGAATGAGCGGGTCCGGCGGCAACGCAGGCGGACGGGGCAGTGCCGGGGGACGCGGCAGCGCCGGGAAAAGCGGCCACGGCGGACAGGCGGGCGGCGGCCGCGGCAATGGCGGACCAAGGGATGCCAGCAGGCGCAACGCCAAGGGACGGGAGCGCAACCGGGGCCCGCAGCAGAATTTCACGGAGCAGGCGCCGTCGCAGCGGACCCGGCGTGCCGATCCCGCCCGCCTGGTGGCTTTCGAAGTGCTGCGGGCGGTGGCAGAGGAGGACGCCTATGCCAACCTGGTGCTGCCCGCACGGATCCGGCATCACCGCCTGGACAAGCGGGATGCCGGCTTCGCCACCGAGCTGAGCTATGGAGCCCTGCGCGGGCAGGGCACCTACGACGCCATCCTGGCGCGCTGCGTGGACCGGCCCCTGGCCCAGCTGGACCCTGCCGTTCTCGACGCCCTGCGTATTGGCGCGCACCAGTTGCTGGCCATGCGGGTTCCGGCGCACGCGGCACTGGACCAGACGGTAGGGCTGGCGCGGGCCGTCATCGGTGCCGGCCCCTCCGCCCTGATCAACGCCGTCCTCCGCAAAGTGGCCGCCCGGACCCTTGAGGAATGGCTGGACCTGCTGGTGGAGGGTGAAACCGACGCGACGAAGGTTGCCTCGCTCCGGTATGCCCACCCTGAATGGATCGTTCGCGCCATGCGGCAGTCGCTGGTGGCGCACGGGCGCCCGGCAGCAGAGATCGACAGCCTGCTGGAGGCAGACAATGCGGCCCCGGTGGTCAACCTGGTGGCCCTGCCCGGCCTTGGCAGCCTGGCCGAGGCACTGGACAACGGCGCCACTCCAGGGGAACTGGTGGAAGGATCCGCACTCTCCAGCGGCGGCGATCTTGGCCGGCTGGCATCCGTGCGCGCCGGCACCACCCGGGTGCAGGACGTTGGTTCCCAGCTGGTGGCAAGGGCGCTGGCCGCCGTGGATGTGGGCCCGGGACCAGAGCGGACCGGTGCTGACGCCGAGGCATCATCCGGTGCGGGGGAGGCGTGGCTTGATCTCTGTGCCGGCCCCGGCGGGAAAGCAGCGCTCCTCGGCGCCCTGGCGCATCAGAGGGGTGCAACGCTCCTCGCCAATGAGCCTGCTCCGCACCGCGCCAAGCTCGTCAGCCAGGCCCTGTCCGCTGTCCCCGGGGGCAGTTGGCAGGTCCGGACCGGTGACGGCCGGGACGTGGGCGCCGAGCAGCCGGAACGGTTCGACCGCGTGCTGGCCGACGTTCCCTGCACGGGCCTCGGAGCACTCAGGCGCAGGCCGGAGTCCCGGTGGCGGCGCTCGCCCAAGGATATTGCGGATCTTGGGCCTCTGCAGCGCGAACTTTTGGGCTCCGCCGTCGCGGCAGTGCGGCCCGGGGGAGTAGTGGCCTACGTGACCTGCTCGCCCCATCCGGCAGAAACCACCGCCGTTGTAGCCGACGTCCTGCGCAAGCGGGACGACCTGGAACTCATCGACGCCGGGGCCGCCCTGGACGCGGTCAGCCTGACGGGAAGCCTCGGCGCCGGCCATGAGTCGACGGCACAGCTCTGGCCCCACATCCACCACACGGATGCCATGTTCCTGGCGCTCATCAAAAAGAAGTCCTGACCAAAGCGGTCCAGCGCAGGAATGCGCTTCGTCCGTAAGACACCCGCACCTTCAGCGAAAGGCACATCCGTGACGCAATGCTGCATCAACCCGAGCATCCTCTCCGCCGACTTCGTCAACCTTGAAGCAGAACTGCAGCGGATCAGCAACGCCGACGCCGTGCACGTGGATGTCATGGACAACCACTTCGTCCCCAACCTGACCATTGGGCTGCCCGTGGTGCAGCGGATCCAGGCAGTCAGCCCTGTTCCGCTCGACGCCCACCTCATGATCGCCGATGCTGACCGGTGGGCGCCCGGGTTCGCCGATGCCGGCCTGGCCTCGGTCACCTTCCATGCCGAAGCGTCGATTGCACCCATCAAGCTCGCCAGGGAACTGCGCAGCAGGGGTTCAAAAGCCGGGATGGCCCTCCGCCCCGCAACTCCGGTGGAGCCCTACCTGGACATGTTGCCTGAGCTGGACATGCTGCTCATCATGACCGTGGAACCGGGCTTCGGCGGCCAGGCGTTCCTGGACATCACCCTGCCCAAAATCCGCCGCGCGCGGGCTGCCGTGGACGGCTCCGGGCTGGGTGTGGCCATCCAGGTGGACGGCGGCATCACCGAAGAAACCATTACCCGCGCCGCCGAGGCCGGTGCCAACGTCTTTGTGGCGGGCTCTGCTGTTTACGGTGCTGACGATCCGGCAGCGGCCATCGACCTGCTGCGCAAGGAGGGCAGCCGGACGTTACGTGCGGCGACGGAATAACCGGGACCTCGTGCGGGTTATGGCACAATAACAAAACACACATACGTGCTCCGGGGTCGGTGTAAGTCCGAACCGGCGGTGACAGTCCGCGACCCGCGAGCCGGTGTCCTCTTCATGGGGATTCCGGCGGACGGTTGAACCGGTGGAATTCCGGTACCGACAGTTAAAGTCTGGATGAGAGAAGCACGTACAGCTGTATCTGCGCAGCCATTGGGCCGCGCAACGTTCTGCTGTCGTATCCCCGGAGCCATCGCGGTTCAACAGGGAAGGAACGACACACGAATGAACCCCCAGCGATGGCTCTTTGACGCCGAAACTCCTGCCGCCTCCAGGGCAGGTACACGCTCCGCATCGGCAACCGCATGACGGGCGCCGTGGAACTGCAGCCCGCCGCCGGGGTGGTCACTGCCTTCACTCCTGATGAAACCCGTGCCATGGAACAGGCCCTCCAGGCTGCCCTGCACGGCCCGCGCGGCGCGAACCCCCTGGTGGGTGCCGTCGTCGTCAGTCCTGAGGGCCGGCACCTGGTCACCGGCTATCACCGCGGCGCCGGCACGGCACACGCCGAGGCTGACGCAATAACGCAGGCCGCTGCCGCAGGCCTGGACCTCACCGGCTGCACCATGGTGGTCACACTGGAACCCTGCAACCATGTGGGCCGTACCGGCCCCTGCACGGAAGCGATCATTGCCGCCGGAATCACTGATGTGGTGTACGCGGTGGACGATCCCCACGATCCTGCCGCCGGCGGTGCCGCGACCCTGCGCGCTGCCGGTATCCGCGTCCGCAGCGGCCTGGGTGCAGAGGAGGCGCTGGACCTGAACCGCCAGTGGTTCGAAGCAGTTGCCGCCAAGCGTCCGTTCGTCACCCTCCACATCGCGCAGACCCTGGACGGCCGGATCGCCGCGGAAGACGGCACCAGCCAGTGGATCTCCAGCCCGGAGTCGCTCGCGGACAACCACGGGATCCGCAGCCGCATCGACGCCATCCTGGTGGGCACGCAGACAGTGCTGGTGGACAACCCCCGCCTGACGGCACGGGATCCGCACGGCAACCCCGCCCCTCGGCAGCCCGTGCGTGCCGTGATGGGGCTGCGCGCGATCCCCGACGATGCCGCCATCCACGGCGACGACGGGCTGGCCGTCCACCTCCCCACCCGCGACCCGCACGAGGCCCTGTCCCTGCTGTATGGAGCCGGCACCCGGCACGTCATGGTGGAAGGCGGTTCAAGCATCCTCAGTTCCTTCCTGTCTGCGGGCCTGGTTGACGAGCTCATCGTGTACCTGGCGCCCACCCTCCTGGGATCCGGCACCCCGTCCTTGAACGGACTCGGCATCACGAGCCTTCCCGACGCCCAGCAATGGGAATGGGACGCGTCCGACGGCGGCGCGGTGCGGACGCTGGGACGGGACCTGCGGCTTCATCTGAGACCGCAACGGAAAGTTGCACTTGACCAACCACCAACCCGCGACAGCGCGGAACAAGCCCAGGGAGGCTACTGATGTTCACCGGAATTATTGCCGAGCAGGGGCAGGTGCTGTCCGTTGAGCGGGACGGGGACACCAGCGCCACCCTCAGGCTGCACGCACCCGGCTCCACCGAGGGCCTGGCACTGGGCGGCTCCATCGCCGTCAACGGGGTGTGCCTCACGGCGACCGCGATCGACGGCAAGGACTTCAGCGTGGACGTGATGGGCGAGACCCTGGTCCGCAGCACCATCGGCGAACTCGCTGCCGGGGACCGGGTCAACCTGGAGCGCTGTGTTCCCGCAGGCGGACGCCTTGACGGGCACGTGGTGCAGGGCCACGTGGACGGCGTGGGAGTCCTGCTGGAACGTGAAGCCCAGGGAAACTGGGAGCGGCTGCGCTTCGGCGTCCCTGCCAACCTGGCGCGCTACATCGCGGAGAAGGGGTCCATCGCCATCGACGGTGTCTCCCTGACGGTCACGGCAGTCAGCCCGGCGGGGGAGCAGGAACCCTGGTTTGAAGTAGGCCTGATTCCCACCACCCTTGCCGAGACCGGCCTGGGCACCAAAACCAGCGGCAGCCGGGTGAACCTCGAAGTCGACGTCCTGGCCAAGTACACCGAACGCCTGCTTGCCTTCCGTGGCGACGGTGTCCCGGCAGGTGCCGCAGCCGTTGCCGCTGACGCAGCAAGCGCGGGAGGTGCACGGTGAACGCCGCAGTGCGCGTGGACGCCGGCGTTGCCCCTGGCGCCGTGACGGAACCTGTCGCCGCCCACCCCGCGGCGGTGCCGGCAAGGGGGCTGGATTCCATTGGGGACGCCGTGCGTGCCATGGCGGCCGGCCGGCCCGTGCTGGTGGTGGACAACGAGGACCGCGAAAACGAAGGCGACATTATTTTTGCCGCCCAGCACGCCACACCGGCCCTGATGGGCTGGACCATCCGGTACAGCTCGGGAGTGATCTGCGTGCCGCTGACAGGAGAGCGCGCCGACGCCCTGGCCCTGCCGCCCATGACCGCCGTGAACCAGGACGCCAAAGGCACCGCCTACACGGTCTCCTGCGACGCCGCCACCGGTGTCAGCACGGGAATCTCCGCCACCGACCGCGCCCTGACCGCCCGCATCCTGGCGGACCCGCACGCCGGTCCCGCTTCGGTAACCCGACCGGGGCATATTTTCCCGCTCCGGGCAGTTGACGGAGGTGTGCGGGAACGCCAGGGCCACACTGAGGCCGCGGTGGACCTGTGCCGCCTTGCCGGGCTGGAGCCTGTCGGGGTGATCGCCGAAGTGGTGTACGACGACGGGGAAATGATGCGCCTGGACGGACTCCGTTCGTTCGCAGCTGAACATGGGTGCCCCCTGATCTCCATCGAGGACTTGGTGGCGTATCTTGAAGCCGGGGCCGGGGGAGTTCCGCAGGAAAGTGCCCGGGTGGCCCCGGGCGAAGAGAAGGAGAAGCGATGACGGCAGCGGCAGCCAGCGACGACAGCCACCAGGACGGTCACCGGACGCCCCACGCGGTGTCCGGTGCGGCGCCCCATCCCGTCAGCGGAGGGCCGATTGTGCAGCTGCCCACCGCCTTCGGCGATTTCGTGGCGCAGGCATGGACGGACCTGGTGACCGGCGTTGAGCATCTGGCCGTCAGTTCCCCCAGCGCGCCCAGTGACGGAAAGGCACCCCTGGTCCGGTTGCACTCCGAGTGCCTGACCGGCGATGTCTTCGGCTCCTACCGGTGCGATTGCGGCGAACAGCTCGCCTTCGCCTTGGAAATGATCCGGGACAACGGCGGCACCCTCCTCTACCTGCGCGGGCAGGAAGGCCGCGGGATCGGCCTGGCCAACAAGATCAAGGCCTACGCGCTGCAGGAGGCGGGCTTCGACACGGTGGAAGCCAATGAGCAGCTGGGCCTGCCCGTCGACGCCCGGTGCTACAAGGCCGCAGCCCAGATCCTTGCCGAGATGGGCCTGCACGAGGTGCGGCTGCTGAGCAACAACCCGGACAAGCAGAACAGGCTGGCCAAGGCAGGGGTGAAGGTCGTGGAAATGGTCCCCACCGAGGTGCCATCCCGCGAGCAGAACATCCGGTACCTGCGCACCAAGAAGGACCGCATGGAACACCGGCTGCTGCTGGACACCCATAATGCTCCGGTGCCGGTCACGGCCCCGGACGCTTCTTACGACCACGAACAAGACTGAACTTCCAAAAGACGAACGGAACACAAGAACACATGAGCGGACACGGCGCACCCGACATCGACCTCAGCACCCTCAGCCCGGCGGAGACTTCGCAGCTGAAGCTGGCGATCGTCGCAGCCAGCTGGCACACGCAGATCATGGACGGCCTCCTGGACGGCGCGCTCCGGGCAGCCAAGGACGCCGGCATCGCCGAGCCCACGGTGCTGCGGGTTCCCGGCAGCTTTGAGCTGCCCGTTGCCGCTGCGCGGCTGGCACCGCACTTTGACGCCGTGGTTGCCCTCGGCGTCGTGATCCGCGGTGGTACCCCGCACTTTGACTACGTCTGCCAGGCGGCGACGTCGGGACTCACCGACGTCAGCGTGTCCACCGGAGTGCCGGTGGGCTTCGGCGTCCTCACCTGCGACAACGAACAGCAGGGCCTCGACCGCGCCGGCCTGCCCGGCTCCAAGGAAGACAAAGGCCACGAGGCAGTGACGGCGGCGCTGGCCACCGCCGTCGTCCTCAAGCAGTACCGCAGCTAGCAGCGGATCAGTGGCGGGCGCGGTGTGTATTCGCTCACATCGCGCCTGTCATGCAACGGCCCGGGAAGCGCCCGTGCGGCCGCAGCAAGTAGGCTGGAGGGCGTGAAGAATTTCGAGACGCTGTTCGCTGAGCTCACCGAGAAGGCAGCCACCCGCCCGGAAGGCTCCCGCACCGTCGCTGAATTGGAGTCCGGTGTTCACGGCATCGGGAAGAAAGTCGTTGAGGAAGCAGCCGAAGTATGGATGGCTGCCGAATATGAATCCGATGAAGCCGCGGCAGAGGAAATCTCCCAACTGCTGTACCACCTGCAGGTTCTGATGCTCGCCAAAGGCCTGACCCTGGAAGACGTTTACAAGCATCTGTAGCCACCGGTCCGGCGCACTGTCGCCGGTCCCGCCGTGGCCTGCACTGCCTGAAAACAAAGACCTTCCACCCAGAAAGAAAATCCCCATGCTGCGAGTAGCCGTCCCCAACAAGGGCTCCCTGTCCGAAGCCGCCTCCGCCATGCTCTCCGAAGCCGGATACCGCCAGCGGCGCGACAGCCGCGAGCTGGTCATGGTGGACCCCGACAACGACATCGAGTTCTTTTTCCTCCGCCCCCGCGACATCGCGGTGTACGTGGGCCAGGGAACACTCGACGTCGGCATCACCGGCCGCGACCTGCTGCTGGACGCCGAGGTCGAAGCCGAAGAGCTGCTTCCGCTGGGATTCGCCGCCTCCACCTTCCGCTTTGCCGGGCCGGTGGGCGACTTCAGCTCTGCCGCAGAGCTTGAGGGCAAGCGCCTCGCCACCAGCTACGACGGCCTGCTCCGCAACTACCTCGCCGAACGCGGCATCAACGCCAAGGTGGTCCGGCTCGACGGCGCGGTGGAATCGTCGGTCCGCCTCGGCGTTGCCGACGCCATCGCCGACGTCGTCGAAACCGGCAACACCCTCAAGGCCGCCGGCATGGAAATTTTCGGCGACCCCATCCTGAAGTCCGAGGCCGTCCTGATCCGGCGGACCGGCAAAGGCGGCGCCGCCAACGGCACGGCCAAGGAAATCGACGTCCTCATCCGCCGCCTCCAGGGCGTCCTCGTGGCCCGCCAGTACGTCCTGATGGACTACGACATCCGCAAGGAGCTGGTGGAAAAAGCAGCCAGCCTGACCCCGGGACTGGAATCACCCACGGTTTCCCCGCTGCGCGACTCGGACTGGGTGGCAGTGCGCTCCATGGTGCCCAAGAAGGAAACCAACCGGATCATGGACGAACTGTACGACCTCGGCGCCCGCGCCATCCTGGTCAGCAGCATCCACGCCTGCCGCATCTGACGCCCGTACCCCACCCCAGCAGCACCGGATTCCAGGAGTTCCCATGGCAGTAGCAGTACGCGTCATTCCCTGCCTCGACGTCGACGCCGGACGCGTCGTGAAGGGCGTCAACTTCGAGGGTCTCCGGGATGCCGGAGACCCCGTGGAACTCGCCCACCGGTACGACAACGCCGGCGCCGACGAACTGACGTTCCTGGACGTCACCGCGTCGTCGGGTAACCGCGAGACCACGTTCGACGTGGTCCGCCGAACCGCCGAGGAAGTCTTCATCCCGCTCACAGTCGGCGGCGGTGTCCGTGGCGTGGCCGAGGTGGACAAGCTCCTGCGCTACGGCGCCGACAAGGCCTCCATCAACACCGCCGCCGTGGCACGGCCTGGCGTGATCGACGAGATCACCAGGCACTTCGGATCCCAGGTCCTCGTGCTGTCCCTGGACGCCCGCCGTACCCGCCCTGGATCCCAGCCCACGCCGTCGGGGTTTGAAGTGACCACCCACGGCGGCCGCACCGGCACGGGCATCGACGCCATCGAATGGGCCAGGGAAGCGGCTGACCGCGGGGTGGGGGAGATCCTGCTCAACTCCATCGACGCCGACGGCACCAAGGACGGCTTCGACCTCGAACTCATTAAACTGGTCCGGGCGGCCGTCAGGGTTCCCATCATCGCCTCCGGCGGTGCGGGGGAGCCCTCCCACTTCCCGCCGGCCGTCGCTGCAGGTGCGGACGCCGTCCTCGCCGCGTCCATCTTCCACTGGGGACCGGACAACATGATGCACCAGGTCAAGGACGCCATCCGCGAGGCCGGCTTCGAAGTCCGCTGACCCTCAACTGACCTGCTGGGCCCACGCCCGCCGGGTTCCCTGGCCGAGCTTGCGAGGTTAGGGGGCGGGTGGGGACTAAAGCCCTACTTCGGCTGACTGGAGGAGTGCGACGGCGTCGGGTTGGCCTTCGAAGGTGACCAGGGCATGGCGGGTGCGGCCATGGGCGTGCATCAGCAGTTCGCCCGGCTCGCCGACGATCGCCACCGAAACAGGGGCGCGCTTGGCCACGTGCCGCGGGCCGGACGGGCGGACGAGGACGATGCCCAGGTCAACGCCGCGGTACAGGATGGCGGCGCGCTTGACCAGTTCGTCCCAGAGCGCATCGGAGTAGGCCTCGTCCAGGGCCCTGGGGGCCCATCTGTCCACGGCGCGGCGGACGTCCTCGGTGTGCACGAAGTACTCGATCAGATTGGCGCTTTCGTCCAGGGCTTTGATGCTCATCGGCGAGAGCGCCGGCGGCCCGGCGCGGAAGGTGTTCACCAGCCGGGCGTAGTCCTCGTTGCTGGTGAGTTTGGCCGCCAGCTTCGCGGTGGCCTGGTCCGATGCCTTGGCCAGGCGCTTGATGATCAGGCCGAGCCCGACGGCGGCTTTCCGCTCGCGCAGGTACAGATGCGCGGCAAGGTCCCTGGTGCGCCAGCCCTTGCACAGCGTGGGCGCATCAGGGCCGGCCGCAAGCAGGGTTTCGGCCAGGACTTCTCGGGACGGTTCGACGAAATGCATCACTTGTGAAACTAGCACGAGAGCTGTCGAGTTGGGCAGCATCGGAGGGGCCGGTGGCGTGCCGTTGTTCACAACAGGAGACAGGCCCCACAGAGGCACTAGACTTGACCCGATGTCTGAGCAGCCAACCCCCGTCCACACCGCAGGATCCACGGTGTCCGCACCCGCGCAGTCCGTGCCGTCGTCGTCCCTTGATTCCGCGGTGCCGTCCCCGGCGGCATCCGTGCCGGCCAGCCCCCTTCCCGAGAAGCTGGCGGCGGCCCTCAAGCGCGACGCCGCAGGCCTGGTGGCCGCGGTGGTGCAGCAGTATGACACCAACGAAGTCCTGATGCTCGGGTGGATGGATGACGAGGCCCTCCACCGCACCATGACCACCGGCCGGGTCACCTTCTACTCCCGCTCCCGCCAGGAGTACTGGCGCAAGGGCGACACCTCGGGGCACGTCCAGTGGGTCAAATCGGTGGCCATGGACTGCGACGGCGACGCACTGCTGGTGCGCGTCGACCAGGTGGGTGCCGCCTGCCACACAGGCACCCGGACCTGCTTCGACGGCAGGGGCCTGGACGTGGTGGCAGGCCAGGCAGGCTAAGCCGAGCCCGCTGCCCCGGCGGCCCATGCCAGGCCGGGGCCACCCAGCAAGCACACCCAAGGCGCCGGCATTGCCGGGCCTTCCGAAGAACAGGCGGACAAGCATAGCCATGCAGGACCTCGGAACCATCAGCCCAAGCCTCGAGGAATTCCGGGAACTCGCCGGCCACAGCCGCGTCATTCCCGTCAGGCTCAAGGTCCTGGCCGACGCCGAAACCCCCATCGGCCTGTACCGGAAGCTGGCCCAGGGCCAGCCAGGCACGTTCCTCATGGAATCAGCCGCGGTGGGCGGCGCCTGGTCCCGCTACTCCTTCATCGGCGCCAGGTCCCGCGCCACCCTGACCACCAAGGACGGCGATGCGCACTGGCTGGGTGAACCGCCCGCCGGCGTGCCGGTCAGCGGCAGCCCCGTGGACGCCATCCGCGACACCATCGACGCCCTGCGCACCGACCGGTTCGACGGGCTGCCTCCCTTCACCTCCGGCCTGGTGGGCTTCCTGGGCTGGGAAACCGTCCGGCACTGGGAGCGGCTGGTCAGCCCTCCCGAGGACGATCTCCAGCTGCCGGAAATGGCCCTGAACCTGGTCACCGACATGGCCGTGCATGACAACGTGGACGGCACCGTCCTGCTGATCGCCAACGCCATCAACTTCGACAACAGCTCGGAGCGGGTTGATGAGGCCTGGCACGATGCCGTGACCCGCGTGAAGGAACTCCTGGCCAGGATCAGCGCCCCCGTGGTGCAGCCGGTCTCCGTGCTGGCACCTGCCGCCCTGGACTTCGCATCGAGCGTGCAGGAACGCTGGGACGAGGCGGAGTACCTGGCCGCCCTCGACCGCGGCAAGGAAGCCATCGTGGATGGCGAAGTCTTCCAGGTGGTTATCTCGCGCCGGTTCGAAATGGAGTGCAAGGCCTCCCCGCTGGACGTCTATCGTGTCCTGCGCAACACCAACCCCAGCCCCTACATGTACATCTTCAGCCTCGCAGACGCCGAGGGCCGGGAGTACTCAATTGTCGGGTCCTCGCCGGAAGCGCTGGTGACGGTCACGGGGCAGGAAGTCATCACGCACCCCATCGCCGGCTCCCGCCCCCGTGGAAAGACGGTGGAAGCCGACAAGGCCCTCGCCGAGGAACTCCTGGCGGACCAGAAGGAACGCGCAGAGCACCTGATGCTGGTGGACCTGTCACGCAACGACCTCTCCAAAGTCTGCGTGGCAGGCACCGTGGACGTCACCCAGTTCATGGAGGTGGAGCGTTTCAGCCACATCATGCACCTGGTGTCCACGGTGGTGGGCCAACTGGCACCACAGGCGAAGGCGTATGACGTCCTGAAGGCCACATTCCCGGCCGGCACCCTTTCCGGCGCGCCCAAGCCGCGCGCCCTGCGGCTCCTCGATGAGCTGGAACCGCACCGCCGCGGCATCTACGGCGGCGTGGTGGGCTACCTCGATTTCGCCGGAGACATGGACATGGCAATCGCCATCCGCTCCGCCCTGATTCGCGAGGGGCGCGCGTACGTCCAGGCCGGCGGCGGCATCGTGGCCGACTCCGTGAATCCCACCGAGGCCCTGGAGACCGTGAACAAAGCGGCCGCCCCGCTGCGCGCCGTCCACACTGCCGGATCATTGCACAACATCTCCGCGGAATCCCTCCCCGGCGGGACGGAGTCCTGATGTCGGGCCCGGAAGCAGCCGCAGGCCGCCCGAAGACGGCGGGGAAGGCCGGTAAGGCAGCCAAAGCGGGCCGTCCGGCCAAGGGTTCCACACCGGTGTGGGCACGCAAGTCCAACCTGGTGCTGCTGATCACCCTCCTGGCGCTTGCCGCGTTCGGAACCACCACCCAGACCTGGCTGACCGCCACCCTGGACCCCAACCAGATGGGCCAGGCAGCAGCTCAAAGCGGCATCCCGGTGCAGGGAAGCAAAGCCGCCACCACGGTAACGGCACTGGCCCTCGTGGCCCTGGCCGGCGGCCTTGCCGCGGCCATCGCGGGCAAAATCGCCCGCTGGGTCATCACGGCCATCATCATCGTTGCTTCAGCCGGTGTGGTCACGGCCGCGGCAGCCGTCCTGGCCGATCCCCTCGCAGCCGCCCAGGGAACCATCGCAGGCGCCACCGGCGTCTCCGGCAGCCAGGCGCACATCGAGGTCACCGCCTTCCCGGTCCTCGCCGTCGTCGCAGGCTGCCTCCTGGCCCTGGCCGCACTGCTGCTCCTGCCGGCGTCCCGCTACTGGAAGACGCGCACCAAATACGACGCACCCGCGGTGGCGGGGACCGCTGCAGCCTCCGGCCCCATGGACGAGATCGACAGCTGGGACCGGCTTTCCCGCGGTGAGGACCCCACGTAGGGCCAACGGCCACCAGCGCCGCTACGGGCGCCGGGTCCGGCGGTACGCGGGTGGCAGCCAAAAAATGGCAGAATGTAAGCAGTATCCATCCTGAGGAGATTTTCCATGAGCAAAGCACCTGCGTCCGTTTCCAAGTCAGGCACCCGCACGGTTGCCCCCGGCGCCATTGACCACAGCCAGGAACTGGGCCACGGCAACAGCCCGGCCGCCTGGACCTGCGTCATTGTCATGCTCGTAGGCGCACTCATCGCAGCCATCGCCTTCGTCATCGCCAGCACCCCCATCTTCATCGGCGGTGCCGTGGTGATGGTCATCGGCCTGATCCTCGGTTATGTCATGCGCAAGGCAGGCTACGGAGTCGAAGGCAGCAAGCTGAAGAACTCCGGCCACTGATGGCGACTGTTCTCGACGACATCAACGCCGGTGTCAGGGAGGATATGGAGGCCAGGAAGCGGCTCGTTTCGCTGGCTGAGCTGAAGGACCTGGCCCAGGCCGCGGCACCTGCCCGTGACGCCTGGGCGGCCCTCGGCGGCACCTCGCCAACCCGGGAACAGCTGAAGGTCATCGCCGAAATCAAGCGCCGCAGCCCCTCCAAGGGCGATCTCGCCAGCATCGGCGATCCTGCCTCGCTCGCCAGGCAGTACGCCGACGGCGGTGCTTCCGTCATCAGCGTCCTCACAGAACAGCGCCGGTTCAGCGGGTCCCTGGCGGACCTCGACGCCGTGCGCGCCGCCGTGGACGTCCCGCTGCTGCGCAAGGACTTCACGCTCGATGAGTACCAGATCTGGGAAGCCCGTGCCCACGGCGCCGACCTCATCCTGCTCATCGTGGCCGCACTGTCGGACACGCAGCTTTCCGACTTCAGCGCGCTCAGCCGGGAACTCGGCATGAACGTGCTGGTGGAGACGCACACCGAGGACGAGATCGAACGGGCTGTCGCGGCCAACGCCCGGATCATCGGCGTCAACGTCCGCAACCTCAAGACGCTCGACGTCGACCGTTCCGTCTTTGCCTCGCTGGCGGGACTGATCCCGGCCGAGGCGGTCGTAGTAGCCGAGTCGGGCGTCCGCGACGCCGACGACGTCACGCATTACGCCGCAAGCGGCGCCAACGCCATACTGGTGGGCGAGGCCCTGGTAAGCCACGCCACGCCACGGGAGCGCATCGCTGAGTTCACGGCCGCCGGCGCCGCCGCGATCGCTGCGCGCAGCTGACACCACCGCACCATCCGGCTTCCGGCAGGGGCAGCGGCACGCTGGCCCCGCAGGGCACGCCTACCGTTCCGGCCCTGTGCCGGAACAGCACTTTTTGACCGCCAACTTCGAACAGGACAGGACTGATGGCTCAAGCACCCTCAGGAAACGCTGACAACAACACCGCGGAAGCATTCCTGCAGGGCGGATCCCTCCGCCACGCCCCGGGGCCGTACTTCGGCAACTACGGCGGCCGATGGATGCCTGAGTCGCTCATTGCCGCCCTGGACGAACTTGAAGAAACATTCAACAAGGCCAAGGACGATCCCGGGTTCCGGGCGCAGATCGCGGACCTGAACAAGAACTACTCGGGCCGCCCGTCGCTGCTGACCGAGGCCAAGCGGTTCTCCCAGCATGCCGGGGGAGCACGGATATTCCTGAAGCGTGAGGACCTGAACCACACCGGGTCGCACAAGATCAACAACGTCCTGGGCCAGGCGCTGCTTGCCAAGCGCATGGGCAAGACCCGCATCATTGCCGAGACCGGCGCCGGCCAGCACGGCGTCGCCAGCGCCACCGCTGCCGCCCTCATGGGCCTGGAATGCGTGGTGTACATGGGCGCGGAGGACTGCCGCCGCCAGGCTCTGAATGTCGCCCGGATGGAACTGCTGGGCGCCAAGGTCATCCCCGTCACCAGCGGATCGCAGACCCTCAAGGACGCCATCAATGACGCCCTCCGTGACTGGGTGGCCAATGTTTCCACTACCCACTATCTGCTGGGCACCGCCGCCGGCGCCCACCCGTTCCCCGCCATGGTCCGGTACTTCCATGAGGTCATCGGTGAAGAAGCCCGCGCCCAGATCCTGGAACAGGAAGGCCGCCTGCCGGACGCCGTCTGCGCCTGCATCGGCGGAGGCTCCAACGCCATCGGCATCTTCCACGGGTTCCTGGACGACCCTTCCGTCAAGCTTTTCGGCTTCGAAGCCGGCGGCGATGGGGTGGAGACCGGCCGGCACGCTGCCACCATCACGCTGGGCAAGCCGGGCGTCCTTCACGGCGCGCGCTCCTACCTGATGCAGGACGACGACGGGCAGACCATCGAGTCGCACTCCATCTCCGCCGGCCTGGACTACCCCGGGGTGGGCCCCGAGCACTCCTACCTGTCCGACATCGGACGGGTCAGCTACGAGCCCATCACGGACAGCGAGGCCATGGACGCGTTCCGCCTCCTGTGCCGCACCGAGGGCATCATCCCGGCGATCGAGTCCTCCCACGCCCTGGCCGGAGCCATCAAGGTGGGGCAGCGGTTCGCCGCTGAGGACGCGGCCTCGGCCGGCGAAAAGATCATCATCGTGAACCTTTCCGGGCGCGGCGACAAGGATGTGGCCACCGCAGCCGAATGGTTTGACCTGTTGGACAAGAATTCCGCCGAATCCGAGATCGGCAAAGAGGGGGAGCAGCTGTGAGCAGCGCAGAGATGGCCGGCCACGCAGAGACGGCCAGCAAGGCGGCAGCGGCGATCGACCGGGCCCGGTCCCAGGGGCGCGCCGCCCTCATCGCCTACCTGCCCGCCGGGTACCCCAGCGTCGAGGATTCCATTGCGGCCGGCATCGCGGCTGCCCGGAACGGCGCGGACCTGATCGAAATCGGCATTCCTTATTCGGACCCTGTGATGGACGGGCAGGTCATCCAGGCCGCCACCACCGAGGCGCTGGCCAAGGGCTTCCATGTCAGCCAGGTTTTCGACGTTGTTGCCGGCATCACCAGCCAGACCGATGCAGCCGTCCTGGTCATGACCTACTGGAACCCGGTGGTCCGCATGGGCGTGGACGAGTTCTCGCGCAGGCTGGCCGGGGCCGGGGGAGCCGGGCTCATCACCCCGGACCTCATCCCCGATGAGGCCGGCGAGTGGATGGAAGCCTCGGACAAGTACGGCCTGGACCGGGTGTTCCTCGTGGCACCGTCCTCCACTCCCGAACGCATGCAGCGCACCGTGGATGCAAGCCGTGGCTTCGTCTACGCCGTCTCCATCATGGGTGTCACGGGCGCCCGCTCCTCGGTGAGCTCTGCCGCCAAGGATGTAGTCTCCGCAGCGCACGGTGCCGGTGCGGAGCGCGTCTGCGTTGGCCTGGGCGTATCCAACGCCGGGCAGGTCCGCGAAATCGCTGCCTACGCGGAAGGCGTCATTGTGGGCACCGCCCTCGTCAAGGCGCTGGGCGACGGCGGCGTGGATGCCGTCGCCAGCCTCACCAAGGACCTCAGCACCGGGCTCACCAGGGAAACCGGCTCCACGCAGGAAGCCGGGGCGTAAGCCATGCAGGCACTCCTTCAGGCGGCCGCCCTGTCACCCGCTTTGGTACCAGCCAGCATCCCCAGCCCGGGCTGGTCCGGGTTCGACATCCCCCTGCCGTGGGGCAACCTGCGGATCCACGCCTATGCCCTGTGCATCCTGGCGGGAATCGTCGTCGGCCTGTGGCTGACCTCCGTCCGCTGGGCCAAACGCGGCGCCCCTGAAGGCAGTGTCTGGGACATCGTCATCTGGGCGATCCCCTTCGGCATCATCGGCGGCCGGCTGTACCACGTCGTGTCCTCACCGGACGCCTACTTCGGTCCCAACTTCGACGGCACCGGTGACCTCTCCCTGATCCCGCAGATCCAGCGGGGCGGGCTGGGAATCTGGGGCGCCGTCGTCCTCGGTGCCATCGGTGCCTGGATAGGCTGCCGCCGCAGCGGCGTCAAGCTGAGCGCCTTTGTTGACGCCGCGGCTCCCGGCTTGCTCCTCGCCCAGGCCATCGGCCGGTGGGGCAACTACTTCAACCAGGAACTCTTCGGCGGTCCCACCACCCTCCCCTGGGGCCTGCAGATCGACCCCAACAACCCCAACTTCCCCGCGGGCATGCCTGCGGACACCCTGTTCCACCCCACGTTCCTCTACGAATCGCTGTGGAACCTCGCGGGCGTGCTTGTACTGCTCGCCCTGGACCGGCGCTTCCACTTCCGCCGCAGCCGCCTCTTCTGGCTGTACGCCATGTACTACACCCTCGGCCGCGTCTGGATCGAACTGCTGCGCATCGACGATGCGGAGCAGATCAGCCTCTTCGGGGTCACCACCAGGCTGAACGTGTGGACCAGTATCTTCGTGTTCCTGGCCGCCCTGGCCGCGTTCATCCTGTTGGGCTTCAAAGGACGCCCGGAACCGGACAGCGTCTACCTCCCAAGCCATGAGCCGGACGCCGAGCCCGCCAGGGTCCCGGATCCTGGGTCAGTCACAAATGTCCGTGGTCCGGACACTGTTGTCTCAGATAGTGGTTCGCGTGGTAATCTCCCTGATAACCACAGCGGTTCCAGGCACGCTTCCGACCCCACGGAAGAGGCCGAGGCTGCACCGGCGGGCGCCAAGCCCGGACCGGATGCAACGGCTGCCGGACACTCCGGCAGCACAGCCACCGGACCCGCGCCGGAGGCCGGCACCGGCAAGTAGGACGCCGGCCACGCAGGGCAGCAGAGCCACCGCTCGAAGGGCCCGAAACCACAACGTCGTGGCATGGGGCATTCTCTTGACAGCGTGAAGCTGCTGTCCGGTGGTGCCCCGGGCAGGGGCCTGCGTAACCGTTAGTTCAGCAGGCCGCGCTGACCTACAATTTCCAGTAATCAACACTTTGTTGTGCCCCTGCAACGGCGCCGACGAGTGGGGCCAACGGTGTCCCTTCCATACGCACGATCAGGAGGAAGGACGTCTCCCATGACCCAAACTCTTAACACTCCCAGCTGGTCCGAACCGGATCAGCCTGAGGCTGCAATGTCGCCGTTCAAGCGCTTTGCCGCCATGCCGGAGGCTGCCGGGCTGTACAACCCGGAGCAGGAGAAGGACGCCTGCGGCCTGGCGATCATCGCCACCCTGCGCGGTGAGCCCGGGTATGACATCGTCGACGCCGCACTGACCGCGCTGCGCAACCTTGAGCATCGCGGCGCCGTGGGCGCTGACGAAGGCACCGGTGACGGTGCCGGCCTCCTCATGCAGATCCCCGACGAGTTCTTCCGTGCCGTCACCGAGTTTGAGCTGCCGGCTCCCGGCCAGTACGTTGCCGGCACCGCATTCCTTCCTGCCGAGCAGCGCGAGGCCGCTGCTGCCAAAGCCGGAATCGAGGGCCTGGCCGCCGACGAAGGACTCAAGGTCCTCGGTTGGCGCGAAGTGCCCGTGGTCGCCGACCTCGTTGGCGCTATGGCGCGTGCCTGCATGCCCTACTTCTCACAGCCGTTCCTCGCCGCCGCTGATGGTGGGGAACTGGACCGCAACGAACTGGACTCCCGTGCCTGGCGCATCCGCAAGCGCGCCCAGAACAAGTTCGGCGTCTACTTCCCGTCGCTGTCCTCCCGCACCATCGTCTACAAGGGCATGCTCACCACCGCCCAGCTGGAGCCGTTCTACCCGGACCTCTCCGACAAGCGGTTCAAGACCAAGCTTGCGATCGTGCACTCGCGCTTCTCCACCAACACCTTCCCGTCGTGGCCGCTGGCGCAGCCGTTCCGGACCATTGCCCACAACGGTGAAATCAACACCGTCAAGGGCAACCGGAACTGGATGCGCGCCCGGCAGTCCCAGCTCGCCAACCCGCTGCTGGGCGACTCGCCGGAAGAGCTGTACCCCATCTGCACCCCCGGTGCCTCCGACTCCGCATCCTTCGACGAGGTAGCGGAGCTCCTCTGGCTGTCCGGGCGCCCCATCACGCACTCGATCATGATGATGATCCCGGAGGCCTGGGAAAACCACGCCACCATGGATCCGGCACGCCGCGCTTTCTACGAGTACCACTCGCTGCTGATGGAACCATGGGACGGCCCCGCCGCCGTTTCCTTCACCGACGGAAACCTCGTTGGTGCCACCCTGGACCGCAACGGCCTGCGCCCCGGCCGCTTCTGGATCACCGAGGACGGCCTGATCGTCTTCGCCTCAGAAGTCGGCGTGATCGACGTCGAGCCCTCCAAGGTGGTCAAGAAGGGCCGCGTGTCCCCGGGCAAGATGTTCCTGGTGGACACCGAGGCCGGCCGCATTATCGATGACGAAGAAGTCAAGGCCGAAGTGGCCGCGGCCAACCCGTGGGCCGAGTGGGTCAAGGACAACCTGATCGACCTCAACGAGCTGCCCGAGCGCGAGCACGTGGTGCACACGGCCGCGTCCGTGAACATCCGCCAGCGCACCTTCGGCTACACCACCGAGGAACTGAAGATCCTGCTGGGCCCCATGGCCCGCACCGGCGCCGAGCCCCTCGGCGCCATGGGCTCGGACACTCCGGTGGCCGTGCTGTCCAAGCGCCCCCGCTTGCTCTTTGACTACTTCGTGCAGTCCTTCGCGCAGGTCACCAACCCGCCGCTGGATGCCATCCGCGAAGAGCTGGTCACGTCCCTGACGTGCGCCATCGGGCCCAACGGCAACCTGCTGGACACCAAGCAGGTGCGCCAGCCGCAGGTCCAGCTGCCGTTCCCGGTGATCAACAACGACCAGCTGGCCAAGATCGCCAACATCGAGGATGCCGACGGCAACCGCGTGGCCATGAAGGTCCGCGGCCTTTACCGCCCAGAAGGCGGCGAGAACGCGCTGCGTGCCCGGCTCACGGAGATCTGCGAGCAGGTTTCGGGCGCCATCAACCGCGGAGTGCAGTACATCGTGCTCTCCGACCGTGACTCCAATGCACAGTGGGCGCCCATCCCGTCCCTGCTGCTGGTCAGCGCCGTGCACCACCACCTGCTGCGCAGTGCCAACCGCACCAAGACCGCCCTGGTGGTGGAGGCCGGGGACGTCCGCGAGACGCACCACGTTGCCGTCCTGATCGGCTACGGAGCATCCGCAGTCAACCCATACCTCGCCATGGAATCCGTGGAACAGCTCATTGCCGCAGGCGACGTCACCGGGGTCACCCCGCAGGACGGCGTCTACAACCTGATCAAGGGCCTCGGCAAGGGAGTCCTGAAGATCATGTCCAAGATGGGCATCTCCACGGTTGCCTCCTACACCGGCGCCCAGACGTTCGAGGCCCTGGGCCTCGGACAGGAACTGGTGGACGAGTTCTTCGCCGGCACACACTCCCAGCTGGGCGGCGTGGGGCTGGATGTCATCGCAGCCGAGGTTTCCGCGCGCCACCAGATGGCCTACCCCGACGGCGGCATCGAGCAGCCGCACCGGCCCCTGCTGGGCGGCGGCGAGTACCAGTGGCGGCGGGACGGCGAGCCGCACCTCTTCAACCCGGAGACCGTCTTCCGGCTGCAGCACGCCACCCGCGAACGCCGCTACGACATCTTCAAGGCCTACACCAGGGGCGTGGACGACCAGTCCACCAACCTGATGACCCTCCGCGGCCTGCTCAAGTTCAAGAACGACCGCCCCTCCGTGCCCCTTGAGGAAGTGGAGCCGGTCTCCAGCATCGTCAAGCGGTTCTCCACCGGGGCCATGAGCTACGGCTCCATCTCCCAGGAGGCCCACGAGACGCTGGCCATCGCCATGAACCAGCTGGGCGGCAAATCCAACACCGGTGAAGGCGGCGAGGACGTGGACCGCCTCCTGGATCCGAAGCGCCGCTCCGCGGTCAAGCAGATCGCGTCCGGCCGGTTCGGCGTGACCAGCCTGTACCTGACCAACGCCGACGACATCCAGATCAAGATGGCGCAGGGTGCCAAGCCCGGCGAAGGCGGCCAGCTGATGGCGCAGAAGGTCTACCCGTGGGTGGCCCGCACGCGGCATTCAACCCCCGGCGTGGGCCTCATTTCCCCGCCGCCGCACCACGACATCTACTCCATCGAGGACCTCGCGCAGCTCATCTACGATGCCAAGCGCGCCAACCCCTCGGCGCGGGTGCACGTGAAGCTTGTCTCCGAAGTCGGGATCGGCACCGTGGCGTCCGGCGTGACCAAGGCGAAGGCCGACGTCGTACTTGTCTCCGGACACGACGGCGGCACCGGCGCCTCGCC
Source organism: Pseudarthrobacter sp. NPDC080039 (assembly GCF_040702335.1). Classification (NCBI taxonomy): domain Bacteria; kingdom Bacillati; phylum Actinomycetota; class Actinomycetes; order Micrococcales; family Micrococcaceae; genus Pseudarthrobacter; species Pseudarthrobacter sp. NPDC080039. The sequence continues at coordinate 8,515 of NZ_JBFBKY010000021.1, read as the reverse complement.
GCTGAACTCGCTCAAGCACGCCGGTGTTCCGTGGGAGCTTGGCCTCGCAGAGACGCAGCAGACCCTGATGCTCAACGGCCTCCGCGACCGCGTGGTGGTCCAGGTGGACGGCCAGCTCAAGACCGGCCGCGACGTTGTCATCGCAGCGCTGCTGGGCGGTGAGGAGTTCGGCTTCGCCACCGCACCGCTGGTGGTGGAAGGCTGCATCATGATGCGCGTCTGCCACCTCGACACCTGCCCGGTAGGCGTCGCCACCCAGAACCCCGAGCTGCGTGCACGCTTCAGCGGCAAGCCCGAGTTCGTGGTCAACTTCTTCGAATTCCTCGCCGAGGAAGTCCGGGAGATCCTGGCCGAGCTTGGCTTCCGCAGCCTTGAGGAAGCCATTGGCCACGCCGAGGTCCTGGACACCCGGGAGGCGATCGACCACTGGAAGGCCGACGGCCTGGACCTGGACCCGATCCTGCACGGCCTGGAGTTCGACGACGACGCGCCGCTGCGGAACATGACCGGGCAGAACCACGAGCTGGACAAGCACTTCGACCAGCGGCTGATCACCATGGCCACCGAAGCGCTGACCGACCGCAGCCCGGTGAAGATCACCGTGGACGTCATCAACACCGACCGTTCAGTGGGGACCATGCTGGGCCACGTCGTCACCAAGACCTTTGGCACCGACGTCCTGGCGACGGACACGATCGACATCACCCTGAACGGCACCGCCGGCCAGTCGCTGGGCGCCTTCCTGCCGGCGGGCATCACCCTGCGGCTGTACGGCGACTCGAACGACTATGTGGGCAAGGGCCTCTCCGGCGGCCGGATCATTGTCCGCCCGGACCGTACCAACGTCTTCAAAGCGGAAACCAATGTCATCGCCGGCAACGTGATCGGCTACGGCGCCACCAGCGGCGAGATGTTCCTGCGGGGCCAGGTGGGCGAACGCTTCCTGGTCCGCAACTCCGGTGCCACCGCCGTCGCCGAAGGCATCGGCGACCACGGCTGCGAGTACATGACCGGCGGCCAGACGCTGATCATCGGCCGCACCGGGCGCAACTTCGGTGCGGGCATGTCCGGCGGCACCGCCTACGTCCTTGACCTGGACACTGCCAAGGTCAACAAGGAAGCCCTGCAGTCCGGCGAACTCCAGCTCCGCGAGCTGGACGCCGAGGACCGCGACATCGTCCACGGCCTGCTGGTCAAGCACGTGGAAGAAACTGACTCCCAGCTGGCGGCGCGCCTCCTCGAGAACTTCGATGACACCGCCGCCCGCATCACCAAGGTGCTGCCGCGCGACTACGCGGCCGTGCTGCAAACCCGTCTCGACGCCATCGAAGAGGGCCTTGACCCCGACGGCGAAGAAGTATGGTCTCGAATCCTGGAGGTGACCGGTGGCTGATCCACGCGGATTTCTGAAAGTACGCCAGCGTGAAACCCAGCCGCGCCGTCCCGTTCCCGTCCGCATCATGGACTGGAAGGAAGTCTACGAGGCGCAGGAAAAGGGCACGCTGAAGGCGCAGGCCGGGCGCTGCATGGACTGCGGCATCCCGTTCTGCCACCAGGGTTGCCCGCTGGGCAACCTCATTCCCGAGTGGAACGACCTCATGTGGCGGGACAAGGGCGAGGAAGCGATCGAGCGCCTGCACGCCACGAACAACTTCCCCGAGTTCACCGGCCGGCTGTGCCCGGCACCCTGCGAGGCGTCCTGCGTGCTGGGGATCAACCAGCCCGCCGTCACCATCAAGCAGGTGGAAGTCTCGATCATCGATGAGGCCTGGGACAACGGCTGGGTCAGCCCGCTGCCGCCCGCACGCCTCACCGGCAAGACCGTTGCCGTCGTCGGATCCGGCCCCGCAGGACTGGCCGTGGCCCAGCAGCTCACCCGCGTTGGACACACCGTTGCCGTCTACGAGCGGGACGACAAGATCGGCGGCCTGCTGCGCTACGGCATCCCCGACTTCAAGATGGAAAAGGAGCAGGTGGACCGCCGCGTCGAGCAGATGAAGGCGGAAGGCACCCGCTTCCGGACCGGCGTCGCCGTTGGCTCGGACGTGACCTGGGAGCAGCTGCGCCGCCGGTACGACGCCGTCGTGATCGCCACCGGTGCCACCGTACCGCGGGACCTGCCTATTCCGGGCCGGGACCTCGACGGCATCCACTTCGCCATGGACTACCTGGTGCCCGCCAACCGCGCCGTTGCCGGCGAGACCATCGAGAACCAGATCAACGCCCACGGCAAGCACGTGGTGATCCTGGGCGGCGGCGACACCGGTGCCGACTGCCTGGGCACCGCCCACCGGCACGGCGCTGCATCGGTCACCACCCTCGCCATCGGCAAGCAGCCGCCGTCGGAGCGTGCCAGCCACCAGCCGTGGCCGACGTTCCCCACCCTGTTCGAGGTGGCCAGCGCCCACGAGGAAGGCGGCGAACGCACCTACCTCGCCTCCACCGTCGAGTTTGTTGGCGAAAACGGCAAGCTGACCGGCGTCAAGGTGGCCGAGACCGAATTCGTGGACGGCAAACGCCTGCCCAAGGCCGGCACCGAGCGGATTATCCCCGCGGACCTGGTGTTCCTGTCCCTTGGTTTCACGGGCGCCGAACCCGCCGGGATCGCCGAGCAGGTCCACGCAGAGTTCGACGGCCGCGGCAACGTTGCACGCGACGGTTACTACATGACCAACACCGAAGGCGTGTTCGTTGCCGGTGACGCCGGCCGTGGACAGTCCCTGATCGTGTGGGCCATCGCCGAGGGCCGCGCAGCCGCTGCCGCCGTGGACAAGTACCTCATGGGAAGCACCATCCTTCCCGCGCCCGTCGCGCCGACGGACCGCGCCATCGCCGTCCTCTAGCCGCTGACCCGGGGATGCACCGAGGGTTCACCTCGCCGACAACTTAACCAATGCAAGAGACCAATAGGGTAGGTATATGAGACGCGCAAAAATTGTGGCTACGTTCGGCCCGGCAATTGCCAGCTACGAAAACACCCTCGCGGTGCTGGAAGCCGGCGTTGACGTCGCCCGCATGAACATGAGCCACGGCGACTACACCGTGCATGACAACACCTACGAGAACGTCCGCAAGGCGGCCTCCGACCTGGGCAAGGCCGTGGCGATCATGGCCGACCTGCAGGGTCCCAAGATCCGGCTGGGCCGTTTCGTTGATGGTCCGCACGCCCTGGCCGTCGGTGACATCTTCACCATCACCACCGAGGACGTCCCCGGTACGCAGGAGATCTGCTCCACCACCCTGAAGAGCCTCACCGAGGACGTCAAGGTGGGCGATGCCCTCCTGATCGACGACGGCAAGGTGGCCTTGCGCGCCATTGAGGTAGACGACGTGAAGGTCGTCGCCGAGGTGACCGTCGGCGGCATGGTGTCCAACAACAAGGGCATCAACCTTCCCGGCGTGGCCGTGAATGTTCCCGCCCTGAGCGAAAAGGATGAGGACGACCTTCGCTGGGCTATGCGCCGCGGTGTGGATCTGGTGGCGCTGTCCTTCGTTCGCGACGCGTCCGACATCACCCGCGTGCACGAGATCATGGACGAAGAAGGCCGCCGCGTGCCGGTCATCGCCAAGATCGAGAAGCCGCAGGCCGTTGAGCAGCTGCCCGAGATCATCGACGCCTTCGATGCCATCATGGTGGCGCGTGGCGACCTGGGAGTGGAGCTTCCGCTGGAGGAAGTGCCGATCGTGCAGAAGCGCGCCATCGAGCTGGCGCGCCGCTGGGCGAAGCCGGTCATCGTGGCCACCCAGGTGCTGGAGTCCATGATCGACAACCCGCGCCCGACCCGTGCAGAGGCGTCCGACTGCGCCAACGCCGTCCTGGACGGTGCCGACGCCGTTATGCTGTCCGGTGAGACGAGTGTGGGCAAGTACCCGATCGAGACCGTGAAGACCATGGCCCGGATCATCGAGTCCACCGAGGTCCACGGCCTGGAGCGCGTCCCCCCGCTGGGGACCAAGCCCAGGACCCGTGGTGGCGCCATCACGCGTGCCGCCGTCGAAATCGCCGACCAGCTGGACGCCAAGTACATCTGTGCGTTCACGCAGTCCGGCGACTCGGCCCGCCGTCTGTCCCGCCTGCGGCCCATCAAGCCGGTCTTCGCATTCACCCCGGTGGAGCAGGTCTGGAACCAGATGGCCCTCACCTGGGGCATCCAGCCGGTGCTGGTGCAGATGGTGGACCACACCGACGCCATGACCGCGCAGGTGGACCGCAGCCTGGAGGAAATGGGCCTGGTGGAGGACGGTGACCTGGTGGTCATCGCCGCCGGTTCCCCTCCCGGAAAGGCCGGTTCCACAAACTCGCTGAAGGTGCACAAGGTGGGCGACCTCGCCGACTCGACCCGCGGTGGAGAAGTTACCAGCAACAAGGAAAAGCTCGGCCCCTGGCCGGAAAAGAAGAAGAAGAACCAGGTCCAGGCCTAGTCTTCGGGCAACGAAAAGGACCCCTGCCTTTTGGCGGGGGTCCTTTTTGCTGCGGTGACCGTTGTCTTTTGTGACGGTTCCTGCTTTGGTGCCGGGCCGTCGTCGTAATCGATCCGGCCCGGCCCGGCGTGCTAGTTGACCTGGTTGATGATGGTTTCGGCGACCTCGCGCATGCTGAGGCGGCGGTCCATGGACGTCTTCTGGATCCAGCGGAACGCTTCCGGCTCCGTCAGGCCCATCTTGGTGGTCAGCAGGCTCTTGGCGCGCTCAACGAGCTTGCGGGTGGCGAACTGCTCCTGCAGGTCCGAAACTTCGCCCTCAAGGGCCTTGATTTCCTCGTGGCGTGAAAGTGCGATTTCCAGCGCGGGGATGAGATCGGCAGGCGTGAACGGCTTGACCACGTAGGCCATGGCGCCGGCGTCGCGGGCGCGCTCCACCAGTTCCTTCTGGCTGAAGGCGGTCAGCAGCACCACGGGGGCGATGCGGGCCTTGACGATCTTTTCGGCGGCCGAAATGCCGTCCATGACGGGCATCTTGACGTCCATGAGGACCAGGTCCGGCTTCAGTTCTTCGGCAAGCTGGACGGCCTTCTCGCCGTTGTCCGCCTCGCCCACGACGTCGTAGCCTTCACCGCGCAGGATCTCGATGATGTCGAGGCGGATGAGGGTTTCATCTTCAGCCACAATGACGCGGCGCGCCGGCTGGGACGTGGGCTTGGACTCCGTCTGTTCAGTCACGGGATCTCCTTGAAAAGGTACGGCGGGACATCACTATCTTAGGTGCCACCGCGGCTGTACTTGGCTTGCAGGGGTTCGTTTGCGGCGACGGCGGCGCGATTCTGGAATTCAGCCTATCTGCATGTAGAGTAATTCCGCGTACGTGAAGCGATCGCGTTGCTCACAGTCAGCTGTGGGCGTACCGTCTTGCTTCCCGTATTCCGCGCCCGAGTGGCGGAATTGGCAGACGCGCCGCACTCAAAATGCGGTATCGAAAGGTGTGTGGGTTCGAGTCCCACCTCGGGCACAGTGTTTCCGCAGGTCAGGGGCCTGTTTAGGGATGGTGCGTGTACAAAATCCGCCAAAGTGTGTACACGAGCGTACCGTTTTGTGTGTGGCCAGCATCAGTACCCGCACCAAAAAGGACGGTTCCAAGTCCTACATGGTTCGCTGGCGGGATAAGAAGACCAAGAGCGCCCAAGGCCTCACAGTAGCCACTCTTACCGAGGCGGAAACTCTAAAGCGGCTGTTGGACGCCAACGGGCAGTCCTTCGAGATTGCTCAGCACGCCATCCTGACCAATGAGAAACGACCGCCTACTGTGGCCGAAGTCATCCAGGAACACATCGATCTGCTGGTTCGCCCATCTAGCGGAACGGTCAAGACGTACCAGACAATGCTGGAACTCCACATCAGGCCAGTCATCGGTCACGTTCCCGTGGACAAGCTCGACTATCGCGTCATCGCGCACTGGGTGAAGTCGATGATGGCTAAAGGCAAGGCGCCCAAGACGATCCATAACATCCATGGCCTGATTTCGGCTTCGATGAACACTGCTGAGATGCTCGGCTACATTAGCCGCAATCCCTGTCGTGGGGTGCAGCTGCCGAATATTGAGAAGGCTGAAGACGAGGCCATGTTCCTGACGCATGCCGAGTACAGGCTGATCATGGAGGGGATGGGGGAGCGCTACAGGGCGTTTACGGACTTCCTGGTTATGACCGGGACCCGCTTTGGAGAAGCCACTGCGTTGACCGTGGCGGACGTGGACCTCCTCTCCAAGCCGCCTACTGCTCGTATCAACAAGGCTTGGAAGCGGGATGGGCAGAACCAGTTCTACGTGGGCGCGACCAAGACCGGTGCTGGCAAGCGGACCATCGGGCTGAACCCGGCGCTTGTGGAGCTGCTGATCCCGCTGGTGGCAAGCAGACCAGCAAAGGACCTGGTGTTTACGACGCCCACGGGGGGGCCGGATCGTACACAAGCTGTACTGGGCCGACTATTGGGTGCCTGCCGTTCGCGCCGCCCAGGCAAACGGCCTGACCAAGAACCCACGGATCCACGACCTTCGCCACACGCACGCGTCCTGGCTGATCCAGGACGGCGTGCCACTGTTCACCATCTCGCGCCGGCTGGGGCATGCCTCCACGAAGACTACCGAGCAGGTTTACGGGCACTTAATGCCTGAGGCGCTGCAGGCGGGTGCTGACGCCACCGAGCGGTCCGTGGCAGCGTTCCAGCGGCTGTAACTCCAGGGAATCGGCGCCGCCGACTACGGAATTCGGTCATGTTGGCGAGTCCTACCGGGTGCATGAACTGAGAAACGTGCACCTATTCCTGGGAGACGCCGTGGATATCGAATTTTTTGAGCCAGCCGAGGCAGCGGCGCTGATGCGCTGCACCGAGTCTTGGCTGCGTGACGGCGCGACCAGCGGACGGTTCCCTCACGTCTGCTGGGGCAAGGGAAAGATCATCTTTACGTCAGAACACATCCGGGAAATTGCGAGATTGAGTGAGATCCTTCCCGATGGTGCGGAGTCCAAGCAATCGCCTGAGCAACCACTGACCAAGCAGCGGCTCATAGGGACCCGTTCCAAGGTCCGCCTGGCCACAGTGAACTGATTCGGCCTGCCACGCGCTTCTTAGGTTCGGTTCTTACACTTTCTCCGGTGTGGCGGGCACGACATGTCCTCTTAACGATTGAACGCTCTAGCCGAAGTTATTGTGGAGCAACTCGCATCGACACGGAAGGGCCGTTCAAATCATCCGCTCGATTGCCCCAGCCCTGACAGCCGCTGCCGCCCTCTTGCTGGTTGGCCCGCTTGCCGGCTGTGGCGCTGCCGCCCATGCCATTGAGGGCATCGGAACCGCTCCAAGTACCTCTCCGAGTCAGTCGTCGGGCGGTAGCTCTGCCCGTGAAGCGGCCCAGGCTCTCGTCCAGCTTGAGAGTATCCCGGTCAAGGGCCGAGCGCCGAAGACTGGCTATACCCGCGATGAGTTCGGACCCGCCTGGGCCGATACGGACCACAACGGCTGCGACACCCGCAATGACATTCTCGCTCGCGATCTCACCGGGGAGACGTTCAAGCCCGGCACCAACAACTGCGTCGTCGCGACAGGCGCACTGGCGGACAAGTACACGGGGACAATCATCAACTTTGTCCGCGGCCAGGACACCAGCTCGGACATCCAGATCGACCACATCGTTCCGCTTAGTGATGCGTGGCAGAAAGGTGCCCAGCAGCTGAGTGCAGATCAGCGCACGGAGCTCGCAAACGACCCGCTGAACCTCATGGCTGCCGACGGACCAACCAACAGCGCCAAAGGCGACAAGGATGCCGCCACGTGGCTTCCTCCGAACAAAGCGTTCCGGTGCGAATATGTGAAGCGGCAAACAGCAGTCAAGACGAAATACAGTCTCTGGGTCACGCAGGCCGAGCACGACGCTATCGCTGGCATTCTGAAGAATTGCCAGTAGCCATGTAAGTCATGATGCGACCACCAGCGTGGGCGTTTCTTTGCCTCGGTCGGGTCAAAGTCACAAGCAACACATTTTCGATACGGCTGGGTAGTAACCCAAGATCTACAAGCTTCTTATGCTTGCCGGGAAGAACATCTCTAGTGCATTTATTGTGAAGTCACAGCAAGCGGTCGCAGCCTAACCGCCCTGCCATAATCACAGCAACGGGATTCGATTGGTCTCTACCCGCTGCACCAACACAATTTCCCATGGGGGACATAATGAGCAAGAGCTTCACGCTGTCTGACGTAGCCGCACGCCTTGGCGTCAGCCGCAGCGACGCATTCCGCGAACTACAGTCATGGCCTCACACCCGCGACGGGCTAGAAGTGAGCTTCACAGAAGAAGAAGTAGCTGCCATCGAAAAGATGATGATCGGCACGCCGGATGAACACATTGCATGGCTCAGGATCATTGAGGACCAGCGGGCCGCGTTGCGCGCCAAGATGAAGGAGAATCAAATGCCCGAATTTCCTGACTGCTGTCAATGGCCATTAATTTCTGCCCACGGGCGGCCAGTTAATGTGCCCGCTGGTGGCCAGTAAAACTGCCCGGTGATGGCCAACAGATCTGCCCA
>NZ_JBFBKY010000020.1:0-60513 GCF_040702335.1 Pseudarthrobacter sp. NPDC080039 | reverse complement strand
GTCTCCCTGGACGCCGACCCCGCGTCAGGGGTGTCAGTCTACGACTCCACCCCCTACAACGGACAGACCGGCTGGTTCACCGTGGGAGGCACCAGCGTCTCCTCACCCATATGGGCTGCACGATCCGCCGACACAGCCGCCGTAGTCAACGCCGCCTACGTCTACGGAAGCGCCATCAAGTTCCGGGACATCAAGATCGGGAATAACGGCAACCCTTGCCTGATCGGACTCGACCTGGTCACCGGACGGGGAAGCTGGACCGGCTGAGGTATCCATCGGCGTGGGCAAGCCCGACACAGATCTGGGCAAGACCTTGCCATAGATCACGTTCCATAGCCGGCCCAGCTTTCCATCTCGCCTCGAGTACCTCGTGCGCGGCGAAGGGCCGGCCCGCTTCCACCAGGCTCCGGGCCAAGACCAACGTCTCCGCCGGCGGCAACGTCTCCTCCGAGACAGGCTCCACGCCAGCGCTTCCGTAAGGCAGCGGCCGTCCCAGAGCGTCACGTTGCCGCGCCCTGCCTCGGACGCCTTGAAGCATCCCGGTCCAGCTCACCGGTCACCGCAGCTTCCGTTCTGAGCATCCATGGACGCTATCAACCTTCATCCGCCCAATCCTAGGGCCGGGCTCTTCGAACCAAGCTATTCGCTTCGTTCGGGCCGCATGCCTGCTCCGTCGCAGCGTACAGCTCCCCAAACGCCGGCAGAGTTTGGAGTGCCCTGTCACCCATCGAGTTGGTCATGACACGCATTACGACAACGAGGGCGTCTGATAACAATCGTTCACAAGACACCTCTCGGCCGGTCCAGCACCCCCGCGCGGGTCCCGTCCAGATTGAAACTTGGTAGCGTGAACGAGGCAGGAAGCATCCACCGACACGAACGGGAGCAGCCGATGGGCACCGGAACGAACGAACCTGAAGAGACACCGAACGAGGGCCGCGGCCCGCAGACGACCCCGGTTCCCAGGGACGCCGCAGCACCGCTGTTGCCGAAGGAAAAGGAATTAGCCCCTCACCCCGGCGCCCCCGACTTCGCCGCCGACAGCTACCAGGCCAGCGGACACCCGGCGATCCCTCCAGGACCCGCGGAAGAAGATAACCGCCGAGACCACGATGACCGCGGACTGACCACGGACACAGGCCCCAGCGACTAACACCTACGCCCTCGAGAAGCTGTGGGCCCCGGGCCCCGGACCAAACCGGCAGCCCTGAGCCAGGTCGTGAACCCGGCATGCCGTCCGCCGCAGAGCGGACGCCCGCGGGAAACCCCGCCATCATAGTGCCAGGTGCACGGCCGGCCCCGGGTGAGTGGTGCCAGGTGCCGTCCTTCGACACAGAGAGCTCTCCTGTGCAGTGGCGACTACGTGCCCGCAGCGGGTCAGCGGTTTCCAAGAGCGGGGTGGGGGTCTTTAACATGGGCGCGGCGGCATCCTCGCGCTCTTCACCTGCCGGAAACTACTACTAACACCTACGAAGGAGCCCGCATGGCCGGCATCTCCCACCCTGACCCAGCAACGGACGAAGCGACTTTCGTCCCCTGCGACGCCGTACTGTTCGATTGCGACGGCGTCCTGGTCGAATCCGACGCGATCGTCATCCGCTCCTGGAGTCGTTGGTCCCAGCACATGGAACTAAACCCGGACGAAGTCATCGGCACCGTCCACGGACGTCGCTCGGCCGATACGGTGGCCGACTTCATCCACCCTGACCGCCGCGCAGATGCGGCTGCTCTAATCGACGCGCTGGAGATAGAGGACGCAGCAGCCGTCACATCAATCCCCGGCGCTGCCGAGCTGCTCGCGTCGATCCCCTCCGGGCGTTGGGCGACAGTCACCTCCGCTTCCCGTGACCTGGCCACAGCGCGCCTGACTGCCGCTCACCTGCCCGTTCCGGACGTGCTGGTGACGGCAGGCGATGTCGAGCACGGCAAGCCACACCCCGAGGGATACCTCGCAGGCGCCCACCGACTGGGCGTCCCGATCGGCCGCTGCGTCGTGATCGAAGATGCGCCCGCCGGCATCCGCGCCGCACGCGCCGCGAACGCCGGCTTCGTCATCGGCGTTGGCGACCGCGACGTCGGAGAACACAGCCCCGACATCATGGTCACGGACCTGCGCTCCGTCAGCTGGACCGCTGAAGGCCTGCAGATCCGGCCGCTAGCCGCTCCGGTCCCCTGAAGGATGCATGACCCCTTGACCAGCAGCATCGATCACGCCCCCGGCCTTCCACGAAGGACACGGTGTCTGGCCAAGCCGGGTACCCGTTAAGAAACCATCAAGAAAACGGGAGGAACGGGTCCTCCTGTGCCCTGACCGATGTTTGATGGAGGCGATAGGGGCCGCGACCTTTGGCGGCCCTGGGGTTTGGTCGTTGAGTGAGACGTGGGCGGGAGCAGCATGATGGTGGAATGCGCGGGTCAGGAGAGCCGCAGGGCGGCAGGGTCAGAAACGTTGTCCCGGCCGGCGAGCCCCTGCCGCAAGCGGGACATGTCGTGAGGGAGTATGCCTCCGACCTCCCCGCCGGGATCCGGTATACCGCACCGGCGGGCACCGTGACCGAGCCTGATGGCCGGGCAGTTGAAGGTCCGGCCTACCGTTCCCGGGCTGGCTATCTTTTCCAGGACAGTTCCGGTGATCAGTGGTGGATTATCTTCCGCCCTTCCACAGGGGGCGACACTGTGCGTGCCGTGGTTCGCGGGGATGTGCTGGCGTGCAGCGCCTCCCACGGCCAGCAGGTGAAGGTCCGGGTTCTCGCCGCCGGTGTCCTTCACAAGGATGCAGACACCGCTTTTCGGCAAGCGACCCCGTCCTCCTTGGAAGATGCCGCCCGGCTCGCGGCATCCATCCCGGTCCCACCCGGGTGACCGCCGGGTTCCGCGGGCCATGGTCAGGGGAAAGGGTCAGCCGACGTGGACCCAGGGTCGCCTGGTGACGTCCGGTTCGGCTTCGCGGAGCACCTCCCGGGTCACAGGGGCGATTTCGCCTTCACCAAGGAACAGGAAGCGAAGCAGGTTAGTGACGGGGTTCCCTTCAGTCCAGCGGAAGTAGATGTGAGGCATCAGGCCGGTGACGTCCCGGATGTGCAGGAGTACCGAGGCGATGGTGTTCGGCACCACCGGTCCGTGGACTTCCAGGATCCGGTACCCGTGCCGGACCACACCTCTGATTTCGAGGGCGGTTTCGAAGTCAGACGAGTCATCGACGATGACTTCCAGGAACAGGGCCTGCTGGTCCAGGGGCAGGTGGCTGACCTCGATCGCCGAGGTCAGCTTCTCCCGGTACGCCGCCTCGCTGAGCCGGAGCGGTTCGTGGGAAATGATGGCCAGCGGCCCGTCCAGGACCTCCGACATGAATTCGAGCGCTTCACGGTCCATATGGACATGGGTCGCGTGCAGTTCAAAGGACCGCCGGACCCGGGAGAGCAGGGAAATGACGATGATGCCCAGGATGAAGATGGCCGCGATCCGGATGCCTTCGGGACGTTCAAAGATATTCGCGACCGTCGTGTAGATGAAAACCACAGCGATGACCCCAAACCCGATGGTGCGTTTGGCCTGCCTCGCACGCCGGGCCGAGAGCGTCACCGCGACCGCTGCAGAGGTCATCAGGACCAACACACCGGTCGCGTACGCACCGCCCTGGGCATCGACGTCAGCGTTGAAAAGGAACGTGATCAAAAAACCGATCACGGTGAAGACCAGAACCAGCGGACGTACGGCCTTCGCCCACGCGGGTGCCATCCCATAACGGGGCAGGTAGCGGGGCACCAGGTTCAACAGGCCCGCCATCGCGGAGGCACCGGCGAACCAAAGGATCGCGATCGTGCTGATGTCGTACACGGTGCCGAAACCCACACCAAGGTACTCGTGGGCCAGGAACGCCAGGGCACGCCCGTCAGCCTGGCCGCCGGGCTGAAATTCCTGCTCCGGGATCAGGACCACGGTGATGAAGCTCGTCGTAATCAGGAAAGCGCTCATGATCACCGCCGCCGTTGTCAGGAGCCTGCGGGCGCCCTTGATCCGGCCGGCCGGATTCTCCTCGGTATCGCCGGCGGCGCCGCGGATCTGCGGCATGACCGCGACGCCGGTTTCGAAACCTGACAGTCCCAGGGCGAGTTTAGGGAAGACAAGCAGGGCAATCCCGATCACCATGAACGGGTTCCCGTGCGAGGTCGAGAGGGCGTGCCACCACTGGCCGACGGCAACGGTATGGGTAAACACCTCCGACAGGGTCACGACCACGACCACGGCATTGAGGCCCAGGTAGAGGGCGACCAGGGCGACGGCGACGCCGATGGCCTCCTTGAACCCGCGCAGGAACACCGCGGCCAGCAACGCCAGCAAAAACAAGGTGATCGCGATGTTCTGCCCCTGCAACCAGCCCGGAGCGATCGGGTTCTGAATCAGGTGCGCGGCCGCGTCGGCGGCGGAGAGGGTCATGGTGATCATGAAGTCCGTCGCGGCGAAGCCCAACAGGACCAGGACAAAGAGCTTCCCACCCCACCGCGGCATCAGCCGCTCCAGCATCGCGATCGAGCCCTCACCCCGATGACTTTCCCCCGCAACCCGGCGGTACACAGGGAGCGCACCGAGCAGGGTGACGGCGACCAGCACAATCGTGGCCAGCGGGGAGATCACCCCGGCCGCGAGGGCCGCGATCGCCGGCTGATAACCCAGGGTCGAAAAGTAATCCACACCCGTCAGGCACATCACCTGCCACCACGAATGCTTCTTCACGTGGGAGTCACCGACCGCGCCCGGCCCCTGATGGCTGCCCTTGCTATCCTGGAGTCCAAACAGCAACCAGCTCTTCAATGCCGCCCTCGCACCGCGCCTGGGAGCCGAAGGGTCCACCGGGGGCCTGCTCAACGTCGTCATGTAATCCTTTCCGCCCGACACACCGCACCGGGACCACAGCCGAACATAACACCCGCCACGCGCGGTTCCCCCCGATCCCCACCGATATTTGCGAATCCTTAACACCGGCCCCCAACAACCAGGCGAAGCGGACACGGCGGGGTCTACAAGACCTGGCTTGCGCCGCCCGGCCGGACTATGGAAATAACGACGGGGTCGAGGCCCGGATACACCGTTATTTCCACAATCCCCAAACCCTCATGGCACCAATGCCACACCGCAAAACCGGTCCGATGCCATTGACGACAACAAGGAGACCGGCAATGCTGACTACCACCCACGGGTGGTCCCATACTCCTGGCACCACAGTGGTCCCTGATCGCTGGCAAGCGACTGAACAATTGAAAGGAATGGACGATGGAGAACAAGGACGTCATACGCAGGGTGTATGACCTCTTCCCCGAAGGGAAGCTGGCCGAGATCATCGATCTCTTCGCCCCGGACGCAGTGTGGAGCATTCCCGGTCAGAACACGGTCACGGGCCAGTGGCAGGGAAAGGACGCCATCGCGAACGAACTCCTGCCCAAGCTCGCCACGTGCTCGACCTTCCAAGCAAGCCTCATCGACGTCGCTGACGGCGGCGAGCACACCTTCGCGCTCCGGCGCAACCAGGCCGAACGCGCGGGCCAATCCATCGACTACCTCGTCTGCGACGTCCTTAAAATCCAGGACGGCCTCATCCATGCGATCCACACCTACCCCTGGGACGCGCGCGCCGTAGACGCCTTCTGGCGCTGAAGACACGGCCCTTGGAAAGACGCCCCCGCCGGCACCAACGGCCGCCACCGCAGCGCGGCTCCGCGAAACCCCACCAGCCACAGCCAAGGGCGCGTCCTGGAAAACGTTCCGGGCCTGATGCGCACCGGAACCTGATAAACCACCTGCCGTGGCCTCTAGCTTGAATTCCAGAGGTGGTTGCAACACCCCTGGAATTCACGCGAAAGCCAATCGGTTTTGCCGACTCCCGTCAGTTCAGAGTTGCCACTTACAGGCAGGCGAGCCGCCCCGTACCGCGGGCACTATAGATGACTCTCATCAAGTTCTTGCCAGAGATACGGCAGGGGAGCATACTGGCCGAAGCCAGCGGCATGCCGCTCTAAGGAGGGATCATGCCAGAGGACGCTCCGCCGGCCGGGACGGCCACCCCAGCCCTGAAAGGGCCTCGGGCCGCCATCATTATTTCTGCCCTGATTTCCCTCGCACTGATCTACTCGAACATTCGTTCATTCATGGGCCCACCAACCACCATGATCAACGTCGATGTTCCCTGGCTCGGCCTCACCGAAGCAGGCACCATACTTCTAGTCATGCGGCCCGCCTGGAGGGGCCAGCTCTGGGCTGTCACAGTCCAGGCGGCAGTCCTTCTCCTGGTAGCCCTCCATTCCTACTGGCTCCTGAGTACCGACCGCTGGATGAGCGGCGGCGGTAACTTTGTCGACGGCAACGCCGCCCTCTGGAGGACCGGCTTCGGCGAAGCCTACCTTGTCGTCATGCTGCCGTATTTCTTCGTGATTGTGTCCGAGGCAACGTTTATCATCCGCCAGCTCACGGGCCGGAAGCGCACCCCGACCAGGACCCCCATATGGTTACGGGTCACCGTAGCAATCACCGGCCTCATTGCCGTCGACATGATCGGGCTGCTGATCGGCCCATTTTGGCAAGGTTTTCCCGAAGGCGTTGTCCTGCTCGCTCTACTGTGGCCCGCGTGGAACGGCCGGCTCTGGGCCGTCTCAGCCCAGGCGGCCGTGCTGCTCATCTCAGTCTTCCACTCCTACGCCTATTACTCGCAGCTGAACCCCTTGTCAGATCCGGCGGGCCACCGCCTCGTCTTCCTGGCACCAGTATTGTTCATCCTGATTCTGTTCGACGCCATCTTCGTCCTCCCCCAACTGCAAAGCAAACGGCTGCCAACACACCGCACGGTCACCCACTAACCACCGCGACCATGGCAGCAACTCGCCGACACCGAGGGTCACCCCACGCCGTATGGGCTGAACGCACTGCCTCGTGGCAGGTTTCAGGCGTAATTGGAACCCCATCCGCCAGCAGGTCCGTCCGGTTCCGGAATTCTGGATCACGGCGCAGTCGCAGACTCCGGACCCCAGGCTTCCGCTTCCCCCTGAAAACCCCGTCCAGGCCGAGTGCAGGCCGAAGGTCTGCACTCCGTTAATGCCCGACTTGAATTCCTGGCCGACCCGCCGCCTCCTATCGACCGCAGCCACCCTGGTCGAGCATTCCTCGAATAAGAAACTGGCCGGCGCCGGACCCACCCACGCCGGAGTGATAGCCCTCGATGTTCTATCCACACCCGAGGAGCCCATGAGCACCATGGCCGTCTGCCAAAGCCGTGACCCCGGACCAGGCCGGGAGTACTACCTGGAGAAAACCGTCGAAGGAAAAACACCCCGCGAAGCCCGCAGGGCACTCAAATGACGCCTCTTCAATGTCCTCTACAGGCGGATCCTGCACGACCACCATCAGGCCCAAAAACTGGCTGCTTGACACACAGAGGCGCTATGCGGTCACGTCCGCCCGGGCCGACCAACCCCAAACGAGTGCGACCCCGGCACGCGCCGACCCGTCGCTGTCAGGACAATGCCCGAGAGCACGTCAGTTAATCAGCAAGTCAGACCCGCCCGGAGCCGCAACTCCATCTTCATTGTTATTCAGACAGCCCCGCCAGGTACGCCGATGGTCACTCACCCGAGGGCGTTGTTCCCCTTATGGTGGATCTCTCCCCGTGTCAGGGCTCAGGAGCGGCCGCGTCGGGTCGGTCCCTTCCGGTTTGGGGGAAGCGGGTGTAGATTCCTGCGTATCAATGGTCGACGGTCTCAGAGCGGAGATCTGCTGTGTCCGATTCTGTAGTGACTGATTCTGCGGTATGGGAGAAGTTTCGTGCCTCCTTTGATGCGGAGAGCTTTGTGCCCGGGGACCCCGGGTACGACGAGGCCCGTGCCGTGTGGAACGGGGACATCGATCGGCGCCCCGCCCTGATCGTCCGGCCAACCGACAGGCAGCAGACCGCGGAAGCGATCGGTTTCGCCCGGACGGCCGGCGTGGAGGTCACGGTCCGGGGTGGGGGACATAGTTACGCCGGACACGCCGTCCGTGACGGTGCGATGATGATCGATTTGAGTGCCCTGAACCAGGTGGAGGTTGACCCGCAAGCCCGCCGAGCCAGGTGCGGGGGCGGCACGACCTGGGCTGATCTGGACGCAGCCACGCAGGAACACGGACTCGCTCTGCCTGGCGGCTTTATCAGCCACACCGGGGTCGCTGGCCTGACCCTGGGCGGGGGCATCGGCTGGCTCAGCCCGCGTGCGGGCCTGAGCTGTGACAATCTGGTCAGCGCGGAGGTCGTGACCGCCGACGGGCGCACCGTTACTGCCTCGCCCGGTTCCAATCCCGACCTGTTCTGGGCCCTGCGCGGCGGCGGAGGCAACTTCGGGATTGTGACCACCTTCGAATTCGCCCTGCACGAGGTCACACCATTGGTCCAAATGGGCATGTTCTTCTGGGACGCCGACCACGCCCGGGACGGGCTGCGGTTCAGCCGCGACCTGATCCCGAATCTGCCGGAAACCGCGGGCGTGCTGCTCGCCGGGCTCAGCGCACCGCCGGAACCATTCGTCCCGGAAAAATATCAAGGACAACCCGGGATCGCCCTGGTCATCATCGGCTGGGCCAGCCCCGAAGAACACGCCCGGATGATCGAACCCGTCCTCGCCTCGGCACCGGAACCACAATGGCACCTGATCACCCCGATCCCTTACATCCAACTCCAGCGGATGTTCGACGGCAGCACCCCCTGGGGAATCCTCGCCTACGAAAAAGCCCTCTACCTCGATGAGCTCAGCGACGACGCGATCGACGTGGTCGCCCACTACGTGCCCCAAAAAGCCTCCCCGCTCTCCTTCGTCCCCGTTTTCCCGATGCGGGGCGCCTTCTCACGGGTCGGGGACGATGACACCGCCTTCGGCGGCCGCAGGGACATCAAATGGGTATTCAACATCTCCGCCGAGTGCCCCAGCCCCGAACTCCTGGAACACGACCGCGCCTGGGTGCGCGAGTTCTGGGCTGCGCTGCGTCCACACGCCAGCGGATCCGGTACTTACGTGAACTTCCTCGCCGACACCGACGAAGACCGTGTCAGGTCGTCCTACGGAGACCAAAAATACGAACGACTCGCACGGATCAAGAGCCAATGGGACCCGGATAACGTATTCCGCTACAACGCCAACATCCACCCCGGCACCCCTCCCACCTGACTGTCCAGGCTTAATCTCTTTTCCTTGCAAACAGTCGCTGTCTCCTTGTTCGTCCAAGGACAGAGACAGACGCCGGCTAGCTGAGGACCGCAGACGCGGACAAGCATCCAAGATCAGCGTCCACCGGTTTGACCGACCACTGCCCCCTCCGCGGTCGTTGGGCCAGCGAAACATCTCGTATCCCAAGCGTTTAGAGACAGTCCGGGTGTAGCGTTTAGTGGCTCCTTTTATTGTGGCAGCGTGACTTGCCTGGTGCTCTGAGGTTCCCTCTAGAACCGGACAGTTTGAAAAATGCCGACAGCGATACAACCAGGACGCTTACGGAACTGCCGGATCGAGTGACAGTAAAACGCAATAATGCAGGGGATACCGTCAGAAGAACTCGCATTACCTCACGTCAGCGCTGCCAGTTTCACTGCCAACGGACAACCCGTGAGGGGCTGCCCTACATGCTTATGCTGCCCAATGAGGTCTATCGTTGAATGGGGCAGGTGGGTTAAGGTGGTGCCACTCGTGGATGGGGAGAGGTGGCTGTGATGAAGTCGTTTGCTTGTGGTGATGTGGTTCCGGGCTGCGAGGCTGCCTGGGTGTGCAGCACAGAGGATGAGATTCTTGTGCACGTCGCCGCTCATGCTGCGACAGCACACGCGTTGGCGGAGTTGCCTCTGGAACTCGTCAGGTCCGTCCGCGAGGCCATCATTCCGGCGGCCTGAGATTGATTCAGGCCCCACGGCCTGCCCTTTCATCCGGGGATGGCGCTTCTGGGTGGAACGAGCTGCTGGACGTCGCGTGCCGGGGTGAAGGGCTCTCGACGTTCTATCAGCCCATCGCAGACATCCGTCAGGGTACGGTCGCAGGCTATGAGGCCCTGGCCCGGTTTCCGGGGTTTTCAGAGGGCAGCCCGGAGGTCTGGTTCAAGAAGGCACGTGCTCTCGGCCGGTCTGCGGACTTGGAAGCTGCTGCCCTGCGTACGGCGTTGAATGCCCGGCCGAGCCTGCCGCGCAATTGTTTCCTGAGTCTGAACGTCTCCCCGGACTTACTCTCCTCCGGACGGGTACGGGATGTGTGGGACGGTGAAAAGGACTTGGGTGGCTTGGTCATTGAATTGACCGAGCAGGCCCCGATCGATTGCTATGAGGCGCTCGGGCCGGACCTGGACCGGTTACGTGGTGCCGGGGCGTTCATCGCTGTTGATGACGCCGGGGCCGGATACGCCGGGTTGCGACACCTTCTGCTCCTGCGCCCGTCCATCATTAAGATCGACCAGGAGTTGGTCCGGGATGTTGACCGTGATGAAGCGCGCCGTGCTCTG
The DNA here is from genome assembly GCF_040702335.1 of Pseudarthrobacter sp. NPDC080039. Lineage (NCBI taxonomy): Bacteria > Bacillati > Actinomycetota > Actinomycetes > Micrococcales > Micrococcaceae > Pseudarthrobacter > Pseudarthrobacter sp. NPDC080039. Next base: position 50,019 of record NZ_JBFBKY010000020.1, on the reverse strand, counting down.
ATCGGTATGCTGGGGAGCTTCGCGGACCGGATCGATGCGTGGGTGCTGGCCGAGGGGGTTGAGCGCGGTGAAGAACTTGACGCTCTCGTCTCGCTTGGTGTTCCGCTCGCGCAGGGCTATCACTTGGGGAGGCCAGCCCCCGTCTGGGCGCCCTTGGCGCCCGGGATCGCTGACCGGCTCAGCGAAAAAAGCAGGACACAGATGCCGCCGACCCGGGCGCCGACCGTCCGGGACGTCGCCGAACCGGCAGTGACCATTACGGATCCGGCGGAGGCAACCGACGTATTCGCGGCCGACCCGTCTCTGGGATTCGTGGTCTTGATCGGCAGCCATCAGCGCCCCATAGCTATCCTGCAACCCGGCAGCAGACTTGACGGTCCTGGCACCCCCGGCCTCCGGGTCAACCTGAACACCCCGCTGGAAGAATCGCTGGCACGATCTATGACCCGGGCACCAGCGGAGCGTTTCGCCCCTTTAATCATCACCGACAACGCTGGCCGCTTCGCAGGCGTGGCCCGGATGGAACGCATGATCACCGCGGTAACCGAGACAGAGCCGGGGCCAACCTAAGAACCGGCCACCCCAAAAGCATTATGGCGTGTAACTGACGCTTGTCCGGTGGGTCGGAAGCGACCTCTGCGGACGGGGTGTCGGTAGTCATGGTGATTGCGGGGGTAGGCAGCCTGATTTCCTGCTAGAGGCGGCCGGACTCAGGCACGGCGGCGCGTCTTTCCACCGTTATCGATATGGGCGAAGCCGGCCCGACAGTTGCCTCAGTAGGTTACGATCCACATGCTCGCAGTTGTTGAGAAATTGTGGCAGGCCCGCTGGCCAGAGAGTCCGCCTGAAAGGGAGGATGCACGGGCACGCCCCGGGAATTTCCGTCAGTCCTCGTAGTCGACGATGATCCGGGGTCCCTGCTGGTTGCCCAGGTCGCATTGGAACAGTCCGGGTATGAATGCCTCACCGCGGCAACGACGATATCGGTTGGGCCCTGTACAAGACGCTACGCTCAGACGTCGTGGTCGCCGACCTGCAGATGTCAGGCATGGAAGGGCTGAGTCTGTGCCGCGCAATCCGCGCCGCCGAAGGAGGCGTTTATACGTACGTGGTGCTAGTGACCTCCCACGGTTCGCGGAAGGCTATCCTCGCCGGCATGGATTCTGGAGCAGATGATGACGTCACCAACCCCCTCGATCCTTTCCTCCTTCATCCCCGCCTACTCGATCCCCGCCTACTCTCCGCTGACCGGGTGACGCCCCTGCGCATCTAGGCACGCCAGTTCTCACGCATCCCAGAGTTGTAGTCAAGGGGTTTCGGAGGTCATGGCTGACCGGTCCCATGAAGGCACCCAGCATCTCATTACTGACTGTTGCGGCACCAAAGGAATCAGCGAGGTCGGAGTGCGCTCCCCCTACTCCAAAAACCTCGGAGTACCTGGATATCGTGGATCGAGTGCTCGCAGGATGCTCTCCGGGGTTGGGGGCCTCTCGCATTCGCCTCCATCAATGGATCTTTGGAGAGGACGCAACTTTCGCTGGCGACGCTGGTGAAAGAGGTCGCCGTTGACTTGAGCGAGTGACGCGCGAACGGCATAGCTCAACATTCGCAACCGTTGTGACCGGCCTCAAAAAGGCTTGGAGAGGAAGGTGGTGGCCGCCCCTCCCCCAATGCAGGACGGGTACCTTACGGGTCCTATTTGTAATGATTCTTGAGGAATAGAGCAGGAACAGCCTTGAGCCGGAATGGAAATGTTGTATAGCAAATGCGCCGGGCGGAAGAGCCAAACGCTGGCGGCTCGAAGGTTAAGCCGAACCGGATTCTGGGGACGGACAGGGTACGGCATCGAAGATGTCGCTGGCATCCATCGACGACCGTTACAGCGCCTTTTTCACCCCGTCCTGCTCCATGAGCCGATCGAAACCGACTTTTTGCAGGAGCTTGTCCAGGGCCTGGGAGATTGCCTTGGCGATCATGAGACCAACGATGTGGATGACGAGGAACAGAGCGAGTTTGGAACGAACTCCACGACCGTCGCGAAATCTTCGGAAGACAGGTTCCTGAGTACGGTAGCGTGTGCGCAAATCCAAGTGACGTTCCCCGAAGCGCAGAACACCCAGTGGTTGGCCTTTGGGCTAGAGCCTGAATGCGTCGGTGGGGATGCGCCCGACGAGGTCGCGGGCGAGGGTGTGGGCGTCGGTTTCGGTGATCTGGTGGGTTGTGACGAGAGTGGCCAGGTGGGCGGCATCGGCCCTCCGGGCCATGTTGTGGCGGGCAGGGATGGAGCAGAATGCCCGGGTGTCGTCGACGAATCCGGCTGTTTTATAGAACCCGGCGGAGTCTGTGACGGCTGAGCGGAAGCGGCTGATGGCGGCTGGTGTGTCGAGGAACCACCATGGGGCGCCAACGTAGACGGAGGGGTAGAACCCGGCCAGTGGGGCGATTTCGCGGGAGAAAGCAGTTTCGTCGACAGTGAAGAGGACCATCCGGAAGTTGGGGTGGGTGCCGAAGCTCTCGAGCAGGGGCCGAAGGGGTTCGACGAAGCTGGTCCGGGTGGGGAGGTCGTGTCCGGTGTCGGGTCCGAATTTGTTAAAGGTGGGGCGGTGGTGGTTGCGGAAGATGCCGGGGTGAAGTTGCATGACGAGTCCGTCTTCGGCGGACATGGCGGCCATTTGGTAGAGCATGTTCCGGCGGTATGCGACTGCTTCCCTGTCGGTGATCTGCCCCCGGAGGGCTTTGAGGTGGAGCCTTTGGGCATCAGGGTCGCTGAGGGGTTCGGTTCCGGCCTCGGGGCAGCCGGAATCGGTGGCGGTCGCGCCGTGGTCTTTGAAAAACTGTCTGCGTGCCTTGAGTGCGGCGAGTAGTCCCGCGTAGCTGGATGTATCGATTCCCGAGACGTTGTGTAGGCGGTCGAGTGCCGTGGTCCATCCGGGGGCGGCGGGATCCAGGTAGCGGTCCGGGCGGAAAGTCGGCAGGACACGGCCGGTGAACGAAGGGTCGTCCCGGAGCAGGCGGTGCGTACTGAGGTCATCGACGGGGTCGTCCGTGGTCGCGAGCACGGCGATGTTGAATTTTTTGAACAGCTCCCGAGGGCGGAACTCATCGGTTTGCAGTGCGGTCTGGATGGTATCGAAGATTTCGTCTGCGTTGCCGGCGTCTGGTTGTTCGTTGATGCCGAAGAGTTCGTTGAGTTCCTGCTCCATCCAGTAGCGGACCGGTGTGCCAAGGAACAGGTGCCATTTTTCGCTGAAACTCCGCCAGATGTCCCGGGGGTCTGCTGGATGCGCTCCCCCGTTCAGTGGGGAGACGCCGAGTTCAGACAACGGCACGCCTGCTGCGTGGAGCATCCGGGTGACGTAGTGGTCCGGGGTGATGAGCAGGGTGGCGGGATCGTTGAACGGCTTGTTGTCTGCAAGCCATGCCGGGTCGACATGGCCGTGCGGGGAATAGATCGGGGCGGCCTCGACCTCGCCAAGGAGACTGCGGGCGATGGCACGTGTGGCCGGATCCGAAGGGAGCAGCCGGTCTGGGTGGATGGTCAGCTCGGTCATAGGGAGTTCCTTGGATGCGGGGCGGCTCCGGTGGAGGCGCGGATGGTCAGGTGGGTGGGAAGTTCAACCTGCGAACGCACGACGCCGTTCAAGGACTGCAGCCTGCTCAGGAGCATGTCTGTAGCCACCCTGCCGGCCTGCTCTATCGGCGCAGTGAGGGTGGTCAGGGGTGGAGAGCAGAAGTCGGCTCCGAAGATGTCGTCGCAGCCAATGACGCTGAGCTCTCCCGGGACGTCCACGCCCCGTTCCTGGAACCGGACAAGCATCCCAATGGCGAGCAGGTCATTGAAGGCGATGCATGCGGTGGCACCGCTGATGAGGACGGCATCCGCCGCGGCCGCACCGGAGCGCTGGCTTGGGTGAAAGGGGCCAAGCCGGCGCACCGTGATGTCAAGGGCCTTGGCTCTTTCCTGCAGAGCGGTCCACCGGCGCCCGTCGGACCATGACGTCGGAGGCCCAGCCATGTAAGCAATCTCCCGGTGGCCCAGGGAGAACAGATGCTCCAGTGCCTGCTGAACCCCGTGCGCGGTGTCGATAAGGACGGTCGGGACCCCGGGGCTGGTCCGGTTAATTGTCACGATAGGCATGGCGGCGGCGAGCCTCGCCAGCTGGTCATCGTTCAGCCGGCTCGCGGCCAGGATAAATCCATCCGCTGAGGAGCGCAGCCGGTCCAGGTAGTTGGTCTCAAGGTCGGTGTCCTCCTCTGTGTCGACCAGAAGCTGGGTATATCCGGCGGCGCGCAACTGGCGCTGGGTCCCTCGAATGAGATCGAGGAAAAACCCATTGCTGATGTCGGGAACGAGGAGAGCCACGGTCCCGGTGCGCCCGGACGTCATCCCGCGGGCCGCGTAGTTCGGCACATAACCCAGTTCGGCCGCGGCCGCTTCGACCCGTTCCCGGGTAGCCCAGTGGACCCTGTCCGGCTGGGAAAGCGCCCGTGACACCGTCGAAGCCGCCACGCCGCACAGCGCGGCCACATCCCTGATGGTCGGAGACCGCCGCCCCTGGGATTTCGTTGCCCCTGCGGTTGTGACTTCTTCCATTGAAGGCTCCCTTGGCGACTGCGCTGACGATATGCCCTAAATGTTGCCACCAAACTACGGTATTGGCAATTTTTGGCAACATATTGCCATGTTTTGCATTTGTTGTCATAGTGTTCCACGTAACATCCGGTCTCCATGGCCGAAACCGATGACTTCGTAGTGGACTCGATGAGGAGCAGCAAAGGACATGAACAAAACAAAGTTGAGGCTTATCGGCGTCGCAGCATCGCTTTCTGTCGGCGTGCTGGGACTGACTGCGTGCGGCGGCGGCAGCAGTCAGAGTTCAAGCGACGGCACCGTTAACGGTGCCGGCAAGACCCTGGACGTGCTCGTCGGCGCCGACGCTGCGCATGCGGATCAAGCCAAAGCGTGGCAGGCCCGTATAGCCGACGCATTTAAGAAATCCACCGGAGCGGATGTGAAATTTGAGACGTTCGCCTCCGCCAACGATGAGCTGACTAAGATCCAGACCTCAGTTGTGGCCGGTCAGGGACCGGACGTCTACAGGATCGGAACCACCTTCACGCCAACGGCCTATTCCACTGGCGCATTCGTGAAGTTTGATTCCAAGGAATGGGACAAGGTCGGTGGCCGGGATCGTTTTGTGCCGGCATCCCTTGGTATTTCCGGCCCGGACTCCCAGAACGAGATTGCTGTTCCGTTCTCTTCCCGGCCGTACGTGATGGCGTACAACACCGAGATGTTTAAGAATGCTGGCCTGGATAAGCCGGCAACGACCTGGGACGGGCTGTTGGAGCAGGCGAAGAAACTCACGAACGGCACAACGTACGGCTTGGCCACGGGGTACGCGGATAACTACACGCCGTGGAAGTTTGCCTGGACGATGGCCAACCAGGCGGGGAACCCGATCGTGGACGGCAACAAGGCGCGCATCGATGACCCGGCTGTCTTGAAGGCATATGAAACCTACTTTGGGTGGTTGACAAAGGACAAGGTCGTCAATCCGGCCGCGGTGGGTTGGAATGACAGCCAAGCGGTCGCCGATTTCGCCTCTGGTAAGTCGGCAATTATTCCGATGACAACGGCGTCGTCGAAGGTCACTTTGGACGCTTCCCCGGTCAAGGGCAAGTATGCATACGCCGTGATGCCGTCCGTGCCGCCGGGAGAGACCTCTACTCCTGCGGGCGGAACGCCGGTGAGCTCGATCATTTCCGGTGACAACCTGGTGATCGCGCAGTACTCACAGAATCAGGATCTCGCGGCCGCCTTCGTCAAGCTGGTGACCAGCGAGGAGGAGCAGGTCAATTACAGCCAGCAGTTCGGCGACCTTCCGGCCAATGCTGCCGCTGCCAAGAAGGTCGAGGCGGCCGACCCCGGCCTGGCACCTGTTTTGGACTCGGCGACCAAGTCCAAGTCCACTCCGTTCACGGGTGCGTGGGGCGACATTCAGCTGGCGCTGACCAACATCGTCGTCCAGGCCCGTCCCGGACTGGGCGCCGGCACCTTTGACGAGTCAGCCTTGAAGAGTGCCTTGGCCAAGGCACAGGCGGACGCACAGACTTCACTGGACAGGGCAGCGGCCAACAAATGAGTATCGTGAGCCGAACCGACTCCGAACAGGTGCTGCCACCGGGGCCCTCGGCCCCGGAACGGCGGCGGACCGTCAGTGAACGCAGCCGGCCGTTGTGGCTGCTGACACCCGGCGGTCTCTTGATCGGACTGGTCATCGTCGTCCCGTTGTTGCTGGGAATCTACATTTCGATGCTCCAGCTGGATCAGTACACGATCCGCAAGTGGGTCAGTGCCCCGTTCGTAGGGGTGTCCAACTTCGTGGAGGCATTCACATCCACTGACCTGCTGCACGCGTTTGGGAACAGTGTCTCGTTCTCGGTGATCGCCACGGTCATCACGGTGCCGATCGGGGTGTTTGCGGCACTGACCACGCAGAACGCATTCCGCGGCCGAGCCGTTGTCCGTTCGGTTTATCTCATCCCCTACGTTCTGCCGTCGTTTGTGGTCGGCACCTTTTGGCGGACCATGCTCCAGCCGGATGGAATCGTCAACAAGATCCTGGCCACCGCGGGGATCCCGGCCGGTCAGTGGCTCAGCGGGCCCTCCAGTTACTGGGTCCTGATCCTGGTCGAAGTATGGGCGGCGTGGCCGTTTATCTATCTCATGGCGCTCTCGGGACTGCAGTCGGTGGATCAGGAAGTCCATGAAGCGGCCGCAATCGATGGTGCGTTGTGGTGGACCAAGCTGCGCTATGTGATCTTCCCGTATCTTCGTGGCCCGGTGGCCTTGGCCTGCCTGATCGCCACCCTGCATCACATGAACAATTTCTCCCTTGCGTTCCTGCTCTTTGGCGTGCCTGCGCCGTTTGATATTCAAGTCCTACCGACCCTGGTGTACAGCATGAGTTTCACCAGCCTGCGGTTCGGCATGGGGGCCGCCATGGCCCTCCTGTCACTGGTATTCATTGCGCTCCCGCTGTACTTCTACCTGCGGGCCGTCAAGCTCGACACCGGCACAGAGTCAGGAGCCAAGAAATGACCGACTCAAGCACAGCCGTGGAACAGGAGACCCTCCTGGGCCATCAGCCAGTTTCTCCCCGCAAACCCAGGACCGGAGGACAGTCAGCGGCCGTCAACCGGCTGCTGCCGAAACCTCTGCTGGTGACTGGCGTAGTCGTGCTCTGCAGCATGGTTGCGGTGCCCCTGCTGTATATCGTGTTCGCGTCAATGAACTCGGACGTGGAAGTCGCCCGGGGAGCGTTTTTCCCCACCGATTTCACCCTCGGAAATTACGCGAAAATTTGGAACACCCTCCCCCTCGGGCGGGGGCTGGTCAACAGCATCTTCACCGCCGGCGCGGTGGCGGTGGTCGCGGCCCTGCTGGGCATCATCACCGCCTACGTCCTGGTGCGTTTCGAATTCCGCGGGCGGCTGGCCATTCTCCGCGGACTGATCGGGCTTCAAAGCCTGCCCGGCACATTGTTGCTGCTGCCGGTTTTCGTTGTCTTCGCCTCGGCGGGAAACTACCTCGGCATCACCGTCATCGGGACCAGCTGGGGCCTGTTCGTCGCCTATCTTACTTTTGCCCTGCCGTTTTCGACGTGGGTCATGGTCACCTACCTGCGCGGGCTGCCCAAGGAACTGGAGGAAGCTGCCCGGATCGACGGCGCGTCCTCGGTAGGTGTGTTGTTCCGGATAATCTTCCCGCTCAGCTGGCCAGGGCTCGTCGTCGCCGGTGTGTTCTCCTTCCTGCTCGGGTGGAACGATGTCCTGTTCGCTTCGGTCCTGACGCGCCCGAACACGCAAACGGTTGCCGTGGTCCTGCAGATCTTTGGTTCCTCCTCGGAAGGCGGCACCCTGCCGCTCTACGGCCAGATGATGGCCGCTTCCCTGGTCTGCGCCGCCCCGGTCGTCATCCTCTACCTCGTCTTTCAGCGCTTCCTCGTCGGCGGACTGACCGCCGGCGGCGTCAAATAACGTCCACACACCCATAGGAGAAAAAGAACATGAACGACAACCAGGTCACCTGGGACCTCTCCGGCTTCGGCGACGAAATCAGCCCCGACCCCGTCGTGCAGATCTCTGTCCTGCAGGCCCTCGGCGCCAAACACATCGAAGTCCGCAGCGCGTGGGGAACCAACATCGTCGACCTCTCCGAGGAAGACCTGCAGCGGCTCAAGTCCATCCTGTCCGAGCACGGCATGGGCGTGTCCGCGATCGCCTCCCCGATCGGGAAAGTTGATGTCAGCGAACCGGCAGAGGGCGAAGTCGCCCGCCTGCGTAAAGCCATCCACGCCGCCCAAACCCTCGGAACCCGATACATCCGCATCTTCTCCTTCTACCGCTCCGGGGAAGCCACTGCAGAATCGATCCGCTCCCAGGTGATGGAGCGAATGCGCGCCCTCACCTCAACGGCAGAAGCAGCCGACGTGATCCTGCTGCACGAAAACGAAAAAGACATCTACGGAGATACTCCCGAACGTGTCCTGGACATCATGGAGACCGTCAACTCACCGGCGCTGCGCGTGGCCTGGGACGCTGCCAACTTCGTCCAGGTCGGCGTCAAACCCTTCACAGAGGGGTACACGATGCTGCGTCCATACATTGAATACCTTCAGGTCAAGGACGCCCGACTGGACACCCGGCTCGTCATGCCCGCCGGGGAAGGCGATGGGGAACTCCAGGAGACCATCAACGCCCTGCGCGACGACGGATTCACCGGCTTCGCGTCCCTTGAACCGCACCTTGCCAACACCCACCACCTCGGCGGCTTCTCCGGCCCTGCCGCTTTCGGCGTCGCCGGACGCGCCTTCAACCGCGTCCTCGAAGCAGCAGGAGTCACCACCAAATGAACGCGCACCTCCCCACCACCACTGACACCGGGCTCCCGCCCAGGCTGCGCACCGCCCTTGTCGGCTGCGGCGTCATCGGCCGTCAGCATGCCCAGGTCATCACCTCCGACACGGACCTTGACCTGGTCGCCGTCATCGACGCCGTTGAACCAGCCGCGCACACCCTGGCCGATACGGTCGAAACAGAGTTGAACCGTGACAGGCCGGCCGTGCACGGCTCACTGTCGGCAGCCCTGCGCGCCACGGACATCGACGTCGTCGTGATTTGCACGCCCAGCGGACTGCATTCAGACCTCGCCGTGGAGGCGCTGAACGCCGGCAAGCATGTCATCATCGAAAAGCCCCTCGACGTCGACCTGTCCAGCGCCCGGTCAGTGGCCGCGGCAGCGGCGGACGCCAACTCCCGGGGGCAGGTGATCTCGGTGATCAGCCAGCACCGCTTCGATCCCGCCAGCCGCGCCGTCGCGGGGGCAGTGGCAGCCGGACGATTCGGGCGCATCACCTCGGCCGTCGCCTCGCTCGCCTGGTGGCGGGCACAGGAGTACTACGACTCCGGGCAGTGGCGTGGAAGCTGGGCCATGGACGGTGGCGGGGCAGTGATGAACCAGGGCGTGCACACCGTGGACCTCCTGCTCTGGTTCCTTGGCCGGCCGGTCCAGATCCATGCCCACACGGCGCTGCTGGCCCACGAGAACATCGAAGTCGAAGACACCGCGGTCGCGACCATCCGGTTCGAATCCGGCGCCTTGGCCGTTCTTCACTGCACCACCGCCGCCTTCCCCGGTCTGACCGCCCGGATCCAGGTCCACGGCGACCGGGGGTCGGCAGTGATCGATAACGACCGCCTGTCCTACTTCCATGCGGCAGACAACAACCCGGATGAGTCCTTCGTTCCCTCCTACGGGCTGGCCGGCGCCGGCAACCAGGCCGCGGGTGAAGTCGGTGACCGGGACGCATCAGCCAACCTGGCCGGCGCCGATGACCTCCAAACAGCCCACCACATGCAGTACCGCAACGTCATCGACGCCATCCGCACCGGGGGCCGGCCCGTCGTCGGCGTGGAAGAAGCCACCGACGCGCTGGCGACGGTCCGTGCCCTGTACGTCTCGGCGACCCTGGGAACAGCGGTGAACTTCGAGGACGTCGCAGCCGGCAAATACGATGACCTGCAGCTGGTCACCGGCGGAACGCAATGAGGGATCTCCATGCCTGATCTCAACCGCGCCACGACCGGGAAGCCCGCTCCCCCCGTGCGGATCGTCCACCTGGGACTGGGGGCCTTCCACCGGGCCCACCAGGCCTGGTACACCCACACCGCCAACCAGGCGGCAGCCGCCGCACCCTGGGGGATCGCCGCCTTTACGGGGCGCCGTCCACGGGCCGGGGAGCTGCTCCGCGCCCAGGGCGGGCTCTACACCCTCATCACACGCAGCGCCACGGGCGACAGCGCTGAAATCATTGACAGCATCGCCGAAGCCCATGACGGAAGCCACACCCGCCGGTGGAACGATCTCCTCGCCCACCCCGACACCGCCCTCGTCACGTTGACCATCACCGAGGCCGGATACCGGTACAAGCAGGAAATCGGACTCAACTACGCCGATGCAACCGTTGCCGCAGACATCACCGTGCTGCGGCACGGCCACGCCGATGCCCCTGTCGCTTCAGCGCCCGGACGTCTCGTCCAAGGACTCCGGGCGCGCCGGGCAGCCGGCAGCGGAGACATAGCCATCCTCAGCTGTGACAATCTTTCCCGCAACGGAGAAGTCACCCGCACCGTGGTCCTGCAGATGGCCTCAGCGGTGGACCGGGAGCTCGCCGCATGGATCGACGGCCATGTTTCCTTCGTGTCATCGATGGTCGACAGGATCACGCCGGCCGGCGCCGCCGGCGATGAACAGACGGCCGTTCGGCTTACCGGCTACACCGACCATGCCCCGGTGGTGACAGAACCGTTCACCGAGTGGATCATCGCCGGGGACTTTCCTGCCGGCCGGCCGGAATGGGAACGGGCCGGGGCCCGGTTCGTCGACGATATCGAACCCTACGAACAACGCAAACTCTGGCTCCTCAACGCCGGACACTCCCTGCTCGCCTACACAGGACTCCTGCGCGGACACACCACGATCGCCCAGGCCGTGGAGGATGACATCTGTCGGGACCTCCTGGAAAAACTCTGGGAAGAAGCCGCCGAAGTCCTGCCATTTTCCCCCGGCGAAATAGCGGCTGCGACCGCCGCGCTGCGCGAACGGTTCGCCAATCCCGCAATCCGCCACTTGCTCCTCCAGGTAGCCAGGGACGGATCACAGAAAATCCCGCTGCGATGCATCCCCGTCATCGAACGGCGCCTCGACTCCGGCCGAGACGCCGGTACCGGCCAGACCGCCCTGCTGGCAGCCTGGCTTCTTCACCTGAAGTCCTCACCAGCCCACATCAACGACCCGTCCGCCGCGAACCTCATCGCCTCGCTCGGCCCCGACGTCCACACGGACGCCCTGCGGATGCTCCGTGAAGTCGCCCCCGGAATCAAAGAACCCTCCGTTCTGGCCGCGGCCATTGTCGAACAAGCAACCCGGCTGGCCGGAGCAGACAGCCAGTACGCGCCACTCCTGAAAGGAACCTTGTGAAAATCATTGCCGCGGAGGTCTTCGTGACCAGTCCGTCCCGGAACTTCGTGACTCTGCGGATCACCACCGAGGATGGTGTGACCGGCATCGGTGACGCGACCCTGAACGGCCGCGAACTGGCAGTTGCCGCCTATTTGAAGGAGCACGTAACGCAGTTGCTGATCGGGAAGGACCCGCACCGGATCGAAGACACCTGGCAGTTCCTGTACCGGTCCTCGTACTGGCGCCGCGGCCCCGTCACCATGGCCGCGATCGCCGCCGTCGACATGGCGCTGTGGGACATCAAGGGAAAGCTCGCCGGGATGCCCGTCTACCAGCTCCTCGGCGGTGCGTCCCGCAACGGGCTGCGGGCCTACGGCCACGCCTCAGGGGCCGACCTCCCGTCCCTCTTCGATTCCGTCCGCGAGCACCTGGAGCTGGGCTACAAGTCCATCCGCATCCAGACCGCCATCCCCGGGATCAAGGCTGTCTACGGCGTGGCCGCCCAGGCACAGGCCTCCGGGGAGCGCTACGACTACGAACCCGCCGGCCGCGGAGCCTTCCCGCAGGAAGAAGACTGGGACACCCGCGCGTACCTGCGCCACCTGCCTGGTGTGTTTGAGGCGGTCCGGAATGAGTTTGGTCCGGAGATCCCCTTGCTGCACGACGGCCACCACCGAATGACCCCCATCCAGGCCGCGAAGCTGGGCAAAGCCCTGGAACCCTACGACCTGTTCTGGCTTGAGGACTGCACCCCGGCCGAGAACCAGGAGGCACTGCGCCTGGTCCGCCAGCACACCACCACGCCGCTGGCGATCGGTGAAATATTCAACACCGTGTACGACTACCAGACCATCATCAAGGAACAGCTGATCGACTACGTCCGGGCAGCGTCCACGCACTTCGGCGGGATTTCCCCGCTGAAGAAGGTGATGGATTTCGCGGCGCAGTACCAGATCAAGTCCGGGTTCCATGGGCCCACCGACATCTCCCCCGTCGGTTTCGCCGCGCAGCTGCATGTGGGGCTGGCCATCCACAACTACGGCATCCAGGAATACATGCAACACTCGGACCAGACCAACGAGGTCTTCGAACAGTCCATGACCTTCGTGGACGGGTACCTGCACCCGGGCGACAAGCCCGGGATCGGGGTTGAATTCAACGAGGAAGCCGCCGCGGCCTACCCCTACCAGCAGGCCTACCTGCCCTACAACCGCCTCGTCGACGGCACCGTCCATGACTGGTGAGACCGGCATGACCGCTGAGAACGGCCACGACTGGTAATAAGGACAACGTCGATGAGCATCAACAACCCCGCCCCCGCCAGGCCCCGTGTGGTGGTCATGGGCGTCTCCGGCTGCGGCAAAACCACCATCGGGGACCTCGTGGCCCGTGAACTGGGCGTCCCGTTCCTCGACGGCGACTCCCTCCACCCCGTAGCCAATGTGGCCAAGATGGCCGCGGGCACGCCCCTGACGGACGAGGACCGCTGGCCCTGGCTGGGGATCGTGGGGGGCGAACTGGCCGCCGCCGGTGACGGCGGGCTGGTCCTGGCCTGCTCCGCCCTCAAACGAAGCTACCGCGACGCCATAAGGGAACACGCGCCGGACACCATCTTCCTGCACTTGAACGGCAGCAAGAAAGTCCTCGCCCAGCGTCTGGAAGGCAGATCCGGGCACTTCATGCCTCCCGCCCTGCTGGATTCACAACTGGCCACCCTCGAAGCCCTGGACACGGACGAAAACGGAGCCGTCGTCGACATAGGGGCCCCGGCGGATCAGGTCGTCTCCCACGCACTGGAGGGCATCAACGGCGTTTCGTACGGGCCGGTTCCTGTCCGGATCCGTCGCCCCTCGGCAACTCATCAGGACCATTGCCGCTGCGCCTGAAAGGAGCGCCAGCCACCGACTTGGACGCCATGCCCAGCGAAACCAGTGCAACTCTTCTCCAACACGCCGCCGGCGACTGCGTCTAGTACCTCGAAGAAGCAGCGGCACCCGCACCCGCGGGCGCCGCTGCCACCCCACCTAAAGAGCGTCGGCTACGGACACCTCCACATCCGTTGATGCTCCCCCTGCCCGGCCCGGAAGCGCTTGGACACAGGCCGCAGCGATTCCTCGCGCACCGCGGACGGGCGCCGGACACCTTCCTCCCCCCGATGCGAATCCGCATCCCGCTCGATTTACCCCGAAAAGAACAGGACTATGTCCCACCAGCCGACTCTCCACGAATCCAACATTGCCGTCGCAGCGCCCACCCAGGTCATCTCCACACGGGCCGGTCTCGTCGGCGCGGCGGCCGACGCGTCCGGGATCTATCACGGGGAACTGCGCGCCCTGCGCCGGCTGGAATTATGCATTGAAGGGAGCACGGATTTCATCGGCTCCCACGGGGCCGGCAGCAACACCGAGAGGTACCGCTACATCGTCAGGAACATCGGAGAGCCCACGCAGGACCCGGCCCTGCTGGTGACCCGCACCCGGGTCCTCCGCCCGGGACACGTGACGGACACCTACAGTCTGGCCAATACAGGACTCAAGCCATTGACAGTTCACGCGACCCTCCATCTCGCCACGGACTTCGCCAGCCTGGCAGACATCAAGGCAGAACGCGGAACATCAGACGCAGAGCCCACAAATGCCGGCCACATCACGTCCTGGACCCACCCGAGAATAACCGTCCGCGCCACCACACCCTTTCCGCCGGCGACCTCCACAAAGCTGGTTCTGCCTCCGGGCACCACGCACACTCTCAAGGTCGGGGTCGATATTGAGGACCGTGAAGTTCCTCTCTTCCTCCCGGTAACGGACCCGGCCAAACACTTCCCTGCCGGGCCATCAACCGCAGGTGAACACCCTGAGGACCGGACCCTGGAACAGTCCCTGAACGATCTGCGGGGTCTGCTGCTGGCCGACTCGGCCGCGCCCGAAGACGTCTTCCTCGCAGCTGGCTCCCCCTGGTACTGCACTCTCTTTGGCCGTGACGCGCTCTGGGCTGCCCGGTTCACCCTTTCCCTGGGCACCGGGACCGCCATGGGCACACTCCGCACCCTGGCCCGCCGCCAGGCACTCCACGAAAACCCGGCCACCGATGCCCGACCCGGAAAAATCCTCCACGTGGCACGGGAAAAGGACCGGGTACTCACCGGAGGCGTAGTCCTGCCGGCAGTCTATTTCGGTACCGTGGACGCAACCCCCCTCTGGATATCCCTCCTCCACGACGCCTGGCAGCACGGCGCCCCGGAAGAGGACATCGCAGCGCTATTGCCCACAATGCGCCGCTGCCTTGAATGGATGGCATCAACACCGGACAAAGACGGCTTCCTCCGCTACAAGGACACAACCGGGCGGGGCCTGGCCAACCAGGGATGGAAAGACTCGACCGACGGAATCCGCGACCACGACGGGCGCCCCGCAGAAGGTCCGCTCGCACTCTGCGAAGTCCAGGCCTACGCACACGCAGCCGCCCTCAACGCCGCGACCCTGATGCGACGGTTCAACACCGGCGACCCCGACCGCTGGGAGCAGTACGCCGCGGACCTGGCCCACGCCTTCCGGAAGGCCTTTTGGATCGAGTCGACTCACGGGATACACCCCGCCGTGGCACTCGAATCCGACGGACGGCCCGTCACGGCCCTGACCTCCAATATCGGACACGTCCTCGGGACCGGGCTCTGCACCGCCGAGGAAGCCACCGAGATCGCCGACCGGCTCATGAACCCGGTACTTGACAGCGGATACGGGCTTCGGACCATGGCCAGCGATACTGCCGGTTACAACCCCCTGGGCTACCACACGGGATCCGTCTGGACCCACGACACCATCATCGCCGCCACCGGCCTGGCACGCGAAGGAAAACCGCACCAAGCCGCACGCCTGGCCCAAGGAATCATGGACGCCGCCCAGGCCTTCAACCACCGCATCCCCGAACTCCACGGCGGCTACCCGGCAAGCGAAGGACCCCCCGCACCCTACGCCGCTGCATGTCGGCCCCAAGCCTGGTCCGCAGCCGCCATTATCGCTGCCATACCGCTACTGAACGGCCAAACGAAAAAACCCGAATACAGCCACCCGCACCACTACATCCCCTAGGGCGCCCAGCAATGGACGAAACACCGAGGCACCTCACACCAGGCACGGCAACCCCCAACCGGCGCACGGTGATGCTCGCTGCGGCCATGTCGGTCATGGCAGCTTTCCCTGACCAAGCCGTCCAGTTCAGCACCAACCGGGTCCTCGGCCCAACACCAACCTCTGCGGCCGGCAACGACAGTAATGCGGCCGTGGATACCAATTCGGCGCCCCAGCCGCCCGCGCACTCCGTGCAGGACCGCCCGCTGCCTCCACCAAAAAACGACACCATCAACACCTACACCGGCCGCACCCCCCGCTATTGGGGACTCGAAGCACCCGGGGTCCTTACCAAACTCCCCCAAGGGACGGCCGGGATCGCCGTGACCATCGACTTCTGCGGAGGCCCGGGCGGCAACGGCTACGACCGGACACTCATCGCCGCACTGCGTGCACGTCGCATCCCGGCGACACTGTTCCTAAACTCCCGATGGATCACGGCAAACACCGGGACTGCCCGGGAACTGGCTGCCGAACCACTCTTCGAACTGGCGAACCACGGAACCACCCACCGCCCACTCTCCACCACCGGAAACTCCGCCTACGGGATCACAGGAACCAGAACAGTCGCCGAGGTCTATGACGAGGTCATGACCAACGACGCCCTGCTGACCGAGATGACCGGGTCACGGCCACGGTACTTCCGGCCAGGTACCGCATACCTCGACGATGTAGCCGCCACAATCGTCAGTTCCCTGGGCGTAAGCGCCGTGGGATTCAGCATCAACGCCGACGGCGGCGCCACATACCCGGCAGCTACTGTCACCACGGAGACCGCAAAGGCAAAGCCCGGCGACATCATCCTCTGCCACGGCAACCACTCCGGTGGAGGAACCGCCGACGGACTGGTACGTGCCCTTGACAAACTCGCCACTAATGGCACACCGTTCCTTCCCCTCCCCTAAAAGCAACCCACCCGTGGGCCTTCGCCAGACCCCGCGCACGCCTGCACCGGATCTGTCCCGCTGCGTAGGCTTCCGATTACACGGGGCGGGACGCGCCGATTCTGAGCTCTAAACTTTACGCGGAGGCCTATCAACCCCGCGTTCAGACAGCTGCAAAACTCTCACCCACACCGTCAAGGAGCACGTATTGGCCGCCATCTCAGGAACCGCCCCAGCAGAACCTGACGAAGTAACGTTCGTACCCTGCGAAGCCATACTGTTCGACTGCGACGGCGTTCTGGTTGAATCAGACCAAATCGTCCTCCACTCCTGGACCCGTTGGGCCGAACACATGCAGCTAAATCCCGAGGACGTTATCGCCACGGTGCATGGGCGACGCTCGGCCGACACCGTAGCCGACTTCATCCACGACGACCGCCGCCAAGACGCTGCTGACCTAATCGATGCGATGGAGATCGAGGACGCAGCAGCCGTCACAACCATTCCCGGTGCCGCCGAACTGGTGGCCTCGATCCCTTCCGACCGGTGGGCGACCGTGACCTCAGGTTCCCGTAACCTTGCCACTGCCCGCCTGACCGCCGCCCACCTGCCGATCCCAGCCATATTAGTTACAGCAGGGGATGTCCAGAACGGCAAGCCGCACCCGGAGGGATACCTCGCAGGAGCCCGCGGACTCGCCGTCCCAATCGGGGATTGCGTCGTTATCGAAGATGCGGCCGCCGGCATCCGTGCCGCGCGGGCTGCAAAGGCCGGCTACATCATCGGCGTTGGCAACCGCGAAGTGGGAGAGCACACCCCAGACATCATGGTCACAGATCTTCGCTCCCTCCGCTGGACCGGCGCAGGCCTGGAAATCCAAACGAGGCGTGCCACTGCAGGCCCCGGAGTGGTTCGCGCCCGGGCATCACTACGGCGGTCTTCGCCCAGCTAATCCAGGCCACGAGTACCGGCAGGCAGCGCCTAGTCAACAAACGAAATGTACGGAAAACAGGGTCAAAAGACGTAACGCCGCCACACTTCTATTCTGTTGACGTGCACCCCAACCTGACAACGCTGCATCTACGTCTTGACTTGATCGTAAGACAAGCCTAGAACTCAACCTCACAGGCACCCGGGTTGGAGGTTACAGTGGGCGGACAGCGGATCGGATATGTACGGGTAAGTACGCTGGAGCAGAACGAGAAGCGCCAGCTCGACGGCCAGGTTTTTGACCGGGTCTTCACGGATAAGGCCTCCGGCAGGGACACGGCCAGGCCACAGCTCGCCGAGCTGCTTCGCTTCGCCCGTGACGGGGACACCGTGGTCGTGCACAGCATGGACCGGCTGGCCAGAAACCTTGATGACCTGCGTGCCCTCGTCCAAGGCCTTACTCGCAAAGGGGTCCGCGTCGAGTTCGTAAAGGAAAGCCTGGTCTTCACCGGCGAGGACTCGCCTATGGCCAACCTCATGCTCTCCGTCATGGGTGCTTTCGCCGAGTTCGAACGTTCCCTGATCAGGGAACGGCAGCGCGAAGGCATTGCCCTTGCGAAGCAGCGCGGAGCCTACAAGGGGCGGAAGAAGACTCTCTCACCTGACCTTGCCGCCGAGCTCGTGCATCGTGCTGAGAACGGTGTTCCGAAAGTCGTCCTCGCCCACGACTATGGCATTAGCCGTGAAACGGTCTACCAGTACCTTCGTCAGGCCAGGGCCATCTAAAGATCTTTGGCAGGGAAGGTTCAAACACGCTCTTATGGCAACGCCAAGACGACCAGTCTTCCGCCCCACCAGACTGACAGAATCACCACTATCGGCTCGTTGGAACCCCGCGCGGGGAGTGGTCGGGAAACGCGCTTCTTATTGGCTGCCGGGATGACTAGGGATCGCCACAGCAGGGAAACATCCATTACCGGTGTCGCTGGTTTAAGTGAACCCGGCAGGTTACGACGCCGTACACCCGCCTACGTTCTCGAGCATTGATCTGGTCGGTCCCCGGGGGCGACACCCGTGACGGGAAAGAATGGCTCTGCTCACATGAGCAAACTTACCGACACATGTTGACTGTGCTTTATGTCACTTCTAGCTTGGGATGAGTCCCGTTGGGACAACCCCAAACTTTGGAAGGATCTCCCATGAAGTTTTCAACGACGATGAAGTCTGTTGGTCTGGCTGCAGCAGCCGCCCTGATGCTGGCTGGTTGTTCGACACCCGGTACCGCTGCAACTACAGGTAGTGCGGCCCCTGTGACGGGCAAGCTGAAGATCGGTTTTAGTCAGGCGACGCAGCAGAGTCCCTTCTACGTCTCTCTGAGTGATGCGGCGAAGGCGGAAGCGACTGCAAAGGGCGATGAGTTGCTGCACGTTGACGCTAACGGTGACGTGACCAAGCAGAACAACGATGTGCAGGACCTTATTACGCGCGGGATCAACGTGCTCATTATCAATCCGGTTGATCCTAAGGGCATTGCTCCCGCCCTCGCTGCCGCCAAGGCTGCCGGGATCAAGGTGATCACCGTCGACCGGCCCATCGACTCCGGATCCGAGTCCTTTGTTGGACGGGACAACAAAGCGATGGGAAAGCTGGTCGGCGAACAGATGGTGAAGACCCTTGGTGCCGGCGGTGGCAAGGTTGTTGAGATCCAAGGGGATGCCGGCGGCGCCGTGGCCAAGGACCGCCATGACGGCTTCCATGAAGCGGCAGCGGCAGCGCCGAGCATCAAGATCGTTGAAGGTCCGTACGCGAACTACATCCGGTCCCAGGCTGTAACGGCGATGCAGGATCTCCTGCAGGCCAACCCCGACGTGAAAGCTGTCTACGCGCACAACGATGACATGGCCCTGGGTGCGTTGCAGGTGCTGAAGGAAAACAACCGCATGGATGTGAAGGTTTTCGGTGTCGACGGCCTGATGGAGGCCGTCAAGGACATAGCCGACGGTAGCCAGTTCGTCGCGACGGCGTCCAATGACCCGGGCACAGAAGGCCAGCAGGCTGTCGATACCGCCATCAAGGTTGCCGGGGGCGAATCCGTGGAGAAGTTTGTCGACGCCGGAACGGGCCTTGTCGACAAGACCAACGCAAAATCCCTTGTTGGCGACACCATCTTCGCCAAAGCGGCAGCAAAATAGCGCAGCCCTCGCTGGCGCACTATTACCTATTCTGAGAGTTGATTCCCCATGGTTTCTGAACAGTTGGATATTTCGTCGTCCAGTACATTCGGTGCTTCGCTGATGACGGCGGCAGTGATGCATTCCCCCGGCGACATCAGGGTGGAGCAGGTTGACATCCCCAGCCCCGCGGCGGGCGAGGTACTCCTGAAGGTTGCGGCGTGTGGGGTCTGCGGCTCCGACATTCCCCGGATGCTGCGTAACGGCGGATACGTGATGCCTATCATCTGTGGGCACGAGTTCTCCGCCTATGTCCACCAACTGGGCGAGGCAGCGGCCGGCTTCGAGGTGGGCGACCTCGTCTCTGTGCCGCCGCTGATCCCCTGCTATAAATGCGATTACTGCCTCAAGGGCGAGTTCGGATTGTGTGAGGACTACGATTATTTCGGTAGCCGCAGCAATGGGGCCTACGCCCAATACGTCACCGCCCCCGTCGGCAACCTGCTCAAGATGCCGGCCGGCATGGATCCGCGCGCGGCAGCCATGCTTGATCCTGCGGCCATCGCCTTGCACGCGCTGTGGAAGACCCATCTCCGCACGGGGCACCGTGTGCTCGTCGTGGGGGCCGGACCCATCGGACTGTTCGCCATCCAGTGGGCCAAAATGGCGGGGGCAAGCCAGATCGTGGCCCTGGACCTGAGCCCGGAGAAGGCTTCGATGGCCCTGGAGGCGGGCGCCACCCATGCCATCCAGACCCCGGACGAGGCGCGTGAACTGGCCGGTCGGGGCTTCGACGTGGTTCTTGAATCAGCAGGCGTGGCCGCCACCGTTGACCTCGCTGCCTGCATGACCGGACCGCAGGGCCACGCCACCTTCATCGGGATCCCCCATGGCCCCGTTACCCTGGAAAAGGAAACTTTCAATAGCTTCCTGCGTCAGGAAGCCACTCTTCATGGCTCCTGGAACTCCTTCTCTGCCCCCTTCCCCGGCGCAGAGTGGCAGACTGCTGCACAGAAGATGGCCGACGGGTCGCTCAAGTGGGAGTTCATGATCACCCATGAGCTGCCCTTGTCCGAGCTTCCGGGGATGATGAAGGCGCTGGGAGAAAGGTCTGTCTTCAGCTCCAAGGTCATCTTCATGCCAAACGGGAGCTGACGCAGCGATGGGAATTCTGCTCAGTGTCGACTTGGGCACTGAAGGGGCCAGGGTGGGCGCCTTCACCCAGGACGGAGCCGCTCTCGGCTCGGTGCACAAGCCGTACACAACGACGTTCCCGCGTCCGGGCTGGGCAGAACAGGACCCGGCTCAATGGTGGGAGAGCTGCGTCTCGGCGACCCGTGAACTGTTAGCCGGCGACGCCTGCCGGAACGTCGGTCCCGTTGTGGCACTCGCCTCGTCGACGACGGCCTCCACCGTCGCCGTTGTCGACGAGGCGGGCACCCCGCTTCGCCCGGCCATCTTGTGGATGGACTCCCGCGCCTCCCACGAGGCTGACTCGACCGCCGCCGCCGCCAAGGATCACAAGATCCTGGCATGGTCAGGCGGGTCAGACGCCGCCGAGTGGCTGCTGCCGAAGGCGATGTGGCTCAAAGCGCATCAGCCGGAGGTATTTCACCGGGCGGACCGGATCGTGGAGGCCATCGATTACATCACCTTCAAGCTAACCGGGCGATGGATCGGCTCCCAGATGAATGCAGTCTGCAAATACAACTACGATTCCGTTCAGCGCCGCTTCCCGCAGGAACTCTACGATGCGCTGGGAGTTTCAGAGCTTTCGGATAAGTTGCCAGACAGCATCCTGCCCGTCGGCACCGCCGCCGGGACCATTAACCCCGTTGCAGCCCACGAGCTCGGCATCTCCCCCACCGCAGTCGTCGCCGTCGGGGGAATCGATGCCCACGTGTCCCTGTTGGCCTGCGGGGGCCAGCCTGAAGGACTGGTGTCCCTGGTCTCGGGGACCTCGACGGCCATCATCGCTGAAGTAGCGGACCCCTGCTACACAACCGAGGTGTGGGGCCCGTATCCGGGCGCACTCCGCCCGGACCGCTGGCTGATCGAAGGCGGCCAGACTACCAGCGGCTCAGTCCTTAAATGGGCAGGCGAAGGCATCATGGGCGTTCCACGCTCGGAAATCGGCCGACTTATCGAGGGCGCATCGCAGGTTCATCCTGCTTCCCACGGGCTGCTCGCCCTGGACTTCTTCATGGGCAACCGGACTCCGTACCGGGACGCACGGCTGCGCGGCGCCGTCATCGGCCTCAACCTGGGCACCACCCGGGAGGAACTCTACCGGGCGGCTGTTGAGGCGGTTGCCTGCGGGACGAAGAGCGTACTTAACTCATTCGCCAAGGCCGGGGTTTCTTGCGAGAGGCTCGTCTTCTCCGGCGGAATGGAGAAAAACAAGCTTTGGCAACAGATCACCATCGATATGCTCGGCAAAGAAGCGGAAATAGTTGAAGGTGACAACCTCACCCTGCGGGCATGCGCCGTCATCGCCGCCACGGGCGCCGGTCACGTCAAGGACCTGGACGAAGGCGCCGCCCTCTTCGCACCCCGCACCCGGACGCTGACTCCCGACGATAGTGTCCAGGGACACTATCAAGACACCTATGAGCAGTACGTTCAGCTGGCGAAAGCGCTGACACCGATCATGCATCGCTCCGTCGAAGCCCTGGAAAAACAGTGAGCGTGATGGACGAGGATCGAACACCGCAGCTTCTGCGGGTGGCCCAGCTGTACTACGAGCAGGGACGCACCCAGGATGAAATTGGCAAGGAACTGCACCTCACCCGCTGGAAAATCGGCAGATTGCTGGAAGAAGCCCGCAGCGTCGGAATTGTGCGGATTCAGATCGTGCACCCGCAGGCCCGCCGCACAGACATCGAGAACGAACTGCAAAAAAGGTTCGGCCTGGTCGAATGCATCGTGGTCCCCACGGCCGAGGGCGTCCTGGACTATCGGGGCCCTGTGGCCAAAGCGGCAGCGGACTTTCTCAGGAACCGGGGAACGACGATCCGCACGCTCGGCGTTTCGTGGGGAAACACGTTGCAGGACATCGCGGCAGCGCTGCCGTCAGGCTGGAACAAGGGGGTAGAGGTCATTCAGATCAACGGGAGCATCAGCCGTTCGGTCCGCCCGACAACGGCTGCCAGCGTCGCCACAAGCATTGCACACAGCGGCGAAGGCAGGGAAACGCTGCTCCCTGTCCCGGCCATTGTGGAACAGATAGCCACCAAGTCCGCCCTGGACCGAGAGCCCTTCGTCAAGGAAGTCCTGAATAAAGGCCGGGCAGCGGACGTCCTTTTGTTCTCGCTCGGCGCGCTGGACAGCGAATCCGTGCTGGTGGAAAGCGGGGCCATCACCGAACAAGAACTCACGCGGCTGCAAACGGCCGGCGCCTGCGGTGATGTTCTCGCTCATTACATCACCGCAGAAGGACACGTCGCGGACGCGGACCTTGAAAGCCGGACCATGGGCCTTTCTCTCGATGACCTCCGCCAGGCCCGCTGCGCCGTAGCAGTGGCATCGGGACCCCGCAAAACCGGCGTCATCTCCGGGGCACTCAACAGCGGCCTCTGCTCAGTGCTGATCACAGACGAACTAACTGCCCGCCGGATATTGGAGAACTGACATGACACCCGCACTACGCATGGAAGGAATCATCAAAGCCTTCCCAGGAACCCTGGCATGCAACGAAGCGTCCCTCGAAGTCGCTAAAGGCGAAGTGCACTGCCTTCTGGGAGAAAACGGCGCCGGCAAAAGCACCATGATGAAGATCCTGTCCGGGTCCTACCAGCCGGACGCAGGAACGATCCACATCAACGGGGCCCAAAAAACGTTCCACAACCCCCTGGACGGAGTTCACGCCGGCATCAACACCATCTACCAGGAGCTCGACCTCGTCCCCGATATGACCGTCGCGCAGAACCTGTTTCTCGGCCATGCACCAACCCGGGGCCCGTTCGTCAACATCCGCAAACGAGACGAGCTGGCAGCGTCGGCCATACGTCGCGTCGGAGGCAAGTTCAGCCCCAAAGCAACCGTCGGATCCTTGTCAGTCTCGGAACAACAGCTGACCGCCATCGCCCGAGCCCTCACGTCCGACGCCCAGATCATCATCATGGACGAACCCTCGGCGACCCTCACCGACCACGACCTGCGGGCTGTGTTCGACGTCATCCGGGAACTGGTCGCCGAAGGGAAATCCATTATCTACATCTCCCACCGGCTCGATGAGATTAAGGAAATCGGTGACCGCGCAACCGTCATGCGCGATGGTCAGACAGTGGGCGTCTTCAAGGTCAAGGAGACCACGAAGGCACAAATGGTGGACGCCATGATCGGCCGCAAGGTCGATTCCACCGGATCAACCAGACCCGTCTTCACCGGCGAAGGCAACCTTCTGGAGATCAGGCGTGCCACTATTCCCGGGATCATCGACGTATCCGGCATCTCCGTCCGGCCAGGAGAAATTGTCGGTCTCGCCGGGCTCGGCGGCGCAGGACGGACCACGCTGCTATCGGCCGTATTCGGCATCAACAAATGCGAACTGGACATGGATCTCAACGGACAATCACTCAAGGCCATAACACCCGAACAGGCCGTTCGGCTCGGCGTCGGCCTCGTCCCGGAGGACCGAAAGAAGCAAGGCCTGCTGCTGGAAATGTCCGTTGTCCGCAACGCAGGACTCGCTGCGCTCAAACCCTTCGGCACAAATCCTGCCGCACGCGCCAAGAAAGTCGCCGCCGGGCCGCTGGCCCAGCTGGGCGTACGCTACGCATCCCTCCACCAAGCCGTTGGGCAGCTCTCCGGAGGCAACCAGCAAAAAGTCGTGCTGGCCAAGTGGATGGCCAAGGGAATCAGGCTACTGCTGCTGGACGAGCCGACACGTGGCCTGGACATTGGCGCCAAGGCCGATCTCTTCGAGCAGGTCCGCGCCCTGGCCGACACCGGGGTCGGGATTCTGATGGCCAGCAGTGAGCTCTCCGAGCTCACCGAGAACTGCGACACGATCTGGGTCCTCCACGAGGGCACAAACGTGATCCGCTACGACCCCAGAACCACCGATCCGGCCGAAATCGCCCGCTCCGTCGTCACAGGAAGCACAACGTCCAATGTCTAATACCGCAGTCATCACACGCGAAGCACCCTCAACCGAAAAGGAACACCGACAAAACCTTATTGTCCGGTTCAACCTCCTCTTCATCTTTATCGCACTGTTTGTTATCTCCTCCATAGCCGCACCGCAGTTCCTTACACCCCAGAACCTGGCAAACCTCCTCCAGCAATCCAGCCTGATCGGCATCGTCGCCGTCGGCATGACGCTGGTCATCCTGACGGCAGGAATCGACCTTTCAGTTGGCAGCGTCGCCGCACTGGCCGGCATGCTCGTTGCCATCCTGATCGGCGTCGGAATTCCTTGGCCCGTCGCGCTCATTCTTGCCATCGCGGCCGGAGCGACCTCGGGGGCGATTGTTGGCAGCCTCAGCGCATACCTCCGCCTACCTGCCTTCATGGTCTCCCTGGCAGCCCTGCAAAGCGTCAGGGGCCTGACCTATCTCACCACCAACGGGACACCCACCACATCGGAGATTCCCACCGGGCTGCGTTTCCTCGGCGCCGGTTCGGTAGGTCCCATCCCCACCGTCGGAATCATCTTCATCGTCGTTGCCGTTCTCGCCGGCCTCATGCTGAAGAAGACCACCTACGGCGAATACATCTACGCCGTCGGAAGCAACAAGGATGCCGCACGGCTCTCGGGCCTTCCCGTCCGGCGCATCCTGACCAGCGTCTACATCATCTCGGGGGCGTTGGCCGCATTCGCTGGTGTGCTGCTCACCGCAAGGCTCACCATCGGACAGCCAACAGCAAACCAGGGCCTGGAACTGGATGCCATCGCCGCCGTGGTCCTCGGCGGAACCAGCCTCTTCGGCGGAAAAGGCGGGATCTTTGGAACTTTCATCGCCGTGCTTCTTCTCTCGGTACTGCGCAACCTGTTCAATCTCCTTGGCCTTAGCTCCTTCTTCCAGATGCTGGTCACCGGATTGATCCTCATCGCCGCCCTCATTCTCAACCACTTCCTGGACCGCAGAGGAAAAATCGCATGAGCAAGTCCCCCGCCGTCGCCAGCCTCACCCCCGTAGACTCGGAAAGCATTCCGGCTCTGCCAGCGGCCCTTGCAACCGCAGGCAGGTCCAGCGAATCGCTCACCGCATTTCTGCACGCACTTCCCGCAGTAGATCCCGTCGGCCTGGAAGCCAGAATCGCCGGCCTCGGCACCCGCTCGATCAAGAAAGAGACTAAGGCCCAGCTCATCGACCTGGCCATCAGCATGGTCGATCTGACCACGCTGGAAGGCGCGGACACCCAAGGCAAGGTCCGCAGCCTTTGCCGCAAAGCAATGCTCCCGGACCCGGAATACCCGGACACGCCGCGGACCGCGGCAGTCTGCGTCTATCCGGACCTGGTGGCTACAGCCGTAACAGCCCTGGCCAGGTCAGGCGTCAAGGTGGCATCCGTTGCAACCGCCTTCCCGGCAGGCCGTTCATCCCTGGAGGTGAAGCTCGCCGACGTGGCCCTGGCGCTGCAGGCCGGCGCGGACGAAATCGACATGGTCATCGACAGGGGTGCATTCCTGGCCGGCGACTACGCCAAAGTCTTCTCCGAGATCGCCGCAACGAAGGCTGCATGCGGAAAAACCACTCTCAAAGTCATCCTCGAGACCGGTGAGCTGGGCACCTATGACAACATCCGCCGAGTATCCTGGCTCGCCTTGCTTGCTGGCGCGGATTTTATCAAGACATCAACCGGAAAGATCTCCCCGGCCGCGACCCTGCCGGTGACCTGTCTGATGCTCCAGGCCGTCAAGGACTGGCATCGTCTGACGGGCCAGTACCGATCAGTGAAGGCAGCCGGCGGAATACGCACCACCAAAGATGCACTGAAGTACCTCGTCATGGTCCACGAAATCGCCGGGCCCGAGTGGCTCCAACCCGACTACTTCAGGTTCGGCGCCTCCGGCGTAGTCAACGATCTGGTGATGCAACGCCGGACACAAAAAGAAGGCCACTACTCCGGTCCCAACTACGTGACCGTCGACTGAACAGGGAATCAAACTCATGGAACTTCAGTACGCCCCCGCACCCGAAAACGCTGCGACCGGCCGGCTGGCAACCCGCTACCAGATGTTCGTCGACGGCAAATTCATTGACGGCCAGGGCGAGGACATCGTTTCCATCAATCCGGCCACCGGTGAGCAGTTGGCAACCGTATCCAGCGCCTCCAGCACCGATATTGACACCGCTGTGGAAGCAGCCCGCCGCGCGTACACCAACGTCTGGTCGAAGATGCCGGGCAGCGAAAGGGGGAAGTACCTGTTCCGGATCGCCCGGGGCATCGCCGAACGCGCCCGCGAACTGGCCGTCCTCGAAACCCTGGACAACGGCAAACCGATCCGCGAAACCCGGGACTTCGACGTACCCACCGCGGCCCAGCACTTCTTCTACTACGCGGGATGGGCCGACAAACTGCACCACGCAGGGTTCGGCCCCCGGCCCGGCGCCCTGGGCGTCGCAGCACAGGTCATTCCCTGGAATTTCCCGCTGCTCATGGCGGCGTGGAAGATAGCACCAGCCCTCGCGGCAGGAAACACCGTCGTGATTAAGCCCGCAGAGACGACGCCCCTTTCCATCCTCGTGCTCGCCGAAATCATCGCTGACGCCGGCCTGCCAGCCGGCGTCGTGAACATTCTCCCCGGTGCCGGCGACATCGGATCCGCACTGGTCAACCACCCCGGAGTCGACAAGGTGGCCTTCACCGGATCCACCGCAGTCGGCAAAAAAATCCAGCAAAGCCTCGCCGGAACCTCCAAAAAGCTCACCCTGGAACTGGGCGGCAAAGGCGCAAACATTGTCTTCGCCGACGCAGCCCAGGACCAAGCCGTGGAAGGGATCGTCAACGGCATTTTCTTCAACCAAGGCCAGGTCTGCTGCGCCGGTTCCCGGCTGCTGATTCAGGAATCCATCGCAGATGAATTCCTCGAACGGCTCAAAGCACGGACCAGTTCCTTGCGCGTCGGTGACCCCCTGGACAAGAACACCGACGTCGGGGCCATCAATTCCGCCACACAGCTCGCTAAGATCAACGAACTTTGCACGGCTGGCACCAACGAAGGCGCCGCACAATGGACCAGCCCAGTGGCCCTCCCCGAAAAAGGATTCTTTGTCGCGCCGACCATTTTTACGGAGGCCACCGCCTCCATGCGGATCAGCCGCGAAGAAATCTTCGGCCCCGTCCTGTCAACAATTACATTCCGCACCCCCGAAGAAGCCATCGCCAAAGCGAACAACACCCCTTACGGACTCTCCGCCGGGGTATGGACAGAGAAAGGCTCCCGCGCCATGGGTGTCGCGGCAGCCCTGGAGGCGGGCGTCGTATGGGACAACACCTTCAACAAGTTCGATCCCGCAGCAGCTTTCGGCGGCTACGGGGAATCAGGCTTCGGCCGCGAGGGCGGACCGAGCGGACTGGCCGCATACCTGGAAACCGACGATGAAGGAGTGCTCCAGTGACCAGAATTACAGTGCAAAAAACCTACAAGCTTTACATCGGAGGGGCCTTTCCCCGCTCCGAATCAGGACGTACCTATAGGGTCGCCGACAGCAAGGGGAACTTTGTGGCTAACGCTGCGCTGGCTTCACGTAAGGACGGCCGCGACGCCGTGACCGCAGCCCGAAAAGGACACACTGTCTGGGCTAACGCCACCCCCTATAACCGCGGTCAGGTGATTTACCGGATCGCGGAGATGCTCGAAGGCCGACGTGAGGACTTCTCGGCAGCCTTGATCCGCACTACGGGGATGCTCAAGGCCGGCGCCGAAGAAGAAATCGACGCGGCCATAGACCGGCTCGTTCACTACGCAGGATGGACCGACAAGCTTGCCGCAGTCTTCGGCAGCGCAAACCCAGTATCCGGCCCGTACTTTTCATACTCAGCCCCCGAACCAACGGGTGTCGTAGCTGCTGTTGCCCCCAATGACAGCCCTCTGCTGGGACTCGTGGCAGCCATCGCCCCGGTCATCTGCAGCGGAAACTCGATCGTACTGATCGCCGGCAGAGACACCCCCAACATCGCGGTACTCCTTGCCGAAACCCTGGCAACCAGCGATCTGCCAAGCGGCGTGGTCAACATTCTCACCGGACAAGCCTCAGAAATCATGCCCTACCTCGCCTCGCACGCCGACGTAAACGCCCTCGATCTTTCCGCGACTGGCCCGGAACTCCGCACTACTCTGGCAGAAGCCGCTTCAGGAACCGTCAAAAGAGTTTTCTCCCCTCGGGGCGAGCTCAACCCCAGGGCATTCCCGGGAACTGCCCGAATCCGGGCCTTCATGGAAACTAAAACAGTCTGGCACCCCGTTGGGGCCGTCTCCCTGACCTCGGGAGGAAGCTACTAAAACCGGAGGATAACAAGCGGAAACAGATGACGGAGTAATCTCTCACTAGCCGTACGGGTCGTGAGACAGTCCCTGAGACAGCTGTTAGGAGCTCTGTTCGCATGACCGATCGTAAGAAGTTCATGTAGCAGTTCAGGGACGAGGCTGTTGCGCTGGTCATCTCGTCGGGCAGCCAGTCGCACAGGTATGCCCGGATACAAGTGTCCTTGTAGGCACGTCGGCAAAACCGGGTGAGTAGGTTGGGAGGATCATACGAGCTCGAAGGTCAGGTTTTGGACTGGGTCTTCACGGATGCGGCTTCCAACAGAGAGACAGCCAGACCACAGCCCACAGAATTGCTGCGGTTCGCCCGAGAAGGGACAGCGTGGTCATGCACGCATGGACCGACTCGCCCGCAACCTCTATGACCTGCGCGCGGTGGTCCAGAGTCTCACCCACAAAGGGGTGCGGGTGGAGTTCGTTAGGGAGAACCTGGTTTTCACTGGCGAGAACTCCCCCGTGCCAACCTCATATTCTCCGTCATGGGCGCCTTCGCGGAATTCGAACGCTCTTTGATTGGAGAACGCCAGAAGGAAGGCATGGCCCTGGCCGCACAGCGCGGAGCCTGCAAAGGACGGAAGAAGGCCCTCGCACCGGAACGTTCGGCCGAACTGGTCCAGCGCTGGCAGCGGTTCCCAAAGGCCGTCCTCGCCCGTGACTACGGGATCAGCCGCGAGACCGTCTACCAGTACCTGCCCCACGCCAAGCTGGACAGAGCCTCTCCCCCTGCCGGCGTGGCCTTAATTCCGGACCCAAGGCGGCGATTACTGGTAAGCGTGCATATTCGGGTTCGCACTATTTGCTGCACCTGAAGACGCTATTCGTCGGGTTGGGGCACACCCCAACCTGACGCCAGGACGGCCGGACCTCGCATTCCTTGCCAGTTCGGCGGCCCGTGGGTTGGGCGGCTAGCTTCTTGAGCCGCGGGCTGCCCGGCGACAACTCTACCAAGAGGAATTCAATGTCTGATCTGCCGGGGCAGGCGGGTTCCGAGGCTCCTTGAATGGAGTCTCCCAGGTTGCCTGTTAGCGGGAAGAACGGACAGCTGAGGCGGTGTCTTCCAGCTGGACGAAGGAGGCTGTCTTGGCAGCCAGTTCGTCGCCATCTTTGATGGCTGTCAGGATGGCCTTGTGCCGCGGCAGAGTGAATTGCGCGTCATTGGGCCGCTGACTCGAAATCTTGATCGATTCGCTGATCGGCAGCAGGAGCATTTTGCAGAGATGAACCATGAGTTCGTTGTGTGTAGCTGCGGCAACGCTGCTGTGAAAGTCAGTGTCGGCCTGGACCCTTTGTTCCATCGAGGACGCCTCCTCCAGGCGGTTGTAGGCGTCCTCGATGGCCCTGATGTCGTGTACGTTGGCCTCTGCCGCAGCTACGGCGGCCATTTCCGGTTCCATGATGCGCCGAAGCGACACCAGCGAAGTGAAGAAGTCCCGGCTGGCGTCGCTCTTGATGAGCCAAAGCATGACGTCGGGGTCCAGCAGGTGCCATTCGGCACGCGGGCGGACGAGAGTTCCGGTTCGCGGCTTTGATTGCACCAGCCCTTTGGCACTGAGGACGCGGACTGCTTCCCGGACGACAGGACGGCTGACCCCGTACTTGTCGATCAGTTCCTTCTCTTGGGGGATCCGTGAGTCGGGAGCGAGTCGGCCGGAGACAATTTGGCTGCCCAGCTCGTGCACTATCTGCCCGTGCCTGCTCTTGCTGTCGCCGAGCTCTTGATAGTCCATCACCAATGCGGTCCTCTGCGGTCTCGTCAGCGATCCGCCCGTCCGCCATGCCGCTGGGCCAGAGCTACTCAGTGGGACAGCTTCGGAACGGCTGCTCTCCTACATCCTAGTAGGAAGCCGAAGTCACACCCCTGATCGGCCTGCAGGACATTGTCGACGTACAGCTTCTGGTAGCCGCCGGCCATGGGCGTCTCCCGGGAAGGCGCAATGTTTTGCAGCCGCAACTGGAGCTCCTGGTCGGAGATGTCGAGGTGAAGGGAGCCGTTGTCGCAGTCCAGTTCGATCCAGTCACCGTTGTGCACAGCGGCCAAGGGCCCCCCTGCGGCAGCTTCCGGGGCGACGTGCAGTACCACCGTGCCGTACGCCGTGCCACTCATCCGGGCATCCGATATCCTCACCATGTCCGTGACGCCCTGGGCGAGAAGCTTTGGCGGGAGCCCCATGCTGCCCACTTCCGGCATTCCCGGATATCCCTTTGGACCACAGTTCTTGAGAACGAGGATGCTGTCGGCGTCGCAGACGAGTTCCGGATCCTGGATGCGTTCTTCGTAGTCGGCGAAGTCTTCGAAGACGACCGCTTGGCCCCGGTGTTTCATCAGGTGCGGGGATGCGGCTGAGGGTTTGAGAACTGCACCCAGTGGAGCAAGGTTTCCCTTGAGGACGCAGATGCCGCCGTTGTCCACGAGCGGATTAGTGATCGTACGGATGCATTCCTCATCGTAGAGGGGGGATGCCTGACAGTTTTCCCAGAGGGAGCGCCCGTTGACCGTGAGGGCCTGCGGATGTGGAAGGAGTCCGTTTTCGCCCAGTCTCCGAATCAAGGCAGGGAGGCCACCGGCATAGTAGAAGTCCTCCATGAGCATGCGGCCCGATGGCTGGAGGTCAACGAGCGTCGGGGTACCCGCGCCCATCCGGGTCCAGTCGTCCAGATCGAGCTTGACCTCAATCCGTCCGGCGATTGCTTTCAGGTGGATGACAGCGTTGGTGGATCCGCCGATTGCAGCGTTGATGCGGATGGCGTTCTCGAAGGCCTCTTTGGTCAGGACTTTGGAAAGCTTCAGGTCCTCGTGGACCATTTGGACGATCCGGGAACCGGACAGGTGCGCCAGAACGTAGCGCCTCGAATCGACTGCGGGAATGGCGGCGTTGTGCGGCAGTGACGTTCCGAGCGCCTCCGCCAGGCAGGCCATCGTCGATGCCGTTCCCATGGTGTTGCAGGTACCCGCGGAGCGGGACTGGCCGGCCTCGGCGGACAGGAACTCGTCGAGGCTTATTTTTCCGGCATTCACGTCTTCGCTCATCTGCCACACCATGGTTCCCGAACCGACGGACTTACCGTTGTGCTTTCCATTGAGCATTGGACCGCCGGAGACAACAATGGTTGGAATGTCGCAGCTGGCGGCTCCCATCAACAGGGCCGGGGTCGTCTTGTCGCATCCAGTCAGGAGCACGACGCCGTCGATCGGGTTCCCGCGGATGGCTTCCTCCACGTCCATGCTGGCCAGGTTACGCGTCAGCATCGCCGTCGGCCTCAGGTTCGATTCTCCGTTGGAGAAGACCGGAAACTCCACGGGAAAGCCACCGGCTTCATAAATTCCGCGCTTTACATGTTCAGCGAGCTTGCGAAAGTGAGCGTTGCAGGGTGTCAGTTCCGAGAAAGTATTGCAGATACCGATGACGGGGCGCCCATCAAACTCATGGTCAGGGAAACCCTGGTTCTTCATCCAGCTCCGGTACATGAAGCCGTTCTTGTCTGCCGTTCCGAACCAGCCATGGGAACGAAGTGGTTTTTTCTCTTCGGGCATCTTTGCCACCTCCGGTATCAGAGCCACCAGGTGAAGCAGCTCACTCATATAGTCATACTATATAGCCCTTACGCGCGCCAGGCGAGTCGATTATTTCCTACAAGAGCGGAATCTTGACGCCAAAATAGTCATACTATACTGTTCCTTCAGTTCCCCTTCTTGCCTTTTGGAGGGGCCGTCACGGCCGGCAATCCGCCCGCCCTCTTACGAGTTCAAAGCCTCAATGAGGAGACGCTTGACATGAACCTTGAAACCGCCACGCTCCGCCGGGTCACCGGCAGACTTGTCCCGTTCCTGATCCTTCTTTACGTCGTCGCGTTCATCGACCGTTCCGCGGTCGGGTTCGCCAAGCTTCAGATGGGCACCGATGTAGGGATCGGAGACGCCGCCTACGGGCTCGGCGCCGGTCTCTTCTTCATCGGGTATTTCCTCTTTGAGGTGCCAAGTAATTTGGCTTTGGACCGGTTTGGTGCCCGGCGTTGGTTCGCGCGGATTCTCATAACCTGGGGAGTCATCACCGTGGCGATGGCGTTCACCAATGGCCCCGAGATGTTTTACACATTGCGCTTCCTGCTCGGAGCTGCCGAGGCCGGCCTGTTCCCGGGCATCATTTACTACATCACCACTTGGTATCCCGTCAGGCACCGTTCCAAGATCCTCGGATACTTCATCCTGGCTCAGCCCGTTGCGCTGATGATTACCAGCCCGCTTTCCGGCTGGGCAATGAGCGCAGCACCGTTTGGCCTGCGCGGGTGGCAGTGGCTGTTTATCGTCGTTGGCGTACCCGCGATATTCATGGCATGGCCCACCCTGAAGGTCCTGCCCGAGGGACCGAAAGAGGCCCGGTGGCTGAACGAGGACCAGAAGAACTGGATCGCGCAGCAACTGGAGAATGACCGCATCAAGTACGGCCAGAGTACTCATGGAAACCCACTGCGGGCGCTCGGTGACCGACGCGTACTTATGCTCTGCCTTCAGTACCTTCCCGCTTGCCTTGCTGTATACGGCCTGAGTCTGTGGATGCCCACGATCGTGAACGCCTTCGGAGGCTCAACGCTGCAAACTGGTTTCGTCTCCGCTGTTCCGTACCTGTTCGGCATCGCAGGCTTGCTGTTCATCCCCCGCTACGCCGGCAAGCTGCGGGAGAACTACGCCGTCATGAGCGTTCTTTACGCGTTGGGCGGCATGGGCCTGTACGTCACGGCCACGGTTCCGGATCCTGTCCTGCAAGTCGCTGCATTGTCCCTGACGGCCCTGTGCCTGTTCTCCGTCATCGCTGTCTTCTGGACCATCCCTGGCACATTCCTGCTGGGAACTTCCGCCGCCGCGGGCATCGCCCTCATCAACTCGGTGGGTAACCTGGGCGGCTATATCGGACCGTTCGCGATCGGTGCGATCAAGGAGGCCACGGGTTCCCTCGCAGGGGGAATGTATCTCCTGGCCGGGGCTATGGTCTTCGGCGCTGCCATCACCTGGGCAACGCGTGTGATCATTCGCCGCTCCAATCCGACCACAGGCGCCGCGAGCATTCCGACGGAAACCCTCAAGGTTTGACGCTGAATTTCCCCCTTCCCCCCACTATCTGAGGATCAACCATGGCAAAGAAAACAGCCGCGATCGTCGGCTCCGGCAATATCGGCACCGACTTGATGTTCAAGCTGATGCGCCGCAGCAACAACATCGAAGTCAAGTACATGATCGGCGTGGACCCTGCCTCTGACGGGCTCGCCCGAGCCGCCCGTCTCGGCATCACCACGTCCGCCGAGGGCGTCGACTGGCTCCTGGCCCAGAACGAACTGCCTGACTTCGTCTTCGAATGCACCTCAGCGAAGGCCCACGAAGCCAACGCGCCCAAGTACAAGGACGCCGGCATCCACGCGATCGACCTGACTCCTGCCGCCGTCGGCCCCTACCTGTGCCCTGTGGTGAACCTGGACTCCCTGGAGGATGTCCTGAACGTCAACATGATCACGTGTGCTGGCCAAGCAACCACCCCAATCGTCGCCGCGGTGTCTTCCGTGGTCCCCGTGGACTACGCGGAAATCGTCGCTTCGATCGCCTCGAAGTCCGCAGGCCCCGGCACCCGGGCCAACGTCGATGAGTTCACGGAGACTACGGCCAAAGCGCTGGAAGAGGTCGGCGGCGCCAAGCGTGGCAAGGCGATCATCATCATCAATCCGGTGGAACCGCCCATGATCATGCGCAACACCATCTACGCCGCGATCCCCGCCGCAGCGGCCGAGCCCGGTGAACTCCAAGACAGGATCCGCGCCGCCATCGATGAGGCCGTCGCCCGGATCCAGTACTACGTCCCCGGCTACTCGCTTCGCGTGGAGCCCCAATTCGATACGGCCCGCGAGGACTGGAACGGCAACGGCCGCGTCGGCATCTGGGTTCAAGTCAAGGGCGCCGCCGACTACATGCCCGAATACGCCGGCAACCTGGACATCATCACCGCGGCAGCCGCCCGGACAGCAGACCTGCTCGCAGAGCGCATCGACGCCGCCACGTCGGCAGCAACCGTAGGAGCATGACCATGACCCGGACACAGGACCTCAGCATCCGGCTGACAGACACCACCCTGCGCGACGGCTCGCACGCCATGAGCCACAAATTCACCGAAGAGCACGTCCGCTCCGTGGTCCGCGCCCTTGACGACGCAAAAGTGGAGGTCATTGAAGTCACCCACGGCGACGGCCTTGGCGGCTCATCATTCAACTATGGGTTCTCGCTGACCCCCGAGCTGGACCTCGTCCGCGCCGCGGTGGACGAGGCCCGGAATGCCAAAATCGCGGTGCTCATGCTCCCCGGGCTCGGAACCATCCACAACCTCAACCAGGCACACGACGCGGGCGCATCGCTGGCCCGCATCGCCACGCACTGCACCGAGGCCGACGTCTCCATCCAGCATTTCCAGCACGCCCGCCAGCTCGGCATGGAAACCGTCGGATTCCTGATGCTCTCGCACCGCGCCACTCCGGAAAAGCTCGCCGAACAGGCGCGCATCATGGCCGACGCCGGCTGCCAGTGCATTTATGTTGTCGACTCCGCCGGAGCCCTCATCCTGGAGGACGTCTCCGAACGGGTCGCCGCGCTCGTCGCGGAACTCGGCAACGACGCCCAGGTCGGGTTCCACGGGCACCAGAACCTAAGCTTCGGGGTGGCCAACTCGGTGTATGCCGCACGCGCCGGAGCCAAACAGATCGACGGAACATTACTGGCTCTCGGCGCCGGAGCGGGAAACTCACCCACCGAGGTGCTCGCAGCCGCTTTCGAACGCGTGAACGTCCACACCGGAGTCGACGTTCACGGCGTCATGGCCGCCGCAGAGGACGTCGTCAAGCCCATCGTCACCCGGATGCCGGTCATGGACCGGGCCTCCATCATGCAGGGCTACGCCGGCGTCTACTCCTCCTTCCTCATCCACGCCGAACGCGCCGCGGACCGTTATGGTGTCCCCGCCTGGCAGATCCTCGAGGAAATCGGCAAAGCCGGCTACGTCGGGGGCCAGGAAGACATGATCGTCGACGTCGCAGTTCAGCTCGCCTCAGGTGCACGGGTCGCCTAAGGTTCAACACCCGGGGCGTCGGACTCTACTTCGTCCGGCGCCCCGCGCACCTCCCGCCACCTTCCACCTTCCACCTTCCAAGAGAGCAAAATGACCGCCTACCGGCACAACTAATGGAGCCAGCTCGTCGGGGCCTTTGTTGAAGTTCACAAGAATCATGAGCTGTTCCGTACGGGGTTCGTTGATGATGCCATGCCGAACTCAAGCGCCCTGTGGCTCGCTGCCGACGAAGACCACGGCCGGATGATCATCGAGGCAGGAGAGGGATACGACGTGTGGGTCGAATCCCGGGAACTTGAAGGCAAGCACCGCTACAGAATGACCGCATCAGCGCTGCACCTTGGGAGCGGGCACAGATAGAAGAGAAACAGAGCCCGCCATTGGGTTAGGAGACGCGTCCTAACTCCCTTAGGTGTGAAGGTTCCAGCCAGGGCAGAGAACACCTTCGCGTTGACGGCCTGTATCGGCAGGTCAGAACGGTCGATAGGTTCAAAAGCAAGCGCGAGGCAAAGTTCGTCGGGCGGTAAAGCCAAACAACCACGCCGAGCGGCCGCGCCCGGAGTGTTTGCAGATGAAGTTCGGCCCCGGCCAACGGCGAAGGACCGAACTTCAGCCGTATCACGGCTGCGTCCCCTCTGTGTGCGTTGCTCGTTCGGTTGGGCTTTGGCCCATCAGTGATCCTCTTGATCGCCAGGCTGAGGTACACACCACCTGACACCGTGTGATTCACACTAGGACGATAGACATGCTGAAGTGTGGACCGAAAGCTGAGACCACCAGGGCGCAACTCGCACGGAGCTGTTGCGGTTCGCGAGCGATGGGGACATTGCCCTGGGACTGCCCCCGGTTTTGTTGACTCCTTGACCTAGCGAGCATGTGCTCGTGGAAGGATGTTGACCATGCCCACGCCTTATGGGGCGGAGTTCCGCCAGGATGTGATTGATGTGGCCCGCAAAGGCGAGGCGCCGCTGGCACAGATCGCGAAGGACTTCGGGCTTTCGGTCACGACGCTCAAACGCTGGATCGCGATCGCCGAACGTAAAGATTCCGGTGCCGGCCCAGCTGCGGCGGAGTCGGCTGAGATGCGGGAACTGAAGAAGCGGAACCGCCTGTTGGAGCAGGAGAACGAGATCCTGCGCCGGGCAGCTGCCTATCTGGCCCGGGACATCAACCCAAAATGACTCTTCTATGGGTGCTGTCAAGCCATGATGGTTTGTAGTTGGCGGAAGATGGAGCGGCAGACGTAGCGTTTGAGGTTTCGGCGGATCTCCCGGTTTGATTTCCCTGTTGCTCGGCTGCGGGCCACGTAGTCCTTGGTTGCGGCGTCGAAGCTCATGCGGGTCCGGACGATGACATCGAAAGCCCGATTGAGCTGCCGGTCGCCCGAACGGTTGAGCCGGTGCCGGGTGGTGTTCCCGGAGGACGCCGGGCGCGGGGCGACGCCGCCGAGTGCAGCGAAAGCAGCTTCTGACCGGATCCGGCCGTGATGAGAGTACGCGCAGATGATGATCGCTCCTGTTACGGGCCCGACGCCGGCGACGGACTGGAGTCCCGGCGCCAGTTCTTCGGTGAGCTGCGCCAGTTCCTTGTGGTTTTCGGCGAGCCGGCTGGTGAGGTCTTGGATGGCCAGGGCCAGTCGTTTTGCTTCGACACGGGCGATGCGGCTCACGGGTTCGATGCTGGTTGAGGTCCGCCAGGCTGCGATGGTGGTGATCTGCGCGTCCCGCAGGGATGACCGGGCGTCGATTCCGAGGTCTGTGCCGCGGAGCAGGGCCGTGAGGGCATTGCGGTTCGCGGTGCGTTGGTGATCCAGGAGGGACCGGGAGGCCAACAGAATCCTGACGGCGGCCCTGGTGCCTGCAGCGCGCGGCTCGATCACCTGGTGACGAGGACGCCCGAGGACCGAACGTGCTGCGGCTTCGGCGTCAATCGGGTCCGATTTGCCGGTGAATGCCCGCGAGGAGCGGGTGGGTGGCCTGACCTCGCCGACTTCGATGTCAGCGGCAATCAGTGCCTGGGTAAGCCTGGCACCGTAGGAAGACGTGCCCTCGACGGCCGCGAAGACCCTTTCCCCGCCCGTGCGTCTCCGGATCCAGGTGATCGCACGGTTCATTCCGGCGGAGGTGGTCGGGAACGCGGCTGTGTCGACCACGGCACCGGTTGAGGCGTGAACGGCTGTGTAGGTGTGGGTGCGGGCGTGAGTGTCGACCCCGACGACGAACTCGAATTCTTCGGCGATGATCGCCATAGTGCTCTCCTTTTATCATGAACCGGACAAGTGGCAGGAGCCTGCCTGGGTCGCTTCGGAGACGCATCTGTAACGGGTCACACCAAAGTGGACAGTCTTCTGATCAGGTCATCCGCGGCGGGCAGACCGGTGCCCAGGACACGGGCGCGGACGCGTCATTTTCAAGACACCGCGGGTCGCGGGTCGGATATACCCTGAGTCACACGCCGTCCCCCGGGACCAGCCTGCCAGCTGGCCTCTGGCCGGCACATGACCATTACAGACCTACCCGCTGGTCACGGATCTTGCCGCCGACGGTGTTCCCGTGGCGGTGACCTGCAGGGTGTTGGGCTTCAGCAAGCAAGGCTACTACCGGTGGAAGGCAAATCCGGTGACGGAACGGGACTGGGCGGATGCGCACGTGGTCAACGCCGCGCGGGACATCCACGCCGACGATCCTGCTTTCGGATACCGCTTCATCGCCGACGAACTCCCCGAGAAGGGCATCACCGCGGGTGAGAACAGGGTCCAGCGCTTATGCAGGGACCACGGCATCTGGTCCGTGTTCTCCAAGAAGCGGGGCCTGAACCGGAAGCCCGGGCCGCCGGTCCATGACGACTTGGTGAAGCGGGACTTCACCGCTGACTCACCGAACGAGCTGTGGCTAACCGACATCACCGAACACCCTACCGCTGAGGGCAAGCTCTACCTCTGCGCTGTGAAGGACGTCTACTCCGGAAGGATCGTCGGCTACTCGATGGATGCACGGATGAAGTCCTCGCTGGCCGTCGCCGCACTGGAGAACGCGGTGCGAGCCCGCCAGCCGGCAGGAACAGTGGTCCACTCGGACCGTGGCTCTCAGTTTCGGTCTCGCCGCTTCGTTGAAGCGCTCCGGCACCACGGGCTCACAGGATCAATGGGCAGAATTGGTGCGTGCGCGGACAACGCCGCGATGGAATCGTTCTTCTCGCTGCTGCAGAAGAACGTCCTGGACCGTCAGCGCTGGCTCACCAGGCAGGACCTGCGCCTCGCCATCATGACCTGGATCGAGAGGACCTACCACCGCCGGCGACGGCAAAGACGGCTGGGAAAACTCACGCCCATCGAATATGAAACAATCAACCGGACCGCGCTCACAGCGGCCTAAGACCCCGAGTCAACAGAAGCCGGGGCAGTCCCCCTCGTCCGGAGCATGGAGCGAGCGGTTTAACGCAAGCTCGACGACCTTCGCGCTCTCGTCCATGGTGGAGGCCTAGGCAAGATGCCGGAACTTCACGCGGTGAGATGAGGCTATTGCCGAGGTGCTTCATGTGATGCCTATTAATGCACGTTGGACGGGGCTGACCGGTGGAGGGCGGGCATTGACGCTGGCCAGACAGTCACAGCCGGTGCACAGCAGGATGAAGGTAGTCCGACAGGGTTCTCTCGGAGGATAAGAACAGCTTCGAAAGCCGGAGTGGAACCAGCAAGGAGAAAACTGTGAACAACGTCCGAAAAATCGCGGCAGGTGCCACCCTGATCGGCGCCCTCGTCGGCGGCGGCGCACTCGCCGCCAACGCCGCCACCACCACTCCCTCCCCGTCCACCACCTCAACGGCAGCGGCCGACGGTACCGGCCACGGCAACGAAACGGCCCTCACCGGCGACATTGCGGCGAAGGTCAAGGACGCCGTGCTGGCAGCCAACACCGGCGCGACCGTGGAGAACATGACGACCGAGGATGACGGCAGCGCAGCCTACGAAGCCCACATCACCAAGGCCGACGGCACCCACGCCACCGTCAAACTCGACGCCAACTACACCATCACCGCCACCGAAGCCGGCGGCAAGGGCGGCCACGGCGGCCACCACGGGACCGAAACCGATCTCACCGGTGACACCGCCACCAAGGTCAAGGACGCGGTGCTGGCAGCCAACGCCGGCGCAACCGTCGAGAACATGACCACCGAGGACGACGGCAGCGCAGCCTACGAAGCCCACATCACCAAGGCCGACGGCACCCACGCCACCGTCAAACTCGACGCCAACTACACCATCACCGCGACCGAAGCCGGCGGACAGGGCGGCCACGGCCACTAATCCTGCTGCACTCCTTCGGGCGGGCCCCACACTGCGGGGCCCGCCCGACGACCACCTAGCCGGAACGACCCCGGTCATGGGCACTCGGCCCTGGCGGATCCGCCCCACCCAGCCGCCGCGGGGTCCCTAAATACTCGAGATGCGCGCTTCGCTACTTGCAGTTCCTTTGGGAGATTTCGATTGTTCGCGAGCGTCATCAGGCTGATTCGCCGTCCCCGATGCTGTCAGTATGAGATCTAAGAACGTCATGGTCCGTTGTCATTGAATTGGAATCTCACGCTATTCTGACGCTGGCGCACGCTGGCAGCTGTTGCCTCGACTGGAGCCACATTCGGAAAACCGATATAGTCGAA
The DNA here is from genome assembly GCF_040702335.1 of Pseudarthrobacter sp. NPDC080039. Taxonomy (NCBI): domain Bacteria; kingdom Bacillati; phylum Actinomycetota; class Actinomycetes; order Micrococcales; family Micrococcaceae; genus Pseudarthrobacter; species Pseudarthrobacter sp. NPDC080039. Next base: position 9,125 of record NZ_JBFBKY010000020.1, on the reverse strand, counting down.
GCACTACGACCGGTTCCGCCTACTTCGGTAGGTCCAGGGCCGGTCTTCACTTTCCCTGAGCAGGAGGCTCAGTTGACCGCACCCGTTAAGGCCTACAAGACCTACACGGAGCAGGTCGACCTCCTAGCCTCCCGAGGGATGGGCATTGCCGATAGGGAAGCTGCCATCCAGCAGCTACAGCACATCAACTACTACCGCTTGAGCGGGTATTGGTATTCATTCAGGCGCCAAGGACCTGCAGGCCGGGACGACAGCTTCTACACTGGAACAACATTCGCTGACGTAGTCAGGCTTTACAGCTTCGATGCCAGTCTCCGAACAGCAACCTTCGCCTCCCTCACACCGATCGAGCTGGCATTGCGAGCATTACTCGGGCATGCGTTGGGGACGATCGACGAATGCGCCCATCTCAAGCCAGCGCTTCTTGGGCCGAGGGCAGGCCAGGGCACCTCCTATGTGACGTGGATGCAACGGTACAAGAAGAGCCTCGCCGATTCTAAGGAAGACTTCGTCAAGCACCATCATGCCAAGTACGGGGGAACTCTTCCCGTTTGGGCAGCCGTTGAAATTCTCGACTGGGGAGCACTCACCTACCTGTACGGTTTCTCACCTCGACAGATCCAAGACGACATCGCGGACACGTTTGGCCTCACCGCCCCGCAGCTCGAATCCTGGATGAAATCACTTAACGTCCTGAGGAACATCTGCGCCCACCACGGGAGACTCTTTAATAAGGTCCACGCACTAAAGCCCAAACTTCCAAACGTGGGCCGACTGCCTGAACTTGATCATGCCCGCCAAGAAATGAACCGGACCTTCGGGCAGCTCACCCTCATCCAGTACATGCTGCAGGCACTCAATGTAGGTCGCCTCCAGCTCCTCCCGGCCGTCTTGCGCTCATATCCTGATGTTCAGTTACTTCCCATCTCGCATATTGGAGCCCCGCGCGACTGGTCCACATCCCCGCTCTGGAGCTAGCTGCCCGACGGGCGCCCGAGGTGTGGGAATTCAAACACGCAGCTTGACGGAATCGCAACTATCGGCTCTTCGGATTCGACGGGGGAGTGTATCTAAGAGAGCGGGCCTGCGTTAGGGAACGCGTCCGCGGAGTGTTGGACTTGCCTGGGCGCCAGCACGAGGAGTGTTTATGAGGAACCCTCGGTCGCCGGGAGTATCCCAGCCGCCACAGGCCGTTGGCCTCGCGATGAACGGCAATTGCGGCGGCAGCGTCCGGCTCCTCGAGCAGGCAGGGCACCACGCTGGGTGAATATTGACGAAGTCCTGCGAGGACTATGCACGTAATCATTCTGAATCTTGATCAGAGGTTCGCATCATTAGGTCAGGAACGATAAAACCCCAATCGCAAATGAAAGAGCAGGTAGTAAAGGTGGCAACCAAGGCAGAAAAAGCTAAGTTCAGGTACAGCGACTTTTATTGCTTCATGTCGCTTGCCGACTTCACCGCATACATTTCAACCGATGACCGTGACGAGGACCACAGCATCCCGATCAGCCTCACCCGCCCAGAAGCCTGACCCTCCTGAGGCCAAGGGTCATGATGCTTCAGTCGGGTTGTTGTGGGAGCTCGTGCTCAGGAAAGGCGGAGAAAGGCCCAATATGCTTTCAGGGTCCCTTTTCTCGTACTTTGGCGTCTCGGCCGGCCGCTCGGTTGTTCCAAACTTCAGCCCGCTCCCGGGGATCAAAAGACCCAATTCTTTGACGTAAGTACGCAAAGCCCTGAGCCGGCACCTCAGCTGTCTCGGATCCGTCCCGGTATCGCCGGCCGCCTGTCAGCGTCTACGGGGTCAATGCCGGGTTCGCCGCTGGTGCTCCACTTCGGGGGCGAGAAAGGGCTTTGATTTGGCGGTGCGCACTCGTCACGCGATTACAGAGCGCCCAGTACGCAATCCCGGCGGTCAGTGACGCGGCCACCGCGAGGGGACGGTTGATGTCTGCTACCGGCGGGTAGACCAGCCAGTGAACGAGGTAGATGTGCAGTGAGGCGCTGGCCAGGATGGCGGCAGGTCGGGCCAGGGCACGCGGCACGGGGAGGGCGGGCAGCCAGGTGAGCAGCAGGATGCCGGCCATGATCGTGGATTCGCGGTGGGCGTCGCCGTCGAAAAACCCTGGGATCGTTACGACAGCCAAAACTGAGACCAGCAGGCGCTGCAGGAGGTTGCGCGAGCGGGCCACGGCCCAACCCAGGGCGAAGAGCCACAGTGCAGGGATGGTGTGAGGCACTCCCGGTTCCACGATCTCGTAGCGGGTGAGCAACCCGGCGCCGAACAGTATCAGCGGGTAAAGGAACGGGAAGCGGCGTTCGCTGCGGTGGACCCAGGGGATGGCGAGCAGGGCGGCCATGGCCAGGAGGATATAGACAATGTCTTCGATGAACCAGAAATGCCATTGGGTCGTGACTTCCACAGGCCCGAGGATGGCGTTGAGGAGCACGACGTTGGCCAGGCTGTAGCGGTCGGTGACCAGATATGCGAAGGCGATGAACGCCATCGCGGGCAGCGCGATCCGGGCAACGCTGGCGAGCTGGCGTCGAAGGCGGGGTATTCGTTGGCCGGAGAGCTGGAAGCGGGCGAAGTTGTACCCAGCGGCGGCGATCAGGACATGGGCCATGCCCTGCCAGTCGAAGAGTCCAATGTGTGTGCTGACGATGAAGACGATGCCGACGGCGCGGAGGACGATGCTCGTGTCGACCGGCGCCAGCCTCCGCTTCATGCTCGATGCGCGGGAGGGGTCTCTGGGTTTCGGTCCGGGTTCGAGCCTGCCCACCGGTGTGATATGCCAGTCAGGGGGTAGGTGGCCGAGTATCTGTTCCAGCCGGACGGATGCGGCCACGAAGGAGAGGGAGTCGCCGCCGAGCGAGACGAACGTGTCGGTGTCCTCTACCTCGGTGACCTCAAGGGCGTCTTTAAATATCTGCTTCACCGTGGCGGTTTTAGGAGTGCTGCGCAGGGCGTCGTCCGGCGGTTCAGTTGATTCGTCGTGGCTCTCCGCGAGGGTTGGCCTTGGGGCGCGAGTATCGGGGAAGGACCCCGCCGCCGGGGTCCTGTGGGCAGCGAGGTCGGCGACGGCAGGGTAATCAAGTTTGCCGCTGCCCAGTCGGGGTAGTTCCTTGACGGCGTAGAGGCTCAGGGCGGCGCGGGGAAGTCCCACGCCCTGTGCGAGGACCTTGGACAGAAGTTGGGTGTCATGCTCACCCTCGACGGCTACGACCAGGTGGTCGTCGGTGCCGGTGCTGGCCGCGGCCACTCCGAGGTCTGCCAGGATGCGTTCGACCTGTCCGAGGTCAACGCGCAGGCCCACGATCTTGACGAAGCGGCTGCGCCGGCCCACAACTTCGTAGAGGCCGGCGGCGTTCTTCCGTGCCAGGTCGTCGGTGCGCAGTTCTGTGATGGTCCGGCCCCGGGACAGGTCGTCCGGGGTTTCGGCGTAACCGAGCATCACGTTCGGTCCGCTGTACACCAGCTCGCCGCCGTCGGGCAGGCCATCGACGGGATCGATGCGGAAGGCGCCTCCGGGCACGGGGAGTCCGATGGCTTCCGGATGCTCTGCGGCAAGGTGCGGGGGCAGGTAGGCCATCCGGGCGGTAGCCTCTGTTTGTCCGTACATGACAACCAGTTCCCACCCCCGCCGCCCGCCCAGTAGTGCGTATTGGCGCACCTGGTCTGGGGCCAGGCGCCCTCCCGCTTGGGTGATGTAACGCAGGTCCGGCAGGTGCATGTCGCCGAAACCCACCCGGTCAAGAAGCTCGAACGTGTAGGGAACGGCAGCGAACGACGTGCAGCGCTGCTGTCGGAACAGCTCCCAGAAACATGGGTCGACCACGGACAGTGCGGTCAGCACCAGCGTGGCGCCGCGCGTCAGGTGGCTGTTGATCACCGAGAGTCCGTAGCAGTAGGACATCGGCAACGTGGTGGCGGCCCGGTCCTCCGCCGTAATGCCAAGGTACGAGGCAATGGATTCGGCATTCGCCTGGAGGTTGGCGTGGGAAAGCCGCACCAGCTTCGGCGAACCCGTCGACCCTGAGGTACTCAGGAGCAGGGCAAGGTCCGGGTGCAGCTCGTGCCGGCTGCCCCGGCGCCGCTCAACCAGCGAAATTTTCCCATTGCCAGGACGAAGCACCACGTCCGGATCGTACGCGGCCACCAGTGATTCCAGGGCTGGTGGCTTGTCTTCCGGAAGAAGAATCAACGGGTGCCCGCCCGCCAGAGCAGCCAAATACGCGATCAGCGACTCAACACCATTGGACGCCGCCAGGGCCACCAGGCGCCGTCCTGTGCCAAGCTGTCGGGCAAGAGCGTCAACCCGCTCCGCCAAGTCACGGTAAGTCAGGGTTACCCGGTCGGTGATGATGGCAGGGGTATCTCCGAAGTCCGCCAGCCCCCAAGCGAAAGGTACCCCCGCGATTTCAAGCTGCGTGGTCATTTCACCGAGCTTATTAGGTGAGCCTTGCCTAAGTACAATCCGCCTTGCGAAGAGGGATGGGGAGAGGCCTGTGTCGCATGGGTTGACGGGTGGTTGTCAGGGGTTGACCTGGATGTATCCCATCATGCCGTGGTCTTCGTGTGCTGCGATGTGGCAGTGGAACATCCATAGACCCGGGTAGCCGGAGAATTGCTGCCGGATGACCACCCGGCCGGGGGTGCCGCTTACCGCGTGGGGAACGATGACGGTGTCCTGCCGGTGCGGGGAGAGCGCCGAGATGCCGTTGATCGAGGTGACCTGGAAGGCGTTGCTGTGCATGTGGAACGGGTGATCTTCACCGCTGGTGTTCGTGATGGTCCATTCCTCGACTGTTCCGGGTTTTGCTGGCGTGCCGAAGGTCGGGGAGCCATTCGCTAACGCGAGTGACGTCGGTGTCTGTTTGTACTGGCGCGTTGATGCTCGCTGCGTAGCGGCGCAGGTAGTCCACTACGTCTTCGCGCAACATTAGGCCTCTGGGTCCGGCCCGGTGTAGGGCCCGGTGTAGAAGAAAAAATACCGGTCGTCCCGCGCTAAGATTGCCCTGTGCAGATTCGGCTGGCCGAGCCGCTGATCGCGCTGTCCGGCGTGGGTGATTTGGGTCGCGAACGCCGGGCAGGTGCAGCGGCCCGAAGTTGTTTCGTCGCGAGTCGGCTCGCCCGGGCCATGGGCCTGACGGACGCCGGGATCCACGACGTGTTCTACGCGGCTCTCCTCCAGCACGTCGGATGCGTGGGGTATGCACAGGAGACGGCCGCCATCTTCGCCGGCCGGGACATCGAGATGAATCACGCCGGCTCTTATACCGATTTCGCCGATCCTGCAGACTTCTTCAGGACGTTTATCCCAGAGCTCACAGCGGGTACCGATCTCCCGACCAAGGTCCGTCTCCTTGCCGCTGCACTCATCAAGGCTCCGAAACTCGGGCCCGTCATCCACCGGGCCTCCTGCGAGATCGCCTCCAGTACGGCGCAACGGATAGGTTTGGGGTCCGGCGTGGTCGAAGCACTGCGCACGGTAGAGGAGTGGTACGACGGTCACGGCGGCTTTCAAGGTCTGTCCGGCGAAGACATCCCTCTCACGGCCCGGGTGGTCCTTACGGCCATGACCGCCATGACCTTCCGCGAATTGAGCGGGGCCGCCGCAGCGCTGCAGGTGGTTGCTCAGCGCGCCGGCAAGCAGTTGGACCCCGCGGTGGCAGAGGCGTTCGCAGCTCACGGCCGCGACATCCTAGAGGCTCTCGACGCCGCTGACGTCGAAGCGGAGCTCTCCGCCGAGGAGCCTCGGCCGTTCGTCCTTGTGGACGAGGACCAGCTGGATGAGGTGGCCCTGGCCTTCGGTCAGATCGTGGACCTCAAGACCCCGACGTCGTACGGCAACTCGCGGGCAGGGTTCGAGATTGCGGGCCGGGCCGCCAAGGTCATGGGCATCGACAGCGGTCCCGTCCGCAGGGCGGCAGCGCTCCGGGACATAGGCAAGGCTGCGGTTTCGAACGGAATCCTCGGGAAGCCGTCCGCCTGGACCCGTGCGGAGCAGGAAGAGTATGACCTTCATCCCCTGCACACTCACCGAATTCTTGCTCGCTCGCAGACCCTTGCGGCCGAGGCCGAACTCTGCGCCGTGCATCACGAACGCGAGGACGGATCGGGCACTTTCAAAGGCCTGCGCGGAGAGAACATCCCCGCCGGGGGTAAGCTGCTGGCCGCTGTCGACGCTTATCTGGAGGTGACTCACCCTCGTCTCGGAGAGCCGATGACGCCTCAGCAGGGGTGCGAACAGCTCGGCCGCCTCGCACGGCAGGGAGCCTTGCATCCTGCGGCGGTGCGTGCCGTCGTCGTCGCCGTGACCGGTGTGGAAGCTCACTTGTGCCGCGATCTGCCCGCAGGCCTTACCGAGCGGCAAGTGGAAGTCCTCCGGCACCTCGCCAATGGGGACAGCAACAAGCAGATTGCCAGGACATTGGTGGTTTCGCCCCGCACCGCTGAGCACCACGTCCAGGACATTTACCGGAAGATCGGGGTCTCCAGCCGAGCCGCCGCCGCCCTTTTCGCGATGCAGCACGGTCTCCTCTGACGTCACCAAAGACTGGTAGTTCTGCCGATGCGTTCCACGTCGCAAGGGACGAAGCTAACTTCATCGGCACGAATACCAAGGAGGCAGCCATGAAAACACAAGAACATGCAGTTACACGGACCCCCATCACGGACCTCTACTGCGAAGTCCGTGGCGACGGCCCCGCCGTCCTCATGGTCCCGGGTGCGACCGGCGACGCGGGGCATTTCACGAAGACTGCGGAGATCCTCAGCGATGAGTTCACCGTCATCACCTACGACCGGCGCGGCAACTCCCGCAGCACCGAAGGCGCCGACCGCGACGGTAGTGCGACTATGGGCGCCCAGGCCGACGACGCGGCGGCACTGATCGCCGACTGCGGGCTGGAGAAGGCCCTCGTCTTCGGCACGAGCGGCGGGGCCATCATCACGTTGGAACTCGTTACCAGGCATCCGCAACGGGTAAGCGCGGCGGTCATCCATGAACCGCCGCTCGTTGGCCTCCTGCCGCCGAGCGATGAACCGAATCCCTTGGACGCGGTGTTCCGGCACGCGGAGACGAACCCTCGTGGCGCATTGCAGGAGTTCATCGCCCTCAACGCGAGCCCCACCGCCTTGAACGGCGTGGATCCCGCCACCCGTGAACGGCTCTTCGGCAACGCGGAGCACCTGTTCGGCAAGGAAGTGATGGGCTTCCTCGGCTACCAGCCGGACGCCGACGCCCTCCAGCGGTCCGCGGTTCCGCTCACCCTGCTCCGGAGCATCGACGGGCTTCCATTCGCACCGATGACCAACGGTTGGCTCGCCGCTCATCTCGGGCTTGAGGAACACCTCATCAACCTTCGCGGCGGAACTCCGGCCGTTCCTCCGGGCTCTGGTCGAGTCCTGACGATGGTGGGAGGAGAGCAGATGAAACCTAGAAGGGTCTCCACCACCTGAACACTGCTACCTCGCGGAGCCCGCCCGGATGGCATGGACCGGGCAAGCCCGGTCCATGCTGTGAACCACGACGGTGTCCCCGTCCCAGGGGAACCGCAACAGCTCGGTGAGTTCTGGCCTGGACGTGTCCCTACCCCGAAGCCTTATCCGTGAAGACCCGGTCCAAGACCTGACCTTCGAGCTGATGTTTCTCGTTCTGGTCCAGCATGCTGACGTGCACGCACCCAATCCGCTGTCCGCCCACCACTACTGCCTCCAAACCTCCGCCTGTGAGGTTGAGTTCTAGGCCTCTCCGACTTAGGAGTCAAGGGCGGCGACGGTCCCCTGTTCGAATGTGTACCCCAACCTGACAACACCGCAGTCAGGCATGGTTTTGCGGGCTGAATAGCCCGATCCGCTTCAGTCAAAGCGTTGGATAATTGACTACGCAACGAATTTTTAGGTCCTGTTGTGTCACGACTAGCAAGGGCAGTCGGCGGTTCTAATCGACCGCCTCGAAATTCGAGTCCTCGACAGATCCTACGGCCCCCTCATACGGTGGGTCCCAGGGTTCCTCGGGAAAGGTGATGCTTCCCCCACAACCGGGGATTCGTGGGGGTTATTCACCGCTACGACTGCGGCAAGGACCTTCCCTCCGCTCCCGAAAATCTATCCATGGATAACCCGAACTGTCCCCAATCGTGGACAGACGGGGGCGGGCCAGGGTTCAGCGCGACGGGGAGTGGCGCCGCGCCCTCACGACGCCGCCTGGGTGCCCGTCGTTAAATTGACTCGGCCGGCAGCAGCAGGCGCCCGGTGCGGGTGAGGGAAGTGGACTGGCTTAACTTGGATGGGTAACACAAGCTGGACGGGTGCGTGGCCGACTGAATCGTTGATCGAGTTCTGCCTTGCGTGATTCCGGACAAATCGGGCGCGTGAGACCGGAGGCTGTCTGATCGATGAGACGTCTCATACCCCAAAGGTTTCGAGGCGATCTGGGGAATAGCGCCGCTTAGACGGTGTAACCGTTGTAGTCGCAAGATCCGCGGGGCTAGACTATCGATGACCCGCTGTGGTATTGCGGGTGTCACGCTTGGTTCGGCGAGGTCTCGGCACGAAGCGGCACAGGGCCAAGGCGATGATTGTCGCCCGGGCTCCGTCCGCTCAACGGCTTCCCGCGCGGGAGGCCAGTTCACGCCGTTGTCTGCACTGGAGGACGCGGCCAGCCTCCGTCCAGGAAGCAGTCCCACATGTCCATCCATCCCTCCCCTAAGCGTTCCCTTTGGGCCATCACGGCCCTTGTCGGGCTCATCGTCGGCCTCTTCGGTACTGCTCCGGCCCAGGCGTCCGCCACGGAGGACCCCCATGCCGTCACCTGGAAAGTACTGGTCGGTGAGCAGTCCCCGGATATGGCGATCCAGGGGATGCGTTTCCTTCCCGGTGAAATCTGGATTGATCAGGGAGACTCCATCTCATTCCTGGCCAACAGTGCCGAGATCCATACCGTGAGCTACGGGACACCCCCGCTCCCGCCCACGAGCGTCGATAACGTCCTGGCGGACGCGGTCCCGCGGGTCGGCGGTCCCGTGTTCGACCCGGCAGCGACCTGGACCAATTCCGGGATCCTTACGACCATGCCGTCCCCTGAATTCCCCTCGACAACTTCTTACGACCAGAAGTT
>NZ_JBFBKY010000019.1:0-73108 GCF_040702335.1 Pseudarthrobacter sp. NPDC080039 | reverse complement strand
GGTATCAACAAACTTGGCACACTATTGAGTTCTCAAACAACAGACACACCCGGCACCACCCAAACCAACGTTCAGGATCGCTCCGGAGCAACTTTCCAAACTTACCCGATCCCACCCGGCTTTGCAAACCACGTTTTCCGCAGTCACACCGTGAAGAACCAGCCCCCACCCACAACAGCACGCCACAAAAGCGAACCATTTTCCAGGCCGTTCAAGAAGGGGGTTTGGCCGCTATCTTTCCGCATCAGCGGCGGCGACTCAGAAAACAATACCCGCACCCACGCCCAACCGCAAATCGGCTGTCCAAGGTGCTAGATCCGCGAAATCCAGCGGCGTACAAGGCCGTGGAGCTTCCTACGGGGCTTCCACCGCCAATATTTTCAGATGTGTGGTGCAGCACATGGGCCCGACTACCTTCCTCCTCCAGATGTGCCCTCCCTGCCGAGAAGCGGGCCGAAGACGAGCGAGCCGCGGATACCCCCAAATTGGAAGCATCCGCGGCTCGTCCCAGTTCTATCGGACTGGACTAACGCTCACAGGCCACTCCGTCACCGTCCCGGTCCAGCGCGGAGCGGTAACCCGGCTGCCCCCTGTACAGCGGCGCAGCGCCAGCAGCCTTGGCGGCCGTGCAGTTGGCGTAGTAAGCAGCCGCGGGCGCAGCAGGAACGGAGACAGGGGCGGGTGCCGGAGCTTGAGCAGCCTGCTGGGCAGCGGTTGCCTGGTCGGCAGCCGCCTGGTCCGTGGCAGCCTTTGCAGCGGCTGCCTGATCAGCGGCGGCTTTATCCGCTGCCGCCTTGTCTGCTGCGGCCTTTGCAGCAGCGGCCTTCTCGGCTGCAGCCTTGTCAGCTGCCGCCTTGTCGGCAGCAGCTTTCTCCGCAGCCAGGTCATCGAGGCTCTTGACGCCCAGGCGCACGGGGGACCCCTTCGGCGCCTGTGCACCGGAGGCAGGGTCCTGGGACATGACCTGCCAGTTCTTCTTTATATCGATTGATTTGCCGTGCGCCGTGTCCGCGGCTTCAACCTTGAACCCGAGCTTCTCCAGCTGGTCCGTTGCCTTATCCAGCGTCAGGTTCAAAACACCCGGAACCGTGACCATGTCTGTCGTTGCCGAAACAGAGGTTGCCGTTGCAGTTGCCGTTGGCTGCGTCGCAGCCTGCTTGCCGCCGCAACCGGTCAACATGAGCCCGGCCAGAACTGCCAGGGCCAGCGTCTTCTTCAACCTGCCGGCGGCAGTACTGAACTGTTCTTTCATAATTCCCCCTAGGAATGCATGTGATGGTGGTGAACATTGGGGCCCGGGCGATGCCGGGCGGAAGCCGCCTACTCGCAGGCGATGCCGTCCGAGTCGCGGTCCAGCGCTGATCGGTAGCCCGGTTGGCCGGCGTAGAGCGGGGCAGCTCCGGCTGCCCTCGCGGCCGTGCAGTTGGCGTAGTAGACACCAGCACGTGCGGGAGCAACGGGCGACGGCGCAACCGGAGCCGGAGCCGGAGCCGGAGCGTTAGCTGCGGGTGCCGGTTCGGCAACAACCGGAGCCTGCTGGTTTGTCGGAGCCAGCTGACCGGAACAGTCGCCAAGGACCCGGGCCATCGCGTCGTGCTCGGCCTGGGTGACCCACAGCCTGTACGTCGCCTTCACCGAAATCTGCCGCGCAACGTACTCGCACCGGAAGCCCTTGTTTGGCGGCAGCCAGGTGGCCGCGTCGCCGTCGCCCTTCTTGATGTTGGTGGGCCCGTCGGTGGCCTGCAGATTCAGGGGATCATTGGCGAACGCCATGCGCTGTTCCGGCGTGAGCTGCTGCGCACCCTTTTGCCAGGCGTCACTCAGCGCCACCACATGGTCGATCTGCACGGCACTGCTCGTGGCCGAGCCGCGGACAAAGCTGATGGTGGTGCCGGTGTAAGGATCCGTCAGGGTACCCGACTTCACCTTGCACGCCACACTGTTCGTGTACGCGATATCGGTGAGGTCCCGCTTGAGGATGTCATTGCGGGTATCGCAACCGTTCCGGTCCACGTCCGCCCATGCCTGGCCGAACCGGGCCCGGTCATACCCCGTCTTCGGCGCACGGCCCTTGATGGCAAGGGTGGCCAGCAGGTCGATGGCGTTCGTGGCGTAGGCAGGTTGCTGATTCGGCGCAGCCGCGGTGACGCCGGCGGCCAGGGCATACGGTTTCTCCGGGTCCAGCGGTTCCCCGGATTCCTGAGCCGAGGAAGTTGGCGCGGACGACGGCGATGCCTTGGCTGTTGCGGTCAGGCTCGCACCCGCGGGCCGGACCTTGGCAGTGCTCTCCGAGGACGCGGCTTCAAGGTCCGCGCCGGCAACACGCGGCAGCGCGACCGCACCGGCGGTGAAGAGCGCCAACGATGCGGCGATCGCGAACGCGCCCGCTTTGCGTTTCGCGGGCAGCCAGGCCCAGGAGCGCCGTCCCGTCAGGATGACGTACAGGCCCGTAAGCGCGATCGAAATTCCCAGGAACATCAGGGCACCGCCAAGGCCGCCACTTAATGCTCCGAGAAACATGAACAGAGCGGTGATGCCGGCAACAACAAAAGTTGAAACCCGCGGGTTCCGCGGCGGCTTCGGTGCCGGGGCAGAAGAAGTAAACCCGAAAGGGGTTTGATAATCGGACATTTTTCCCCATTTGGACGGGGCCCGGATGACGGCGCCCCCGCATTTGCCGGGCCTGCTGCTAAGCCCGGCAAAACTCGTCGTGGACGAGCGTATGCCCCATCAGACGCCGGAAACCGTTCCTTAAGGCATCCTCAGCTAACCTTCAGCCAGTCTTGATGGGACCTTGAGGAAAGCCCGTCGCAATCTGGTCCCAACCCTTAACAATTCAAGCCACGGCCCGATGATCGCCGCTGGTGCCGTTCCCCCAGGTCGGCGCGAAGCTAGAGTGGCCCGCATGCAGATGCGCCTTGAAGTTGTACAGGTTCCGGTCTCCGACGTGGACAGGTCCAAAGCGTTCTACACCGAGAAACTGGGCTTCGTCCTGGACCACGATGTGGAACACATCCCAGGCATGCGCGTGGTCCAGTTGACTCCCCCGGGCTCGGCCGCGTCCGTGGTCATCGGCACCGGCATGACCACCATGGCGCCGGGCAGCCTGGAGGGACTGCAGCTGGTAGTTCCGGACATCACGGCGGTGCGGGGCGAGCTGGTCCGTCGCGGCGCTGACATCAGCGAGATCCAGGATCTGGGCGGCGTGCTCTTCGCCTACTTCAGCGATCCCGACGGCAACCGCTGGGTGATGCAGGGACAGACCCGGCAGGACATCCGGGACGCCCACAAAACCCAAGGATGAACCGTCAGGGATGGGGTGCTACTTCGCGGGCGGCGGGGCCGTGGAGCCCCGCACCACCAGCTCCGTGCCAAGCTCGATGCGCTGGGGCAGTTCCTCGTCCCCATCGAGATGGCGGAGCAGCGCCCTCATTGCAGTCTCGGCCATCTGCACTACGGGCTGGCGGATGGTGGTCAGGCCGGGCTCGATCCATTCGGCCGCCGGAATGTCATCAAAACCGATGATGGACAAGTCTTCCGGAATGCGACGGCCGGCAGCGCGCGCAGCCCGGTAGGCACCGAGGGCCTGGCCGTCGTTGCCGGTGAAGATCGCCGTGGGTGGGTCCGGAAGTTCCAGCAGTTTCCGGGTGGCAGCTTCGCCCGCCTCAATGGAGAAGTCGCCCGGAACCATCAAAGCCGGATCCAGGGCAATGCCTGCGCGGCGCAGCGCCGAAATGTAACCGTCCTCGCGGGCGCTGCTGCACTGCAGGTCCTCGCGGCCTCCGATCATGGCGATCCGCCTATGCCCCAACTGCAGCAGGTGCTCTGTTGCCGAGTACCCGCCTTCCCAGTTGGCCGCCCCCACGGTGGTCAGGTCCGGCCCGGGTTGTCCCACGGGATCTATCAGCACTACCGGTATTCCCAGGGACTTCACACGCTGGATCTGCTTGGCATCCAACTGGTACACAGCCATCAGCAGGCCGTCGGATTTCCGCTCGGCGAGGTTCGCCAGCCAGGGCCGGATGCGCGAGCCGTCCAGGCTCAGGCTGCTGACGACAGTCCCGTACCCGGCATCCTGCGCCACCCGTTCAACGCCCTCGATGATTTCCAGCGCCCACTCTGAACCCAGGCCCGGGAACACCAGGTCCACCAGTCCGGCCTTCTGCCTGCGCTTGGCGGGCCGCCGAGCGTAGTCGCGCCTGGCAATGATTTCCTCCACCCGCGCCCGGGTCTCCGCCGCCACATGCGCGTGCCCATTCAACACCTTGGACACCGTGGGAACGGAAACTCCTGCCTCCCGGGCAATCTCGCTGATCGTCGCTCGCCTGGTGTCCTGCTTGCTCACCACCGGAACCGCCCTTTCACCCGGGACGCGCCCGGTGCTAGTTATCGGAAAGTTCCCACGTCTGGATCCGGCCGCACATGCCGTAGATTCTGCGGTTTTCCCGTTTTCCCATCGTAGTTCGCGCGTTCCCCAGATGGAAACTTTCTGCCATGTCGAGGGAAGCAAGCTGCTGCCGCGTAAGTTCGGCCTGCCGGGCGGCTCCCGCTGCCACCATGTCGGCCCACGCTGCGGTGCTGCGGGACACCAGCCGGGCCGCCGCCGCGTGGAACCCCGCAAGTGCTGACGGCCCGGAGACCCGCACAGCCTCTTTCAGCGCGAAGTACCCTTCCAAAGCCAGATCACGACGGCGGCGGGCGGCTTCCTCTCCGGCCGCCAGTCCGGCGTCGGCATCCTTGTGCTCCAGGGCGGCTGCGCGTCGGTAGCGGTCAATGTCCCCGAGATGCTCCGGCGGGAAAGTCATCACAGCGTCGCCATGTTCGGGAAGTCCGGCGTTCTGCATCACCACCAGGATCTTCAGGTCGCCCGAGTCGTTGATGGCGCGGTGCACGGTGCCGGGCGTAAACCACAGCACCGCTCCCGGTTCCAGCGGACTGGATGTGAATCCGCGTGAGTCCAGGGTTTCCAGCCGGCCGGATCCCTCAAGCACCACATACGCTTCGGTAGACGCCGTGTGCAGGTGCGGTGACCCTCCGGCTGCTCCGTCGGCCCCGGGCCAGTCGTAGACGCTGATCTCGGAAAGGCCGGTGGCACCCGGGAACGAAGAAACCACGCTCACCGCCAGCTGCGGAGCGCCGCCTCTGCGGCACAGGCCAGGGCCGCGGCACGCGGGGCGTCCACTCCGCCGTCGGCAATCACCACCGCATAGCGGTAGGTGAGCGGCGAGCCCTCCCGCAGCGGCACTTCCGCACTGAAAAATGGTGCCGAGCCCAGGCAGGCGAACATGGAGGACCTTGCAAACCATTGGTTGGGCGCCCCGGGGTTGGAACTGTCCTCCACGAACGCGATCGTTGAGGACCGGCAGGTGCCGTCATGCTTGCCGGTGAAGGCGATCCACGGCGACCGGGTGCCCATGAACTCATCGGTCCCGGTGGCGTCCTGGCTGCGGAACTCTCCACCGGTGAAGGACCGGGGACCGCGCCAGAAGAGGCCGCCGTAGCCGGCATTCTCCCTCCCTTCGGTGGTGGGACTGCCGATCCGGAGGTCCGTGCCGGAGACGTTGCTCATCCTTGATTCGAAAAGTATGGCGTAGGCGCCGGCGGTACCGCCGGCGCTCTCGTCCTCCAGGAGCTGGATGCTGAACCGGCGGCTCTCCGCAATGACCGGCCCTCCTTCCTGGGACGTCCAGGTGAGTGACTCAGACGCAGTGATGCCCGTGCCGGACTGGTCGATTCCCGTGAAGGATTCGTGGGTCATGGCGCCGTTGTTGTCCAGGTTGGCGTATTCCGTGGCCCGCGTATAGGTGGCCCCGCCCCAGAAGTTGTGCGGCCCTACGTTGGGGAGCGCCCAGGACAGCCCCTTGTGCCAGACGTGGTCCCAGGGACGGGAAATGGTGACCTCATCGCCGCCCAGGGTGGTGAGCGGATGGAAGAACGGGCGCGGGCTTTCGTACTGGTCGTCGGTCGGCTTGTAGGTATAGGTGGCGATGGGGCGTCCGTCCGCGGTGAAGGTGAGGGCGGTGCCGTCATCCTCAAAGCTGAGCCTGGCGGTGGAGACGGGAGACGGAGCGGTGGCTGAAGATGTGGTCACGAAGGGTCCTTTGGAAGTGGAAATCAAACGGCGGTATCGACGGCGGTCCGGTTCAGGGCCGTGGCGTCCAGGACGCGGGTGCCCAGGCCGTCGCCGTCCATGCCGCCGTAAAAGGGATGGCCGGGAACGATCTGTCCGCGGCGTACCGGCTGCCCGGTAAAGGCGGAGGCGTAAATGGCGGCAGCGAGCTCCAGCGTCTGTCTCGCTGAGTCTGCGCCGGCTGGAAGGGGACGGCCGGCGTCGAGAGCGTCATACATGGCCAGGAACTGCGCGGAGTGGCCGCTGCCCTGTTCCAGGGGCCGGGATGTCCATGCTGCGGTGACCTCGTCCTCGTGGCCGGGCGCCCCGGTAACGGTCCAGTTGTCCATGCTGTAGCCGTAAAGGTGGCTCAGTTCCACGGTGGCGTACTCGCAGTCAATCCGGATGTCCGAGGTTTCCCGTGGCGACAGCAGCGAGTTGATCATGGTGGCCACCGCGCCGCTGCGGAACCGGACCAGGGCGGCGGACAGGTCCTCAGTGGATGTGGCGCGCGCCTGCCGTCCGGCAACCGCGGTCACCTCCTCCCAGGGACCCATCAGGTGCAGGAGCAGATCGAACTGGTGGATGCCGTGGCCCATGGTCGGTCCACCGCCCTCGGCGTTCCAGGTGCCACGCCACGGCAGATCCCAGTAGCTGTCCGGACGGTACCAGAGGGTGTCGCACCGGGCCACCAGGGGCCGACCGAATTCCGATCCTCCGATCAGGTGCCTGGCCGCGGCGGATGCGTCCCCGAACCGGTGCTGGAATACGCAGGAGAACTGGGCGCCGCCCGTGGCCTGCGCCGTTTCCAGCCGGTCGAAGTCCGCCAGGCTGAGGGCCGGGGGCTTCTCGGAGAGAACATGGACACCAGCCTCCAGGGATTCGATGGCTTGGTCGATGTGGAACATGGGCGGGGTGCAGAGGTGGACGATGTCAGGCTTGGCTCCTGCCAGCAGTTCGGCCAGGGTGAGGTATGTGGCGGGGATGCCGTGTTTACCGGCAAAGTCATCCAGCCTGCCCTGGTCCACGTCGCAGGCGGCCACGAGTTCGGCGCGGCCGCCCGTCCGCGCCAGGTTGTCCGCGTGCACGGCAGCGATCCCACCGGTGCCCACTATGGCCACTTTGTACGTCTGCATGTTCTCTCCGTCGTTGCAGTGAAGGTATTGCCGTGAAGTTGTTGCCGCAGCGCCATCCGGCGTTCTGTATGCCAGGGCTGCGGTTGACCCGGGGCTACCCTGACATCGCGAGAAACTTTCTGTACCCAAGTCGAAGTTTCCGGCTGATGCGCGACGCCATAGTCCGGGCCTTGCTCCAACCGTAGGAAGGTTTTAATTCCAGAGTCAAGGCTTTTGCACCTAGAAACTAAACATAAGTTTCTGATACTTTCTTAGAAACTTCTTCCGATCCTAGGAGACGCCCGTGACCAGCGGTGCCGCCGAAAAGCAAGCTTTCACCCCGCCCCCGGCCGGCGATGAGCCCGCTGCCGCCGTCGAACGCCTTTCCATCGACGAGCTGGTGCGGCACATGACGCTGGAGGAAAAGCTGGCCCAGCTGGTGGGTGTGTGGGTGAATGCTTCCACTGAGGGCGACTCGGTGGCCCCATTGCAGAATGAGATGGCCGGCGACGCCCGCTCCTGGGACGACGTGATCTCGGCAGGCCTTGGCCAGATCACCCGCATGTACGGGACGGTTCCGCTGGAGCCGCTCGAAGGGGCGCGCCGGCTGGCCGCCGCGCAGGAGCAGATCATGGCCGCTTCACGGTTTCGTATCCCCGCGCAGGTGCATGAGGAATGCCTTGCCGGGCTGGCCGCCTGGAAAGCAACGGCCTTTCCCGTACCCCTGGCATGGGGCGCCACCTTCAACCCGGCACTGGTGCGCCGGATGGCTGGCCTGATAGGCGCCCAGATGCGGGAACTTGGCGTCCACCAGGGCCTGGCACCGGTGCTGGATGTGGTGCGCGACCTCCGCTGGGGCCGGGTGGAGGAAACCATTGGCGAGGACCCCTACCTGGTGGGCACCGTGGCAAGCTCCTACGTCCAAGGGCTGGAAGCGGCAGGAATCGTGGCCACCCTCAAGCACTTCGTGGGCTACTCCGCCTCACGCGCCGGGCGGAACCACGCGCCGGTCTCCATGGGCCCCCGGGAGCTCGCGGACGTGATGCTGCCTCCGTTCGAGCTGGCCATCAAGGAGGGCGGGGCCCGCTCCGTGATGCACGCCTACACTGACACCGACGGCGTCCCCGCCGCGGCCAACCGCGCCCTGCTGACCTCCCTGCTGCGCGACGAGTGGGGCTTCGCCGGGACAGTAGTGGCGGACTACTTCGGCATCGCGTTCCTCAACGCCACGCACGGTATCGCCGCCGATTCCGGGGAGGCTGCAGCTCTCGCGTTGGCAGCGGGCGTCGACGTGGAGCTGCCCACGGTGAACTGCTACGGCACGCCCCTGCTTGAGCGCGTGCGCTCCGGCGAGGTCCCCGAATCCCTGGTGGACACTGCACTCCTGCGGGTGCTCCGGCAGAAGCAGGAAGCCGGGCTGCTCTCGCCGGGCTTCGACCCCGCTCCCCCGGCCCTGGCTGCCGGCGCCATCGACCTTGACCCGGCGGCCCACCGGGCACTGGCCCGGGAGATCGCGGCACAGTCACTGGTGCTGCTGACCAACAGGACGCACGACGACGCGCCAAGCCTGCCGCTGCCTGCGGCGGCTTTGGCGTCGCTGGGCGTCGTGGGGCCGCTGGCGCAGGACCCGTTCGCCATGCTTGGCTGCTATTCCTTTGACGCCCACGTGGGCGCGTCCCATCCCGAGGTGCCCATGGGCATCCGGGTTCCCACCGTGGCCGGTGCTGCGGCCGGGCGCTTTGGCCACATCCGGACCGCGGCCACGGGAACGTGCGAGGCCATCAGCGAGGAGCAGATCCTGGAGGCCGCCCGGATCGCGTCAGTCGTGGATACCTGCGTGATCGTGGTGGGTGACAACGCGGGCCTCTTTGGCCGCGGTACCTCCGGCGAAGGCAACGATGCCGCCGACCTGCGGCTCCCCGGCGACCAGCACCGCATGCTGGAACAGGTCCTCACCGCGGCCAACGCTGCCGGGACGCGGACCGTCGTCGTGGTCCTCAGTGGCCGGCCCTACGCCCTGGGCGACTTCGCAGGCAGGGCCGGGGCAATCGTCCAGGGGTTCTTCCCGGGCGAGGAGGGCGCCGAGGCGCTGTGGGACGTCCTGACCGGGGCTGTGAGCCCCTCCGGCAAGCTGCCCGTCTCCGTGCCGCGGACCTCCGGCGGACAACCCGGCACCTACCTGCACAGCCGCCTGGCCGGGCCCTCCGGCGTCAGCGCGCTGGACCCATCGCCGCTGTTCGCTTTTGGCCATGGCCTGTCCTACACGACCTTTGAATATTCCTGCCATACGGCCAGCGAGCCGACCATAACGACGTCGGGCGCCGTCACCGTGGGATGCACGGTGGCCAATGCGGGCCCGGTTGACGGGGCGGAAGTGGTGCAGCTGTACCTCGAGGACCCGGTAGGCGAGGTGGTCCGCCCTGTCCGGGAACTGATCGGCTACGCCCGGGTGGAACTTGCTGCCGGCGCATCGGCCCGGGTGGAGTTCACGGTGCACGCGGACCGGACGTCCTTCACCGGAGTGGACCTGAAACGGGTGGTGACCCCGGGCCTGGTGAAGCTGCACGTTTCGACATCCAGCAGCCAGGACATCCACACCCACGAACTCATCCTGCACGGCGGGCGCCGCGTGGTGGGCTTTGACCGGGAGATGCTGACACCGGTGACAGTGACGCTGAGCTAGCCAACCGGGAGCCGAAGGCCGCGCCGGAATTTCCGGCGCGGCCTTCGGGCTTCTTGTCCGTGCCCGGCTAGGCCGTGAATTTCTCCTCAACCAGTACCAGCAGCGGGCGGGAGTTCAGGCACACCAGGAACACCACTGCCCCGGCGAGCAGCGGCAGCAAGTACGTGGTGGTCATCAGCAGCAGGGTGCCGGTGACGAACAGGATGCCGGCGTTGCCCAGTGAGGCCCGCTTCCTGGCACTGAAGCTGTACAGGGAGAGCCGGTGAAGGTCCCGGGTC
Source organism: Pseudarthrobacter sp. NPDC080039 (assembly GCF_040702335.1). Taxonomy (NCBI): domain Bacteria; kingdom Bacillati; phylum Actinomycetota; class Actinomycetes; order Micrococcales; family Micrococcaceae; genus Pseudarthrobacter; species Pseudarthrobacter sp. NPDC080039. The sequence goes on along the minus strand of NZ_JBFBKY010000019.1, from coordinate 62,923 downwards.
CGGAACGAAAACCGGGACAGCAACAGCAGCGCCTGCAGGCCCGCGGTGGCCACGAGCAGTGCGAGGACCAGCAATGCCAGCCGGAACGCCGGCGCGGCCGGCCCGAGCGACGGCAGCCCCGCGAGGTTGACCGCAATGACGGCCAGGACCAGCAGGTACGGCAGCCACACCTGCAGGGCCTGGCCCACATTCATCCTGTAGCCGCGGACAAAGTCCCGGTACACCTGGCCCTCATGCCCGCCAAGCATCCGGTTGAACGCGTACGTGCACGCCACCAGGGCGGGACCGGCCGGAACGAGCGCCGGCAGGACCAGCCAAAACCCAGTGAACGGGGCCGCCAGCAGTGCCGCCACCGGCAGCACATTGGCAAGCACCAGCAGGGCAGAGCCCGTCATCACGCCCGCCACGGTGCCGGCCGCCCTGAACAGGGGGCCGGCACCGTACTCCGCCTTCTTCTGATCCACCATCTGCCTTCCGGTCACCGCGGCAGGCCAGGTGCCCCTGTCGTCCGCCCTACTTCTTGTCCGCGTAGGCCTTGTACGCCTTGTTGGCCAAATCTACATACTTGCCCATGCCCTTGCTGTCCAGCTCCTTGACGTAGGCATCGAACTCGGAGAGGGGCCGTTGCCCGGTAATGAACTTGAGCGTGTTCTGCTTGACGTGGTCCTTGAGCGGGGTAAGCGTCAGCGTGGCCTGCTCCCGGTCGGCGTCGCTGAACGGCACCGGCGGCGCCACCGGCTTGGGCGTCTTGCTCTTCATGGCCTTTTGGAACGCCAGTTCCTCGTCGTTGAAGGTGGACTGCAACAGGTCTGTGGTGCCGCCGTAGGAGAAGTTGCCGCCGGAGAAGCCGTAATCCACACGCAGGTCCTTGGTGCCGGCCGGGTTCAGGCCCTGGAAGTTGATGTCCTTGGCCAGGACCCGCTTGCCGCCCTCTTTGTTGTACGTGGTGCCCTGCACGCCCCACTTGGAGAACTCCTGGCCGGCGTCGCTGTAGAACAGCCAGTCGATGTACTGCATCAGCGCAACAAAGCTGTCCTTGTCCTTGACGGACGAGTTGAGCATGATGCCGTTTTCCAGCCGGGAACCGCCGATGACGTCGCCCGCGGGGCCGCCCGGGACGGTGATCTTGCGGACCGCGAAGTTGCCCTTGCCCAGCGACTGCTCCATGGACGTGCGGTAGGTAATGATGTTCTGCGAGTTGGCGCTGATCACGAACGACTTCCCGGAGGTGAACTTCTGGATGGCCGCGTCGTCGCTCTGGGTGAAGCTTTCCGGGTCCATCAGGCCCTCGGAGACCAGGGAGTTGAAGTAGGTCACCAGGTCCTTGAACTGGCTGGAGGCCGAGCCGAAGGTGAATTCCTTCTTGGTGTCGTCGAAGGTCAGCCCGTCCACCAGGCCCCAACCGGCAACCGTGCCATAGGCTGTGCCGGCAATGTTGAGCACGCTGTTGCCGTTGAAGCGGTCGGAGAAAGGCACCACGTCCGGGTGGTTCTTCTTAAGCTTGCGCAGCACCTCGCGGAACTCGTCCCAGGTCTTGGGCTCGGCGATGCCGTCCTTCTCCAGCACGTCCGTGCGGAACGCCAGGGTGTAGTCGGGCCACAGCTCCTCATGCAGGCCAGGGAGGACATAGTACTTGCCGTCCGCCTGGGTGAGGCCGGCGATCTCCGGCTCCAGCTTCCACTTCTTGACCTTGTCCCGGTAGTGGGGCATGAGGTCCACGTAGTCGCTGACCGGAAGGACCGCGCCGGAGGACACATAGGCGCTCTCCTGGCCGGGGTAGGTCTTGGCAATAATCTCGGGCGCCTTGCCGGAGCTGATCAGGAGGCTGCGCTTCTGCTCGTAGTCGCTGCTGGGGACGATGGTGGGCTGCAGCGTGACGTTGTTGTCGCTGGCCATCTTGGTGAACAGCAGCCAGTCCTTCTTGTACGGGTAGGTGGGCTGGTCACTGAAGAGGAACGTGAAGCTCAGCGGCGCCGTCGCCTTGAACGTGTCGCCCACGCCGAAGCTGTCCATCGCACCGTTGCGGGCCTTTGAGGTGTCCACCTTGCTGCCGGAATCTGAGTCGCACCCGGCCATCACCAGGCCGAAGGCTGCGAGCGCTGACAGGCCGAGGAAGTCTCGTCTGCGGATCATGGGTTTTCCTTTCATAACGGGTTATTCCTTGACGGAGCCGAGCATGACGCCCGAAAAGAAGTACTTCTGGACGAACGGGTAGACGCACAGGATGGGAATGACGGTGAGCACGATGGTCACCGACTGGATGTTGGCCGCAATCTGGCCCACGTTCTCGGCCGTGCCGCCGGCGGAGCCCGCGGTGGTGACGCCGGCAATCATGTTGCGGAGGTAGATGGTCACCGGAAACAGGTCCGGGTTGTCCAGGTAGAGGAACGCCTGGAACCAGGAGTTCCAGTTGGCCACGGCGTAGAACAGCACCATGGTGGCCACGATGGCCTTGCTCAGCGGCAGCACCACCTTGAACAGGACGCCGTACTGGGTGAGGCCGTCGATGGCGGCCGCCTCCTCCAGTTCCCGCGGCATGTTCTCGAAGAACGACTTCATGATCAGCAGGTTGAAGACGCTGATGGCGTTGGGCAGCACTACAGCCCACAGGGTGTCCCGCATGCCCAGCGAGGTGATGAGCACGTAGTTGGGGATCAGGCCCCCGTTGAAGAACATGGTGAATACGGCGATGCCGATGAACACGCTGCGGCCCTTGAGCTCCTTCTTGGCAATCGCGTAGGCGAAACTGGTGGTCAGCACCATGGAGATGGCCGTGGCCACCACGGTGTACAGGACGGTGTTGCCGTAATTCCGCCAGAACACCGGGTCCGCCAGGATCAACTGGTAGGTCTCGGTGTTGAACCCCAGTGGGAACAGGTTGACCTGGCCGGCGTTGATGAACCCTTCGCTGGAGAAGCTCTGGGCCAGGATGTTCAGGAACGGGTACACCGTCAGGAACACCACCACCAGCAGGAAGGCCAGGTTCACCACCCGGAACACCCGCATGCTGCGGGACACCTTCATGTCCTTGACCAGGACTCCGGTGTCCTTCCGTGCCGGTTTCACCGGGCCCTCTTTCACCTGGCCGTTTTTCGCTGCCGGCTCTTTCACTGCGGTCCCTTTCACGGTGGCCCCTTTCACCACAGGCTCGTTCCGGCGAGCCGTTTGGAAATGGCGTTCGCGGAGAGGATCAGCGTGAGGCCGATGACGGATTCGAACATGCCGATCGCGGCCGCATAGCTGAAGTTGGAGGATTCCAGGCCAACCCGGTACAGGTAGGTGGAGATGACATCCGAGGTCTGGTAGTTGAGCGGGTTGTAGATCAGCAGGATCTTCTCGAAGCCCACGGCCATGAACGTGCCGATGTTCAGGATCAGCAGCGTGATGATGGTGGGCCGGATGGCCGGGAGGGTCACGTGCCAGGTCTGCTGCCACCGGTTGGCGCCGTCGATCCGGGCAGCCTCATACAGAGACTCGTCCACCCGGGTCAGTGCGGCCAGGTAAAGGATGGCGCCCCAGCCCATGGTCTGCCACACCTCGGAGCTGATGTACATGGGCCGGAACCAGGCCGCGTCCTGCGTGAAGTTCACTGTGGTGCCAAACACCGTGTTGGCGATCTGGTTCACCGTGCCGGTCATGGAGAAGTTCTGCAGGATCATGCCGGCGATGATCACCACGGACATGAAGTGCGGCAGGTACGCCACGGTCTGGACAAACTTCTTGAACTTCTGCGAGCGCAGCTCGTTGAGCATCAGCGCAAAGATGATGGGCATGGGGAAGCAGAACAGCAGCGTCAGCACGCCCAGGATGATGGTGTTCTGGAATGCCTGCCAGAAGCTGGGGTCGTTGATGAACAGGGTGACGTACTTCAGCCCCACCCACTTCTCGCCGAAGATGCTGCCGCCGGGCTGGAACTGCCGGAACGCGATGACGTTGCCGGCCATGGGCAGGTACCGGAAGATGGCGAAGTAGGCCAACGGCAGCAGCACCAGCGTATAGAGCCGCCAGTCGCGCTTGATGGCCAGCTTCCAGCCGCCGGGCTTGTTCCGGGGTTTTTCCTTGCTGCCGGGTTGGTCTGCGGTGACCGCCTCGGGAGGTACTTCCAATCGCATGGCCATAACTGCCTCCTACCGGCCGGTTTCTGCGTGTGTGCGTACGTGTTCTTCAGCTGCCTCTTCCAGGACCAGGACCCCGTTGGCGGCAAGTTCCACGGCCCCGGTGATGCGGGTCCGGGTGAGCACGTCCGTGCCGCCTGCCCCGACGTCCACCCGGGCGGGTGCGTCGTTGTGGTTGAGGACCAGCAGGTAGCTGCGTCCGTCGCCCGTACGACGCCGGGCCTGCACTCCCAGCGGGGCGTCCAGTTCCGGGCGGATCCCGGCAGCAGTCCGTTCGGCGTCGAGCAGTTCCTCCAGGAAGGTGTTGTCCACCCTGGCCGAGAGGTAAACGGCGGTGCCGCGGCCGAAGCTGTTGCGGGTCACGGCCGGCGAGCCGGCCAGCCTGCCCGAGGCGTAGCTGGCCAGCACGTCCGCCGAGGTGGTGTGCAGGTGCTCAGTCCAGTACCCAGCTGAGGCCGTGCCGCCGTCGGCCGTTGAAAGCTTTACTGTCTCGCCCTCCGCGGCGAGCGGGTGCAGCTCCTCGCTCCACGCGCCCAGGACGTTGCGGAGGGCGCCCGGGTAGCCGCCCAGCCGGATGGTGTTGTCCTGGTCCACGATGCCGGAGAGATAGCTGGCCACCAGGCGGCCGCCCCCGGCCACGTACTCCTCGATGTTCCGTGCGGCGTCGTCGGTGAGGAGATAGCTCGCGGGCAGGACAACCAGGCTGTACCGGCTGAGGTCGCTGGAAGTGTCCACGAAGTCCACGGTGATGTTGGCGTCGAAGAAGGGCCGGTACAGGCGGAGGACTTCCTGCGCGTAGTTCAGGTCCGAGCGGGGCGAGTTGCCCAGTTCCAGGGCCCACCAGCAGTCCCAGTCGAAGACGAGTGCCACTTTGGCAGTGGAACGGGCGCCGGTGATTCCTGCCAGGTTCTTCAGTTCGCGGCCCAGTTCGCAGACCTCCCGGAATACGCGGGTGTCCGGCCCGGCGTGGTTGACCATGCCGGAGTGGAAGCGTTCGGTGCCGCCCTTGGCCTGGCGCCACTGGAAGAAGAGGATGGAATCGGCTCCCTGCGCGATTGCCTGGTAGGAGCCCAGGCGCATCTTGCCGGGGAGCTTGGAGACGTTGACGGACCATTGGCTGACGGCTGCGGTGGCTTGTTCCATCACCAGCCAGGGCTGGCCCTTCCGCAGTGAGCGCATCAGGTCGAAGTTGAGGGCGGCGGCAACGTGGGCGTCTTCTTCACGCGGGTCCGGGTAAATGTCCAGCGCCGCGGCGTCTTCCTCGGCGGCCCAGGCCCAGTAGTCGTTGTTCTTGTAGAAGCGCATGAAGTTGGTGACGACCGGCAGGTCCGGCGTGTGCCGGCGCAGGATGTCGCGCTCGGCCTTGTAGTGCGCCAGCATGCTGTCCGAGGTGAACCGGTGGTAATCCAGGCGCCGGGACGGGTTGGACCAGGTGCGGGGCTGGGCCGGTGCGTTAACCTGTGCCCAGTCGGAGTAGACCTGGCCCCACACATCCGTGCTCCAGGCCCGGTTCAGTTCGTCCAGGTTGCCGTACTTCGCCTGCAACCATTCCCGGAAGGCGCGGTCCGCGTGCGGCCCGTAGGAGACCGGGCCGTACTCGTTATTGACGTGCCACATGCACAGGGCGGGATGGGCGGCATACCGCTCCCCCAACTTCTCCGCCATCGCAAGAGACTTTGCCCGGTAGGCGGGGTGGGAAACGTCGAAGTGCTGGCGGGAGCCGAAGCCGAAGGTGCTGCCGTCCGCCAGGACGGGAAGGATGTCCGGGTGCCGGGCGATCAGCCACGCCGGCGGGACGGCATCCGGGGTGGCAAGGTCCACACCGATGCCGTTCGCGTGCAGCAGGTCCATGATCTCGTCCAGCCACCCGAAGTCGTAGACGCCGTCCGCCGTTTCCAGCCGGCTCCAGGAGAAGACGGCCAGGGTGACCAGGTTGACGCCCGCTTCCTTCATGAGGCGCACGTCCTCGTCCCACACTGCGCGCGGCCACTGTTCCGGGTTGTAGTCACCCCCGTACGCGATACCACCAAGCCGCTCATGCAGGCGCTTAAGCCGGTGTTCGGGAGTATGGGTGCGTTGCTCGCTGGTCATCATCGTCCTTTGGTTGGCATGTTGGCCGCGGGCTCCCCACCAGTGCGACCTGCATCACAAAGAGAAACTATCGTAAACTTTCAGCAATAACAACAGGGGTGGGCAAAGTGGGAGGAGGCTTCTATTCAAGCTGCCACAAGGGATGAGCACGCTAACAGGCTAGGATGCGCCTGACTTTGCTCGCTCGCCTGGCAATCGAGGGAAACGCCATAGCGCGGCTTTTCGGCGGCAGAGGGAAAGTATCGGACCAGCAGCCCGGACGTCACGAAAGAAGACGCCTAACGCGAGCGGAAGTTTCCGGAAAGCCTGTAAAGGTGGGCAGGGATTGCCTGCGGTGCGCTCAGGCGCGTGGCCCAGCGTCGCCAGGATCGGACCCGACGACGTCCTGGACGACTTCGTTGTGGCGCAGGAACCACGGCTTGAAGGGTGGGTCGAAGCGGGCATACCGGGGAGCTCCCACCGGGGTGAGCCCGGCAAGTTTCAAAGCCGCCTGCAGCCCGGTGTTGTGCCGCTGGAAGGCTGACGCAGAGCCGCCACCGGAAAACCCCATGACCGCGGCAAGGGAACCTGGTACGGCCCGCACCTTGACCTTCGGATCGTTGGGCACCGGAGCATCTTCAGCCGTAATTCCGGCAGGCAGGACGAAAGCCACCGAATACTCGCCTGGCTTCTCGCTGTCGGGCGTCGGCCCACTTTGCAGCACCGGGGTGGTCATGCCCAGCTTCTGCGGCCCCTGCTCCTGAATCACCGGCGCAGTCATGGCGATCTTCTGGCGCGCCGTGTTGCTGCCGCTGATGTAGTTGAAGAGATAACGGAAGGCGGCATTGCCGGCGCGGTCGAAATCCGCAGCCACCGTCACTTCGGCCACGACATAGTCCGGATACCGACGGAGTTCAAAGTGCGGATAGCGCCGGACCAACTCATAAGGCTGCTGTTCAGTCATGGTGCTCAGAGCCTACGCCGATGGGGCCGCAGCAGCCAGAGCCGTAACGCCCCCACTCACCCGACGCGTTTAGGGCTGCGCCTCCGGAAGAAACGGCGCAGCGCACCAACTCCCGCCAGAACGGCGGCCAGGAGGCCTATCGCGCCAAAGATCACGGTCAGGACAACACCCGCACCGCGGAACCACACACCGTCACTCTGATAGCCGAGAACTATCGCCCTGCCGGGGTCGGTACCGGCATAGACAACCGTTGCCTCGTCGCCCACCACTGGGTGCTGGTCGTGGTCCACCGCCGCGAACGTCCGGTGGGCCGAATCATCCGCCGCCGCGAAGTCAACCTGTATGCGGCGGTTCGAGGCCTTGGCGACGTCGTCGAAGTGGACGATTGTCCCGGTGGCCTGGACGCCTGTGCGCGCAAGCTCCGCATCTGCGTTGATCATGAAGCTGCCCACGCCGATCATGATGGGGCCCAGGCAGAGGACCAGGACGGTCACCGCCAGGCTCAGCTTCTTCTTCCACGTCAGCGCGGGTTTTCGGTTTCCGTCAGCTCTGCCCCCAGTCACGGATCCTATTCTGCCTGAGTCTGTCGCCAACGCCACACCCAAAACCGTTGCCACGGGCAAGCATTTCGGACACAATAGTTAGCAGAACTAATTAGCAGTGCTAAGGATGCATGCAGGAGGCGCACCCGCTTATATGTCCCCTACCTCAACGAAGAACCAGCCAGCCGCAGATCCCACCGCCCCGGACACCCTCGCCATCGATCTCCGCACCGCCGTCATGCGAACCTCGCGCCGGCTCCGGGTCGAAGCCACCGGCGAGATCATCACCCCCGGCCAGTACACCGTCCTGGCCCTCCTGAACGGCAGCGGACCCAGCACGCTCCGGGCCCTCGCCCAAAGCGAGCACGTCCAGGCGCCGTCCATGACCAGGATCGTCAACGCGCTGGCGGACCAGGGCTTCGTCACCAGGAGCACCCATCCCGACGACGGCCGCCAGGTCCGCGTGGACATCACAGATGCGGGCAGGACAGTCCTGGCAGAGGCACGAAGCCAGCGGACCGCCTGGCTGGCCCAGCGCGTGGCAGGCCTCAGCGAGGAAGACCGGCTTGTCCTCAGCCGCGCAGCCCGGATCATGCAGGAAATGAGCGGCAAATGAGTGCAATGTTCCGGGCTCTCGAAAACCCCAACTACCGCATCTGGGCCAGCGGCGCGATTGTCTCCAACATCGGCACCTGGATGCAGCGCGTGGCCCAGGACTGGCTGGTCCTGACCGTCCTCACCGACCACTCGGGTGCTGCGGTGGGCCTCACCACCGGCCTGCAGTTCCTGCCCATGCTGCTGTTCGGCCCCTACGGCGGAGTGCTGGCGGACCGTTACCGCAAGCGCATCATCCTCATGTGGACGCAGCTGGCAATGGGGTTCACCGGCCTTGCCATCGGGCTCCTGGTAGTCACCGGCACGGCCCAGCTGTGGCACGCCTACGTGGCGGCGTTTTGCCTGGGGGTCGCGAGCGCCGTGGACGCGCCCGCCCGGCAGGCTTTTGTGTCCGAACTGGTGGGCCAGGACAACATTTCCAATGCGGTGGCGCTGAACTCGGCGTCCTTCAACACCGCCAGGCTCACGGGGCCGGCCATCGCCGGCGTGCTCATCGCCTGGGTGGGCACCGGTCCCGTGTTCCTTCTGAACGCCGCGAGCTTTGCCGCCGTCCTGGTCTCGCTGTTCAGGATCCGCCTCACCCAGGCCGCCCCAGGCGGGAAGGGCGTCCGGAACAAGCACCAGGTCGTCGAAGGAATCAGGTACGTGCGCCGGAGGCCCGACCTGATGCTGATCATGGTCCTGGTAGGCATCCTGGGCGCGTTCGGCATGAACTTCCCCGTGATCAATTCGCTGATGGCCACCACAGAGTTCAGCATGGGACCCAGCGAATTCGGGCTCCTGGGCTCGATCATGGCCGTGGGCACCCTGGCAGGCGCCCTCCTCGCGGCGCGCCGATCCGGCCCCCGGCTGCGGTTCCTGCTGGGCGGGGCGCTGGGGCTGGGGATCTTTACGGTCCTTGGCAGCGTCGCGCCGACGTTCTGGGTTTACGCCGCCGTCCTGATTCCCGTGGGCCTGGCGTCCATCACCTTCCTGAACAGCTGCAACACCAGCATCCAACTCTCCGTGGAGCCCCAGTTCCGCGGCCGCGTCCTGGCCCTGTACCTGGCCATCCTTCAGGGTGGGACCGCGGTGGGTTCACCGCTGGTCGGCTGGATCGGCAGCCAGTTCGGCGCCCGATGGGCGGTCGCGGTGGGCGGGATCGTTGTCCTCGTAGCGGGCATTGCCGCCGTGGTTGCGGTGACCCGGCGGAACCGGCTCACCTTTCGGGGCGCAGTCCGGATGGCAATTGGCAGGCGGGAGCCCGCGGTGTGAGCAGGGCGGCTGGCCTATCCTTCACAAGGTTGCCCCAGGCAAAGCGCTCTATGCCGGCTTGGTGACGATGTCCACCGAGATCTCCACGGCCGGGAGCGTTCCGCGGTTCTCCAGCCAGTGGTTGGTGTTGCGGTCCTCCGGCCATCCCACGCCCGGCCCGTATTCTGTGGCCAAGCCATCCCGGTGGTCGGTGATGGTCCCTTGCAGGATGTACACCGTTCCGGGCCGCCCTGCGTGATCGTGAAGGGGCCCGAACACTCCGCCGGGTTCGATGGTCACCATCCTCATCCGCAGTTGGCGGCCCTCCATGCCGTCGATCTCGCCGGCGAGGTCCACCGTTGCCAGCAATTCCACCGTGACGCCCCTCGTCGCCTGTTCCGCCTTCTCCACGCCCATCGCTTCCCTTTCCGTTGGACACACACGACGGCGGCGCCGGCCCGCCGCTGCAGCGCACCCGGGTGACGGGTGCTTTGGGCGGTGCGTGCCGGCGTCGTCGTTGTTTTCAGAGCCTGCGCCTGCAGGCCCTGACGGTCAAGACGGAATCGAGGAAATGTTCAGGATGTTTCCCTCGCTGTCCAGGAACCATGCCGCCTGGCCGTAACCCTCCATCGTTGCGATGCCGTTCTCGGTCTTCAGCCCAGGCATGTCATAGTCCTCGAAAACCACGCCCCGGGCCCGCAGTTCATCCACGTCCCGTTGAACGTCATCACTGGCCCAGCCAATTTGCGTGTTCTTGGCCGAGCCGGCGTTGTCCGTCTGGTAGATCAGGAACGATGTCCCCTTCCCGCAGCGGTAGACAAGGCCGCCATCAGCCATCGTCCGCTCGGGCTCAAACCCCAATTTGTCCCGATAAAACTCCCTGGCCCGGTCAATATCCTTCGCAGGCAAAACAGCCATGACTTCCATATCTTTGAGCATGACAAATCTCCTTGTGCTTGGATGGCGTTTGCTCTCCCCCTGAAACAGTCCGGCCGTCCCCCGCCGGGCCTCGTGGCCGTCCTTCCCGCCGATTGCCGGGGCGGCCGCCTGGAACCACGCCTGCCGCCATGGCAGCAGCCATCGACGCGGGGTTCCCGAAGTCTACGGGGACATTATGGGCCCGAAAATCACACAGCGGAATAGGCTATTTATTTGCCGTCCTGCTGCCGTTTTGGCCTGCTACCTCCGCACGGCGCGGACTGTTTTGCGCACCGCAGCGGCCGCCACGGATACCAACGGAACCAGGCATACCAGGGCGGCGATGGTGTTGGGGCGGAAGGCGGGCCGGCCATTGACGGTGCGGTACACCCCAAGGGGGACAACGAAGCCACCGCCTCCACCGCCGGAGGCCCCCTCTTCTGATTCCGTCCCGCCGCCGAAGCCGAAGGACACCAGCGCCACCGGCACGATCTCCTCCCCGCCCAGGTTCACAGGGGTGCCGTAGGCGCGCGAGACGCCCATGTTCTTGAACGAGTCCGCCAGGGATGCAAGAGTGTCAGCCATGGCAACAGGCTAGGCAGCGGGCCGTATAACCGGAAGGACCGGAAGTCCTGCTCAGCGCGGTCCCGGACCCCTACTTCCGGATTTCCGCCATCCGCAGCCTGACGATGTCCGCCAGCACGTCATCCGGCACAGGATGGTCAGCGGTAAAGCGGATGGTTCCCTTGGACAGCGAGTAACCTTCCAGGCGGCCCGCCACCGCTTCTACCACGGCGGAGGAGAACGGGAAGATGGAAAGGTGCGTGGCTGCGGCCACGGCCGCGACCAGGGGTTTGCCGTCCAGCTTCAGTGCGGGCATGCCGTAGCTCATGCCCTCCGCGGCATCGGGAGCGAGGGACCGTGCGATCTGCACCACGCGCTGGAGGCAGCTGCGGTCCGGTTCGTCCAGTGCGGCCAGCGCATCATCCACAGCCCCCATCAGGAACCCCAGGTCTTCCGTGCTGCAGGCTCATCGGCAGAGACGGGCATGACGGCGCTGCGGCCCTCGGATGTGGACATGCGCCCAGCATAGGGCCGGGAACCGCTGCCGTTAAGGGAGGACAACATTCACCGGGTCCTTGCCCTCCTGCAGGAGCCCGATCTGCTTCCTGAGCAGGCGCACCATGCGGGGGAACATGGCAGAGCTGGCACCGCCGACATGCGGGGTGATGAGGACGCCGGGAGTGGTCCACAGCGGGTGGTCGGCCGGCAGTGGCTCCGGGTCCGTCACGTCCAGGGCAGCCCGAAGCCGGCCGCTAGACGTCTCGGCGAGCAAGGCGTCCGTGTCAGCCACCGGCCCGCGGGCCACGTTCACCAGCAGCGCACCGTCCGGCATGGCGGCCAGGAACTTGGCGTCCACCAGCCGTCCAGTCTGCTCGCTCAAGGGAACACTGACCACCACGATCTCGTGCAGCGGCAGCTGCTCATACAGCGAGTCGATCCCATAGATGGTGCCGCGTTCGTCTTCCCGCGCACGGCTGGCCATCCGGGTGACCTCCGTTTCGAACGGCAGGAGCCGGGCCTCGATGGCTTTGCCCACTCCCCCGTAGCCCACCAGCAGCACACGCCTGTCGGCAAGGCTGGGGCGCTGGCTGTTGTCCCACGTCCCGTTCACCTGGTTCCGGACAAAGTCAGGTATCCCGCGCTGGGAGGCCACCATCATGCCCACGGCGAGCTCCGCCGTGGACGTCTCATGGACTCCCGCCGCGTTCGCGAAGGTGACACCGTCGGGCAAAACCGAGGCGACGCCGTCGTACCCGATGGACTGGCTCTGCACCAGGCCGACGTCCACGCCCTCCAGCGCGGCAAGCGCCGTCGGCTTGCCCATGTACCCCGGCACCAGCAGGTCCAGCCGGCCCTCCGGAGCAGGCCCCGTTAGGTCCCAGAGGACAAATTCGACGCCGTCCATGGGCGCAAGTGCGTCCAGCAGGTTTTGGGCGGGCAGGCACACGCGGAGCCGGGCGCTCATGCGGCGACCATCAGCTTCACGTTGGCGGCGCTCAGGGCGTTCTCGATTTCGCGTGGCGGCGGCGCATCCGTCACCAGGAGGTCCACCGCGTCGAAAGCCGCCAACCGCGCGAGCGCGTACCGCAGCATCTTCTGGTGGGTTGCCACCACCACCACCTGTTCCGCCGAATTCATAAGGGCGATCTTAGTGGCGCGCTCCACGTCCCGCTCGATGTAAAACGCTTCGTCGTGGATACCGGTCACGCCGATGAACGCTGTCTTGGCCCGCAGGCCGGCGGCGGCACCGACGGTCATGGGGCCGTTAAAGGCCTGGCTGTCCAGCAGCAGTTCCCCGCCCAGGCAGATGGTCCGCGCTGCCGTCAACTGAAGGCAGCGCTGAAGGGCGGGCACGGAGTGCGTGATGATGGTGCCGGTAAAGGACGTGGGCAGTTGCTGTGCAATCTGGTACGTGGTGGTGCCGGCATCCAGGATGATGGCGTCACGTTCCCCGATCAGCGACACACAGGCCCGGGCCACGCGGAGCTTTGCGTCGGCGTCCTCCCGGACCCTTGCGGCAAAGTCCGCACTCTGGCCGTGGCCGTCCACGGCGCTGACCCCGCCGTGGACCACCCGGGCCAGCCCGCGCTTGGACAGGACCCGGGTGTCACGCCGGACCGTCATGTCAGAGACGGAGAACCTCACGGCCAGATCGTTCGTGGAGATGAACCCCCTCCGGCCCAGCTCATCAAGGATGGTCTGCTGACGGGGCGTCAGCGGCCCTTCCTTTTGTGCGGTACCCATAGGCCGTTCTCCCTCCCCAATATGCCGGGCAGGCGCCTGGCGGGATGTTGCAATTCCAACATGTATCTTCTTACGAACGTACCCCGATGGCGGCATCGGCAAGCTCCACGGGGCGCCCTTCCTTAATAGAACGCTCAGCCGCCAGGCCCATCCGCACCGACTGCAGCCCGTCAGCGACGGTCACTTCCACCGGCCCTTCGCCCAGGATGGCCTTCCGGTAGCCCAGGTGTTCGTAGTAGGTGGAACCGTGGTGGGCGCCTGCTGCGAGGACGGCCTCATCCACCGGAACCTCATGCTTTTCCGGACCCAGCGGGGCCCGCGGGCTGAACTCAACGGTTGCTTCCGCCTCGTCACCGGGGATCCAGTGGTTGGCTGCAACCGGGATCAGGGTCTCGATCTTGGCGGCGTCACCTACGATGGAGATGCGCTCCTGGAACTTGGACCCTTCAGCGAACATGGACAGCTCCAACATGGCCCGGCGGCCGCCCTTGAAGTCCACGATGACGTACGCATTGTCCACCATGTCGGAGACCCGGCCGTCATAGACCTCGTCCATGTGGTTCACATCGTGGCCGCCGCTGGCGTAAACACGGACAGGTTCGTCCTGCAGGATCAGCCGCATCAGGTCGAAGAAGTGGCAGCACTTTTCCACCAGCGTGCCGCCGGTCCGCTCGGCGAAGCGGTTCCATGCATCCACCTTGTGCAGGAACGGGAACCGGTGTTCCACGATGGAGAGCATGTAGATGTTGCCCAGCTTGCCGCCATGCGCTGCCTGGATGACTTCCTGGACTGGGGGCATGTACCGGTATTCCATGGCCACCCATACCGGAGCGGGGTAATTGGCGGCGAGCGCCTCCAGTTCGTCGGCCTGCTCCGCGCTGGTGCATACGGGCTTTTCCACGAGCACGGGCAGGTTGGTTCCGCTGGCGAAGATGTCCTTCAGGATTCCAAGGTGCGTGTCGTTGGGGCTGGCGATGACCAGCGCATCCACCAGGCCGGAGGCCAGCAGTTCGTTGTGGTTGGAAAAGGTCTGCACCTCATAGCCGATTTCCTTGGCCGTCTCCGCCAGGGACGAGGGCGTCGGATCCGAGACTGCGGTGATCGTGCTTCCCGGGATCAGGGCGAGGTTCCTGACATGTTCACGGGCCATATGGCCGGCCCCGATCAGGCCGTACCGGATTGTCCGTACTGATTCCGCAGTAGGCAATGACATGAACTGCTCCGTTTCTCTACGTTGAGTGGGGGGACCGCGGCGTTGCTTCCCAAACACAACTATACAGAAAGTGTTGTTTTTCCAACATACCGTGTGTATATTTCTTCAGTACCAGCCGGAACTACAACGAGGTGGATCGTGCCCCAACCGACAACTGGAACCCTGCTCTTCGTAGGATGCGCCACTCTTGACTCCATTGCCCTGGTGCAGGATTACCCGGCTGCGGACAGCCGCACGGTTGCCGCGGATTTTGCAACGGCGGGTGGCGGCCCGGCGGCTACCGCAGCTGTGGCGGCGGCCCGGGCAGGGGCAAGGACAGCCTTTGCGGGCGTCCTGGGCATGGACGAGGAAGGTGACCGCATCATCCACGGCCTTGAGGCCGAGGGCGTGGACACGTCCGCCGTGGTCAGGGACGCCGGCGTCAAAACCGGGGCCAGCGTGATCGTGGTCAGCAGGGCCACCGAAAGCCGGGCCATCGTCACCCGCCCGGTGCCGCCGGTCAGCTTCCCCGCAGGCAGCACCTTTTTCGAGCTGCTGCAGTCCGCGGCGTGGGTCCACACCGACCACCTGGGCTGGAACGCCGTGGCTAACGCGTCCGGCCGTCCCGCCCGCCTCAACATCAGCGTCGACGCCGGCAATCCGATCCCGGACTTCAGCCCCCGCGGCCTCGCCCTCTATGTCCCCACCATTGAAAGGCTTCGTGCAGAGTACGGCGAGGACCTCTCCCCTGGAGCGCTCCTGCAGAAAGCGCTCGACGGCGGCGCCTCCGCCGTCGTCGCCACCGCCGGCTCAGACGGTGCCTGGGTTTTGGAACGGGGCGGCGAACCCGTCCACGTACCCGCAACCCCCGCGACCATCGTGTCCACCCTCGGGGCCGGCGATGTGTACCACGGCGCCCTGCTCGCCGCCGTCGCAGCCGGCCTTCCCCTCGTGGACGCCGCCGCATTCGCCGGCCGCACCGCCGCCGCGTCGTGCGGCGGCCTCGACGGCCGCTCCGCCATCCCGCACCAAATCATCAATTCCGTCCCAGCATCCATCTGAACCAGCTGAAAGAAGCAGCCCATGAGCCCCACAGACCTCTCCCCCCTCCAGCGCCCGTCAGGCGCCTTTGCGATGCTCGCCGTGGACCAGCGTGAAGCAATGCGGAACATGTTCGCCGAGCACACCGACCAGCCCGTCACCGACGAGGACCTGCGCGACTTCAAGCTCGAAGCCGCCCGGATCCTTACCCCTTACGCCTCGGGCATCCTGATCGACCGCCAGTTCGCCCTCGACCAGGCCATCGAAGCGGGCGTGGTGGATCCCAGCTGCGGTCTTATTGCCTCCGCCGACCACTTCGAGTCCGCACACGGCGAGCTGGTGGGCGAGGTGACGATCGACCGTCTCGTGGACCCGCACAAGTACAAGGCCCTGGGCGTCAAGGCCCTCAAGCTGCTGGTGCTCTACCGGCCCGATGAGCCCTCCGAGGGCCGCGTGGCGATGGTCCGGGAATTCGTGGAGAGCTGCCGGTCCGCCGGGCTGATCAGCATCATTGAACCCGTCTCCCGCAAGCCCCTTGCCGGCGGCGACTTTGACTGGAACGCCGGAATCCTGGCCGCAGCCAAGGAACTCGGCAGCCTGGGCGCCGACCTCTACAAGGCCGAGGTCCCCTTCAAGGGGCAGGCCTCCGAGGATGAGGTCCGCGCCGCATGCGCCGAACTGACCAAGGCCATTGACGGCCCCTGGGTGGTCCTCTCCTCCGGTGTTCCCGAGGACGTCTTCCCCGACGCCGTCCGGTGGGCCTGCCTGGAAGGTGCCAGCGGCTTCCTCTCCGGACGCGCCGTCTGGGCGTCCTGCATCGGCGAGCCCGACGTCGTCAAGTCCCTGTCCACCGATGCCGTCCGCCGGTTGCAGCGCCTCTGCGCCGTGGTGGACGACGTCGTGTCCGCCCAAAGGACCAATGCCTAGGCACTTCTGCCGCACCACAGCACCGTCACGGGGGCCTGGCCCCCGTCCAGTAGTCAGCAAGCCCACCAGTAAGCAAGCAAGGCACAGCAACCACTCAACGAGGAGATTATTGTGAGTCAGATTTCACGCAGGCAGGCAGTCGCCCTTCTCGGGGCCATGGGCTTTGGCGCCGCTGCCGCAGCGTGCGCCGGACCCGGCGGTTCCACCAAGCCCGGAGGGGCCACCGGACCGGCTGCGCCTTCCACCGGAGCCGTGACCGGCAAGGTGTCCTTCGCCCACTGGCGCGGCGAGGACAAAGCCGTGTTCGACGAACTCATCAAGCGCTTCACCGCAAAGCACGATGGCGTCGAGGTGGCCCAGGACATCTCCACCTCCAACGACTACAACGCCCAGGCACTGCAGAAGCTGCGCGGCGGCGCCATCGGCGACGCGTTCGCCACCTTCCGCGGCGCACAGTTCAAGAACTTCACCGAGGCCGGGATCTACACCGACCTCAAGGACAGCCAGGCGGTGAAGAACTACCAGAAGGGGCTTCTGTCCGCCGGCCAGAACGGCGACAGCCAGCTGGGGCTGCCCTACCAGGTGGTATTCCCCATGCCCATGGCCAACCTGGACCTCTTCGACAAGGCCGGCGCGGACACCGCCCCGAAGAACTGGGACGCCTTCCTGGGCATGTGCGAAAAGCTCGCCGCCGCCGGGGTCATCCCCATCTCCTGGCCAGGCGGCGATGTCGGAAACGGCGGCCAGCTGTTCAACTGCATGATCGCCAACAACGCCCCCGTGGACGACATGTGCGCCCAGATCGAACAGGGCAAGCTCAAGTGCACCGACGACTGGTTCATCAGGATGCTCAACCAGTACAAGGACCTGAAGCCCTTCGTGCAGCCCAACGCCACCGGCACCGCGGTTGAACCGGCCCAGAACCTGTTCTCCCAGGGCAAGGCCGCCATGCTGGCCACCGGTTCGTACCACCTCGCGGCCGTCCGGAGCCTGGGAGCCAAGTTCCCCATCGACTTGGTGTTCCCCAACACCACCTCCGATGGCAAGGGCAAGTATGAGGGAGCCTACAACGCCACCTTCATCCTGGGCGTCAACTCGGCCAGCAAGAACCAGGCCGCCGCGGCAGCCTGGATCGATTTCCTCTCCGAGCCGGAAAACGCCGGTTATTACGCCAACCAGACGGCCCAGCATGTGTCCGTGGACAAGGTGGAGTACACCAACCCGGACCTGAAGCGCCTGAGCCCCTGGCTGCAGAAGAAGACAGCGCTCGCCGCCCGGTTCCAGTTCAATAACCTCGATGTCCGCAACGCGGTGGAGGCCAGCGCCACGGCCGTCATCTCCGGCACCAGCCCGGAGCAGGCAGCCGCTGCCGCCCAGAAGATTGTTGACGAACGGCTATGAGCATCCATCCCGGAACGGCTGCCAAGCGCAAGGCGCCGGACAGCCATACCCCCGCAAACCCTGCAAAAGTGCGCCGCCGCTCCCCCACCAGGGTGAATCCGGCACTGTACCTGTTCCCGCTGCCCGCCGTCGCCGTCATCGCCTTCTTCCTGGTGATGCCCACGCTGCAGGCCTTCCAGTACGCCATCACGGACTGGAACGGCTTCTCAGCCGCGTTCAACTATGTGGGCCTGGATAACTTCATCCGCGCGTTCACCAAGGACTCGCTGTTCACCAACGCCCTGACCAACAACCTGAAGTTCGTGCTCCTGGTGGTGATCGCCCAGACGGCGTTCTCTTTGGTCCTGGCGCTGCTGCTGACCAAGAACTCGCGGGGCAGCATCCTGCTGCGGGCCCTGTTCTTCTTCCCCACCATCCTGTCCTCGGTGTCGGTGGCCTTCATCTGGAAGTTCATCTACGACCCCAACTTCGGCCTGGCGAACACCGTTCTTCGCACGGTGGGGGTGGACGGCGGCGCCTACCTTGGCAACGACGCCCAGGCCTTGTACTGGGTGGCCGTCACCCAGGTCTGGTTCCACTCGGGCCAGATGATGGTGGTCTACATCGCGGGGCTGCAGGCCATCCCCAAGGAACTCTACGAAGCGGCAGAGATGGACGGTGCCAACAAATGGCAGCAGTTCAAGTCCATCACCTGGCCGTTCGTGGCCCCGGCCACGTCCATTGTGGTGGCCTACACCACCGTGCAGTCGTTCAAGGCTTTCGACCTCATCCTCGGCATCGCGGGCAACCCGCCCAAGGCCGCGCTGGACATCCTGTCCACCCGCATCTACAGCACCTTTGCCAATTCGGAGTTCGGCTACGCCGCCGCCCAGTCGATCATCTTCATGGCGATGATCGCGCTGGTCACGTGGCTCCAGCGCCGCCTGCTCCGGCTGACCCCGAAGGGGGACTAGCAGCATGCTCGCCTCAGTAAGCCGCCGCGCCATCCTGGCCATTTACGCGGTCATCATCATTATTCCGCTGACCGTGGTGGCCTTCGGCAGTTTCAAATCCACGCAGGAACTGTTCGCCGGGCCCTTCAGCCTGCCGCATTCCCTCGCCCCCGACAACTTCACCGATGTGGTGGGCGGCCAGAACCTGGGCTCGTCCTTCATGAACAGCGTGATCGTCACCGGCATCTCCGTACCGCTCACCCTGTTCCTGGCCAGCCTGGCCGGCTACGCGGTGTCCCGCCTGAAAGGGTTCATGTCCTGGGCCATCTTCGGCTTCCTGGTCCTGGGCATGGCCATCCCGGCGCAGGCCAACATGGTGCCCTTGTACGTCCTGTTCGGCCGGCTGGGCCTGCTGGACAATCTGGCCGGCCTGATCCTGGCCAACGTGGTGTCCACGCTTCCCATCGCCGTGTTCATCCTGGGCGGGTTCATGCGGACCCTGCCCAAGGAACTCTACGAAGCCTCCTCCATTGATGGCAGCGGGCCGTGGAAGACCTACTCCTCCATCGCCCTGCCGCTGTCCGCACCGTCCATCGCCGCGGCCGCCATCTTCCTGTTCGTCATCCACTGGAACGAACTCCTCTACCCGCTGCTGTTCATCCAGACCCCCGGAAACCGCACCCTGCCGCTGGCACTGCTGAGCTTCCAGGGCGAATTCCAGACCAACTACCCGCTCTTGTTCGCCGGCGTCATCCTGGCGTCCCTGCCCGTGGTGGTGGCCTACGTCTTCCTGCAGCGCTACTTCGTGGCCGGCATCACGGCAGGCGCAAGCAAGGGATGAGTACGACGACGACGGGCGGCACCGGCGGTGCCATCCCAGCCCAACGAAAGGCAATATCCATGAACCTCAAATCAGCCAGGCACCTTGTCAACGGCTCCTGGCACACCGCCGGAACCGCCAGGGACGTGACTGATCCGGGCAACGGCAGCACCGTGGGCGAGGTGGCCTGGGGATCCGCCGGGGACGCCACCAAGGCCGCGGACGCCGCCGCCGAAGCCTTCGACGGCTGGTCCCGCACCACCGCCCGCCACCGCGCCGACCTGCTCCGCGCCGCAGCCGACCTCCTGGCCGAACGCCGCGATGAACTCGCCCATACCCTGGCGCTCGAAGCGGGCAAGCGGCTCCCCGAAGCGCAGGGCGAAGTGGACTTCTCGGTGGAGTACTTCCGCTGGTTCGCCGACGAAGCCCGCCGCGCCACCGGCACCATCAGCCCGCCCGAACTGCAGGGCCGGCGCCACCTCAGCAGCCGCAAGCCGATCGGCGTGGCCCTCAGCCTCACACCGTGGAATTTCCCTGTCTCCATCCAGGCCCGGAAGCTCGCAGCGATGCTCGCCGCCGGCTGCACCGTGGTGGGCAGGGTGTCCGAGAAGGCCCCGCTTGCCGCCACCGGACTGTTCGAAGTCCTGCACGACGCAGGCTTCCCCGCAGGCGTGGTCAACCTGGTCCACGGCCCCTCCCGCGAGATCACCGGCGCCTTGATGTCCCACCCCGCGGTTCGCGCCGTCAGCTTCACCGGGTCCACCGGAGTGGGCCGCCAGATCATGGCATCCGCGTCGGAACGCGTGGTCCGGCCCCTGCTGGAGCTGGGCGGCAACGCCCCGTTCATCGTCTTCGAGGACGCCGACCTGGACGCCGCGGTCGAAGGTGCCATCCTGGGCCGGCTCCGCAACACCGGCCAGTCCTGCGTGGCCGCCAACCGCTTCCTGGTCCAGGACAGCATCGCGGAAGAGTTCGCGCAGAAGCTCGGCGCCCGGTTTGATGCCATGAGCATCGGCCACGGAGTTCCCGACGGCGGCGCACCGGTCCCGGACCTCGGTCCCGTCATCGACGCCGACAGGGTGTCCGCGGTCCAGGCGCTGGTGGACGATGCCCTGGAGCGCGGCGCCCGCCGGGTCACCGAGCGGACTTCCGTGCCCGGCGAAGGTGCCTTTATGGCACCCACTCTGCTGGCCGACGTCCCCGACGACGCTCTCCTGGTGACCGAGGAAGTCTTTGGCCCGGCGGCCGGCGTCGTGACCTTCTCCTCGGAGGAAGAAGCCGTCCGGAAGGCAAACGCCACCGAGATGGGCCTGGCTGCGTACGTCTGGAGCAGCAACCCGAAGCGTGGCTGGGAGATTCCGGAGCGGCTTGAGGCCGGCATCGTGGGCGTGAACGACCCGCTGCCCTCCGTTGCCTTCGCCCCGATGGGCGGCGCCAAGCAATCAGGCTTGGGCCGGGAAGGATCAAGCCTGGGCCTCGAAGAATTCGAGGAGGTCCAGTACGTGGCCTGGAGGCCCTAAGTGCTGACCACCGGGCTGGTATTGGCCGCCGTCGTCATGGGTGCCGGAATGCAGCGCGTCACCGGGATGGGATTCGCGCTGGTCGCAGCCCCTTTCCTGGTCCTGCTCCTGGGCCCGGTGGAAGGCGTGGCGCTGGTGAACGTGTGCGGCGCGGTGACGGCGGGGGCCATCATCGTCCGGGTGGTGAAGGACATCGATTGGAAGCGCTACGCAGCCCTTGCGGCCTCGGCACTGCTGGGCATCATTCCGGCAGCCATCCTGATCCGGCTCATTCCGGCACCTGTCCTGGAGATCTCCATCGGGGTGATCCTCGCGATGGGACTGACGGTCCTGCTGGTCCTTAAGTCCGCCACACTGCCCCAGCGGCGCCGCTACCTGTTGACCGCCGGCGGCCTCAGCGGCTTCATGAATACGGCGGCAGGCGTGGGCGGTCCGGCGGTCAGCATGTACTCCATCGCCACCCGGTGGCAGCACAAGTCCTTCGCGGCCACCATGCAGCCGTACTTCTTCACCATCGGAACGTTCTCGCTGATCTCGAAGGCCATCACGGCTCCCGCGACCTTCCCCGTGCTGCCCTTGGCGATGTGGCTCGCCGTCGCCGTCGCCTGCCTGGCCGGCCTGGTCCTGGGCGACCTCGCCTCCAAGCACGTCCCGGCCCGGGCAGCACAGATTCTCCTGATCATCCTGGCCTACCTGGGGGCGGCAGCCACCATCATCCGCGGCATCTCCGACGCCGTTGCCTGACCCGACATTTCACCTGCACCTTAGAGAGGAACTAAACATGACGTGGCTCGACAGTGCGGCCCATGCACGATGGCTTGAAGCGGAAACGGACCGATTGATCCGTTTCGCCGAGGCTTCCAAAGTCCCCACCGGCTTCGGCTGGCTGGACAACTACGGCAAGGTGTTCGCCGACAAACCAACCCACTTGTGGATCACCGCGCGGATGACCCACAGTTTTGCCGTCGCCGCCCTGATGGGACGGCCCGGTGCTGCCACCCTCGTGGACCACGGCATCGCGGCGCTCAATGGGGTCCTCCACGACGACGAGTTCGGCGGCTGGTATGCCGAGGTGGACGCCAACGGCCCGGTAAATGACACCAAGTCCGGCTACCAGCACTCCTTCGTGCTCCTCGCTGCTGCCAGCGCGGTCGCTGCAGGCCGCCCGGGCGCCCGGGAACTGCTCGACGAAGCACTGCGGATAGCGGACACGAAGTTCTGGGACCACCAGGCCAACATGTGCTTCGACTCCTGGAACCGGGACTTCACCGAGACCGAGGCATACCGCGGCGGCAACGCGAGCATGCACTCGGTGGAGGCCTACCTGATTGTCGCCGACGTGACCGGGGAGAACCGCTGGATCGAACGGGCGCTGCACATCGCCGAGGTGCTCATCCACCACTTTGCGCGTAACAACAACTACCGCGTATTTGAGCACTTCAACCCCGAGTGGAACCCCATGCCGGAGTACAACACCGATGACCGGGCCAGCCAGTTCCGGGCCTACGGCGGAACCCCGGGCCACTGGGTGGAGTGGGCACGACTGCTCCTGCACCTCCGCGCCGGGCTCGAAGCCCGCGGCCTGGACGTCCCCGCGTGGCTGCTGGAGGACGCGCGTGGCCTGTTCGACGCCGCCATCCGCGACGCGTGGGAACCGGACGGCCATCCGGGATTCGTGTACACCGTGGACTGGGAAGGCAAGCCGGTGGTCACAACCCGCATCCGCTGGGTTCCCGCCGAGGCGATCGGAGGCGCGGCGGCCCTCTACATCGCCACCGGAGAGAAGAAGTATGCGGACTGGTACGAGCGGATCTGGGACCACGCCCGGGACTGGTTCATCGACTACGAGCACGGGTCCTGGAAGCAGGAACTCGACGAGAACGGAAATGTCAGCTCCACCGTATGGTCGGGCAAAGCCGATATCTACCACCTGTGGCACTGCCTGGTGGTACCCCGCCTTCCGCTGGCGCCCGGGCTGGCCCCGGCAGTGGCGGCAGGCCTGCTGGACGCACGGATCAACGCCTAACAAAGGACAGCGGTGGCCGCCGGTGGCGGGAATCGGCGGGCATCGAAACTGCACGACAGCAGGGCGGTCGGGGAAGGACGTGTCACGTCTGTGACACGTCCTTCCATCCGGTAGATTTAAGGGAGGAATTGCAGGCGAGCAGAGCCGCAATCCATCCCCCCTTTCCCTTGAATGGATCACTCCGCCATGTCTTCCGCGATCCCAGCGCCGGAACCTGCCCGCTTTCCCTACGCCGCCATGGCGGTCCTTGCCACCATTGCGTTCACCGCCATCACCACAGAGCTCCTCCCATCCGGGCTGCTGCCCCAGATCAGCACCGGTCTGGGCGTCTCCGAGCCGGTAGCCGGCTACCTTGCCGCCGCCTACGCCGCCGTCATTGTGGTCACAGTGGTTCCCGCGGCGCGGCTGCTGGGGAAAATTCCGCGGCATGCCCTGCTGGTGGGACTGGTACTGACCTTCGCGCTCAGCAATGCGATGGTGGGCCTGGCACCGGACTTTACCGCGGCCATGGTTGCCCGGCTGGTGGGCGGCCTGGCGCACGGCCTGCTCTGGACCACCATGGCGCCGTTCGTTTCCCGGGTGGTACCGGCGGACAAAGTGGGCAAAGCCCTGGCGATCGTCTTCAGCGGCAACAGTCTTGGCCTGGCCATCGGCGCGCCCGTGGGAACGGCCCTGGGCGGTTTCCTTGGCTGGCGTTCGGCATTCCTGGTGCTCGCAGGATTCGGTGTGGTCCTGACGGTCCTGGCGTTCTGGCTGCTCCCCCGCGTCAAGCGGATCAGCGACGCCGCCCGCCCCTCCCTCCGCAAGGCAGTCGGCCAGCCGGGCGTGAAATCGGTGGCCGTTGCCTGGCCGCTGCTGGTCCTGGCCCACTTTGCCCTGTTCACCTACATCGCTCCGTTCATCCGTGAGGCGAACCTGCCGGATTACGCCACCAGCCTCTCGCTCACGGTGCTGGGTGGTTCCGGCCTGCTGGGCATCTGGGTTGCCGGGCTCACCGTGGATTCGCGCCCCCGCCGTTCGCTGCTGCTCACGACGGCGGCCATCGCCGCATCGATGTTCCTGTTGCCTTTCGCAGTGGGGAACCTCGTCGTGGCTTTGGTGCTCATGACCGTCTGGGGAGCCGGCCTGGGTGCCATCGGCATCTACAACCAGTCGGCAATCCTCCGCGCGGGCGGCGAATACAGCGAGGCAGCCAACGGACTCACGGTCCTGACCATCCAGCTGGGCATCACCGTTGGCGCCCTGTACGGTTCTGCGGCACTGGTGGTGGGCGGCCCGCTGCTGGTTCCGGCCGCGGCAGCCATTCCGGTGGTGGCGGCGTTTGTCATCACCCTTGCCGGGAAAAGGTACGCATACCCACCCGGCCCGCGCGAGCGGATCTGGCTGGAACCCCGCCCTGTTGCGGACAAGGTCAAGGACGCGGCCTGACCCGATCCTCCCCCGGCCAAGGGACCAACGTGACAAATTAGTCAAAAGAGTCCCACAAAGCCGTAACCTCCATGACCTGTCGTTCGATCCATTAAGTGCGGGGGTATCCCGCGAAGTTGATCGCAATCATTGAAATTCGTCAACGGAGGGTCTCATGTCGTTCTTCACGTTTTCAGGCAACAAACTGGCCATGACTGTGCTGGCTGCCGGTGCCCTGGCAGTCGGGGGCACGGGTGTGGCAGCCATGGCCGAATCATTGCCCGACGGTCCGACGGTTGTGGCAGGCACGGAGTCGCCGTCGCCTGCCCCCACCGAAACCGAATCATCGTCGCCCAGCCCCACGGCGACGGAAACCGAATCCCCCGACCCCACTTCCACGGAAACCGAAGCTCCGGAGCCGGCGCCCACCGAGACGGAAACCGAAGCTCCGGACCCGGCGCCCACCGAGACTGCTGATCCTGCGCCGACGTCGACCGCTGCGGGGCCCGACGCCACCGGACCTGCAGCATTCGGCCTGTGCACCGCTTTTGCCAATGGCGGCCTGGGCACATCCTCCACCGCCTACACCGCGCTGGTCCGGGCTGCGGGCAGCGAGGACGGCGTCGGCTCCTACTGCGCAACGGTCACCGGTCCCACGGGCCAGGCCGACAACGGCAGTGCGGGCCCCGCAGCGCCGGAGCAACACCAGGCGCAACAGCAGCAGGTAAAGGAGCAGGGCCAGGAAACAGGCGCCGCCAACGGAGGCGCGGAGCACCAGTCCAACCCCGGAACCAGGCACTCCGGCGGCGGCCAGCGGTAACCTGCCGCGACGTTCAGCGGCCGCTCCGGGAGCAGTAAACCACGACGGAGCGGCCGCCCATTCCAAGGAGATCCCGCAAGGGGAACCTGCCGCAGGGGGGCGGATGGAGAGGGTCAAGGACGAAGCCCCGGCGCCCGAACAGCCGGACGAGGGCCTGTTTTGTGACATCT
Organism: Pseudarthrobacter sp. NPDC080039; assembly: GCF_040702335.1. NCBI lineage: Bacteria > Bacillati > Actinomycetota > Actinomycetes > Micrococcales > Micrococcaceae > Pseudarthrobacter > Pseudarthrobacter sp. NPDC080039. The sequence continues at coordinate 37,402 of NZ_JBFBKY010000019.1, read as the reverse complement.
ACCGGGAATTCTCACCTTCCGTGCTGAGCTACCTGCGTTCCCGGAACGTGGAGGATCCTGAGGGGCTCACCCAGGAGGTCTTCCTGGCGCTGTACCCTCAACTGGGAAAACTGTGCGGGGGGATGAAGGGGGCAAGGTCCCTCCTCTTTTCGATTGCCCACGCCCGGTACGTGGACGAGCACCGCCGCCGCCTCAAGGCACCAGCCACCACGGACTACAACCCTGATGCCGACCCCCGCTGCAGCGACTCCGCGGAGGACCAGCTTCTGGCAGTTGAAGGGGCATCCAATGTCAGGCAACTGCTTGAAACACTCCAACCTGACCAGCAGGAAGTCATCGCCTTAAGGGTTGTGGCCGACCTCTCCGTGGAAACGACAGCCGAAATCATGGGCAAGACTCCCGGCGCAATCAAGCAGCTGCAGCACCGGGCCCTCTGCCGGCTCCGGAAGCTGCGCCCGTATTTGAAGGAAGACCGGTCATGACGAGCAGGAACAGACGCACCACCGGGATCCGGCCGGATGACGAACATGCCGTGGACGAACTCCTGGCCGATGCCGGCTTCCCTGACGATGCCGGGCTGCGGCAGGTGCTGCTGCAGCTGAGGACCCTTCGGGTTCCTGACGTCCCGCCGCCCTGCGCCGAACTCCTTGCCCTCATGGGGACGCCTGCAACAGCAGGCATCATTCCCCTGGACCAGGCAAGGACACCGCACAAACCTGGAACGGAGCGCAGCAGGCCGCGCGCGGTCCTCACGGCCCTCGCTGTGGCCGCGTCGCTTGGCGTGGCAGGCACCGCGGCGGCTGGGAACGAAACCATCCGCCGAGGTGCGGAGGGAACCATCAGCACTATCGTCCGGTCACTGACCCCACAAGGTCCCGCGGCACCGCCGATCCGTGACCCTGCGACCCAAGCCCCGCCGACGCCTCCCCCGACTGGCGCCGGTGCACCAGGCCCTGGTGCCGCCGTCGTGCCTTCCCCGGCCAGTGGACCGCATTCGGTCCCTTCGCCGCCAGTGGTGCCACACCCCGAACTGGGACAGGTACCGACGGGCGGGGACCCCGGCGCGGCGGAAGGCCAGGGGGCACCGGCGGCCTTTCCGGAGAGTCCGGGCGGGGGAACCAATGCTGCGCGCGGGCCGGCGGAGCAGGGGGGAAAGGATGCCGCCGGGCAACCCGGGGGTGTCGCAGCAGGAGTTGATGCACCCGGCGCCATCAGGCAGGAACAGCCGGGCGAGGCCACGCCCACCAGGCGCCCGGACACCCAAACCACCGATGCCCCGCGTCCCACACCAACCAAGCAGGACCCGCAGCGCTGAGGGACCCCACTGAGGGACCCGCACTGACAGGCCGCACTGGGAAGCCCGCCGCGACGGGCGCTGCTGCGGGACCGACGGCGGCTGCCGGACTTCCGCTGGGGGAAGCCCGGCAGCCGTGCCCTGGTGGCGTCAGTCGCGGTACTTGGCCACCGTAAACAGGAAGGTGGAGTCTTCTTCGGCGTGAAGGCTGTGCAGTCCGGGCGGGACAATCAGCAGGTCCCCGGTTTTGCCCTGCCATGAGTCACCGCCTGCCTTGAGGCTGACGCAGCCCTGGATCACGAACACCGTGGCGTCGCCGGGGTTCTGGTGCTCGCTCAGCTGGGTTCCGGCCTTCATGGCCATGACGGTCTGCCGGAGGATCTTTTCGTGGCCGCCGTACACGGTGTCTGCAGCGCGGCCGTTGGTGGAGGTGACAGCCGCCTCGAGCTGCTGACGGGCCAGCGCGTCGATCGATATCTTCTGCATGCGCCCAAGGCTACCCGGGTTCCTTCCGCATCGGGCCAGTTTCCTGCCCCGATTTCGGAGGGGCGCCCCAGGCTTGATACAGCTTAAAGAATGCTCAAGCTCCTGAACCCCGCCCTGCCTTTCATCGCCATGGCCCTGGCGGTGGTGGCCGGATTGGCATTGTCCTGGCTGCTGCGCAAGACCGTGCTGAAGCTGAACCGGAAGCGCCCGGAACTGCAGGCCACGTCCCGGGTGGCCCGCCAGCCGTTGCGGCTGGCACTGTGCCTGGTAGGCGTCCGCATTGCGCTGGGGCTGACGGCGGGAAGCGAAAGCTGGCATGCCGGCGTCGACCATCTACTGCTGATCGCCCTCATCGGCGCGGTGGCCTGGCTTGCCATCGCGGTGCTGCTCATCGTGGAGGCGGTGGTGCTTAACCGGCACAGCGTTGACGTTGCCGATAACCGCCGGGCGCGGCGGCTGCGCACGCAGATGATCCTGGCTCGCCGGATCGCCGTGGCACTGGTGGTGGTGCTCGCGGTCGGCACTGCGATGCTGACATTCCCCGCCATCCAGGCGCTCGGCGCCGGGCTCCTGGCGTCCGCGGGCGTGATTTCCATCGTGGCCGGGCTCGCCGCACAGACATCCCTGGTCAATGTCTTCGCCGGCATGCAGCTTGCGTTCACCGATGCCATCCGCGTGGATGACGTGGTGGTGGTCCAGAAGGAGTGGGGCCGGATCGAGGAGATCACGCTTACCTACGTGGTGGTGCATCTCTGGGACGACCGCCGGCTGATCCTGCCGTCCACGCATTTCACCACCACGCCCTTCGAAAACTGGACCCGGCGCCAGTCCGAGGTGATGGGCACCGTGGAGTTCGATCTCGACTGGCGCGCCCCGGTGGAGGACATGCGCACCGAGCTGCGCCGGGTCCTGGCCGGAACCGAACTGTGGGATGAGCGCGTGGGCGTCCTGCAGATCACCGATGCCACCGGCGGCTTCGTCCGGATCCGGATCCTGGTCAGTGCCGCTGACAGCGCTGCCCTCTTCGACCTACGCTGCCTGGTCCGCGAAACCATGGTCACGTTCCTGCAGAAGAACCACCCCGAAGCCCTGCCGCACCAGCGCTGGGAACACACGCACGACGCCGGCACGGCCAGCCAGCGCAAGGCACCGCTGCGCCGGCCGGGTGCGTCCGGGTCCGGTGCGTCGCCGGCCCCCGCGGACCCGCATGAATCGCAACTGTTCACCGGCTCCATCGAGGCTGTGGAACGCTCCCGCGCCTTCACTGGTCCCGGCGAAGAGGTATTCGAGGAGCGGGACCGGAACCTGGCTTCGCGGAACTAAACCCTTGATAGGTGACCATTTAGTCACCTATCATGGGTGCATGGACGACGTGTTCAAGGCACTCTCCGACCCCACCCGCAGGGACCTGCTCGACGAGCTCTTCGGCGAGGACGGCCAGACCCTGAGCGCGCTTGAAGCACGGTTCACCATGTCCCGGTTCGGGATCGCAAAGCACCTCCGCATCCTGGAGGACGCGGGCCTGGTGGTCACCCGCCGGAGGGGCCGGGAAAAGCTGCACTTCCTGAACCCCGTCCCCATCCGGCTGGTCCACGACCGCTGGGTCAGCAAATACGCAGAACCATGGGCCGCTGCCCTCAGCGACCTCAAATCCAGATTGGAAAGTCCCATGGAAAAGATCTTCGAAATTTACATCAAGACCACGCCCGAACAGCTCTGGGAAGCCATCACGGACAGCGACATCCGCAGCAAGTACCAGTTCGGCAACACCCTCGAGGCCGACTGGTCCCCCGGCGGAAAGTTCGTCATGGGCAACCCGAAGGCGGGTGCGGCCCTGGGCGAGGGCGAGAACCTGGAAGTGGATCCGCCGCGCAGGCTGGTCCAGACCATGCGGGCGCTGTGGGGCGACGACGTCAAGGCCGAGGGCACGTCAAAAATCACTTGGGAGATCGAGCCGGTAGGCGATTCCTGCCACCTCACGGTCACCCACAGCGACCTGCGTGAAGGCGCCAATGAGCAGCTCTACGGCGGCTGGCCGATGATCCTCTCCGGCCTGAAGACCTGGCTGGAGACCGGCGAAAAGCTCACTACGCCCGGCTCGCTGATGTACACGTAAGCGGCGGATCTTGAGCTGAGGCACCACGACGGCGGCCCCCTTGGTGGGTCAGCCGCCGCCGTCGACGTTACTTCCGGGACTACGCCTTGGGGACGCGGATGATGGCAGGGCCGGGCCGGTCAGGCAACAGGGTGACATTGAGCCCGTCCCCGGTCGCCTCGACCGTTCCGCCGGCACCTTCCGCTACCGCCTGTGACAATGAGAACCTGCCCGCGTCCAGCTTGATGGCAGCTTCCGTTCCCCCGCCCGGCGAGTCAACGAAAGCCACGGCCTCCGTTCCGCGGTCCACCCAGCGGATCCAGGGGTCCTCGCTGCTTGCCGCCATTCCATCCTGGAGCGGACGGGCCCCCACAAGGTACTGCTTGGCAGTGGCCATCCACTCGCCGAGACCTGTCAGGGCCTGGCGCTGGATCTCAGGGAGGGTCCCGTCGGCCCGGGGACCCACGTTCAAAAGAAAATGGCCGCCGCGGGACACCACGTCTGTGAGGTGGCGGGCCAACTGCCGGCCGGTCAACGACTGCTCCGGACCTTCCACCTGGTTGTAGCCGAAGGAGAATCCGATTCCCCTGCAGTTCTCCCACTCGGATTCGGACTCGTTCTCCCTGGCGGCTTCGTATTCGCTGGTGGCGTAGTCCTTGTGGGTGGCGCCCCAACGGTCGTTCACCACGCCCTGCGGATTGATCGAGTAGAAGTGCTCGAACAGCGCGCCGAGGCCGTGCTCGCCAAAGTGCTTGCCGGCGTCGGGCCATTCGATGTCGTTCCACAGGACGTCCGGCTGGTACTTATCCACCAGGTCCACCACGTGGTTGTAGGCGTACTCGGCGTAGCCGGCGTCCTTGGGGCGGGACGTGTCGTGGACGCTTTCGCTGGTGACGTGCGGCGGGAAGGGACGTACGTGCCAGTCGAGGCCGCCGGAATAGTACAGCCCCAGCTTCAGGCCCTTGTCGTCCACAGCGCGGGCGATTTCGCCGATCAGGTCCCTGCGCGGTCCGCGGTGGACCGTGTTCCGTTCCCCTGTTCCCGGAGCGTCCCAGAGCGCAATGCCGTCATGGTGCTTCGTGGTGGGCACCACGTAGTCGGCACCCGCGAATTTGAACAGCTCAGCCCAGTCCGCCGGATCGAACTGTTCTGCTTTCCATTGGTCCAGGAAGGCGTCGTAGTCCTCTCCTCCGAAGACCTCCCGGTGGTGCTGCTGGGCAGGGCTGCCGTCAATGCGGATGGTGTTGTAGTACCACTCCGCGTAGGGGTTGTGGGTAAACCACTCGTGGTCCTCTATGGTGCCCAGCGCGCCGATGGGTTCGGCCCAGGCGGGAACGGAGTAGGCGCCCCAGTGGATGAAGATGCCGAACGGCGCGTTCTGGAACCACTCCGGCACGGGACGGGACAACTTGTTCCAGTCTTCAGGCGTGGCTGTGCTGTCAGTCATGCTGCACTCCAATTTCAGATAGGTGATTTTGGCAATTTTTGTGGTTCAGGGTGGGGCTCACCGGCCGCCGAATCCGCCCATGCTGACGCCTTTGACCAGTTGGCGCTGCAGGAGGATGACGACCAACAGGCTGGGGATCACGGCTACGGTTGCTGCGGCCATCAGTGGCCCCCAGTCCGTTCCGCGTTCACCGGAGAACATGGACAAGCCGAGCGGAATCGTCGCCTGCGAGACGTCATTGATGACGATCAGGGGCCACAGGAAGCTGCTCCAGTAATCGATGAAGCTGAACACAGCCACCACCGCGAGCGGTGCGCGGACCAGTGGCAGGATGACGCTCCAGAGGATCCGGAGGGACCCCGCACCGTCTATCCGCGCGGCTTCTTCGAATTCGACCGGGAGGGAAAGCAGGAACTGCCGGATGAGGAACGCACCGAACGCACCGAATGCGAACGGAACGATCAGCGCCGGAAGGGAATTCACCAGGTCCAGCTTGTTCATCATGATGTAGAGCGGGATGACCAGGACCTCCTGCGGCAGCACCAGGGTGCCCAGGAAGACAAGGAACAGTTTGTCGCGGTGCTTGAACTGCAGCCGCGCAAAGGCATATGCGGACAGCAGCGACACGACGGTGGTCAGGACTGCTCCGGCAATGGACACCAGGAAGCTGTTGGCGATCACCTGTGCGAACGGTATGGCGGTCCAGGCGGTGACATAGTTGGACCATTCCACGCGGGAAGCCAGGAAGTTCGAACCCGTGGAGAAGACCTCGGAAGTCGGCTTCAGGGAAGTGGCCACCATCCAGAGGAACGGAAAGAAGAAGATGAGCCCTGCAAGGATGATGCCTGCCCTGCTGATGTAGGTACCGGGCCTCTTCTTCCTGCGGCGCGCAGGGGGTTGGCGCTTCAGGGCGCCGGTGTTCGGGGTGGCGCCCTTGGCCATGGTTTCAGTTGTCATAGTTGACCAGCCTCTTCTGCTGGGAGAACTGCAGTGCGGTGATAAGCATGACGATCACAAACAGCGCCCAGGCCAGCGCTGATGCGTAGCCGAGCTTGTCGAAGGAAAATCCGTTGCGGTACAGGTAGAGCACTATGGTGTTGGTGGATTCACCGGGGCCGCCCAATGTGAGCAGGTACGGCTGGGTGAAGACTTTGAAGGATCCGATGATGGTCATCACCGTGCAGAAGAAGAGCGACGGCGAGAGCATCGGCAGCACCACGCGGAAGAACCGTTGCCACGCCCCGGCTCCGTCAATGCGGGCTGCTTCCAGCAGGTTTGGTGAAATCCCGTTGAGCCCCGCGCCGAGGACGATGATGTTGTAGCCGATTCCCTGCCACAGGGACATGGCGATCAGCGAGCCCATGGCCAACTGGCTGTTGCTGAGCCAGGACGGTCCGTGGATGCCGAAAGTGGCCAGGAAGCTGTTGACGACGCCGTCATCGGTGAGCATGAGCCGCCATACCAGCGCGTTGGCCACCATCGGCGTGACAACCGGGATGAAGAACAGGACGCGGAAGAACGGGCCCCAGCTCCCCAGGTTGTGCAGCCACGTCGATACCGCAAGTGCCAGGACAAGGTTCAGCACGGTGTAGGAAACAGCGAAGAACAGCGTGTTGCCCAGGACCGTCCAAAAGACCGGGTCACCGGTCAGCATGCGGGTGTAGTTCTCCAGTCCGACGAACTTGGGTGTACCGAACAGGGGCCAGTCGAACAGGCTGATCACCAGGGAGGCGACGAGCGGAACCACGATGAAGATGAGGAACCCCAGCATGCCGGGGGCAAGGTACACAGCGGCGAGCTTCCCGTGGCCGGTGACCCTGGCCGGCTTCTTTGCGTTCTTTACTGCGAGCGTCGGTAAAGCAGTCATCTTTGACCTATTCCTTGGGCGGGGCAGGCTCCAGGCTGGAGCCCGCCCCCGGAGGATTACTTGGCTGAGTTGGCGATGGTGGAGAGGATGTCCTGGGCTGACTTGGTGCCGCGGAACCCGTCGCCGGAGTACTGCGTGAAGTTCGTTTCCACCTGGTTCCAGGTGGGTGTCGTCACCAGGGGGCGCCCGGACTTCAGCAGCGCTTCGACCACGGCGACGTCGGCCGCCGGCTTGTTACCGGCCCAGTCCTTGATCGCGGACTCCACGGACGGCACCGTTCCGCGGGCGGCCCCGACGGCTCCAACCACCTCAGGCGTCGTGATCTTCATGATGTTCTTGAAGGCCGTTTCCTTGTCCTTGCAGGACGCCGCGATGGCGAAGGCGGAGCCTTGGATCATCCCGATGCCCTGCCCCGAGGTCGAAGGAATGACGGCGATGCCCACCTTGCCCTGCGTCTTCGTGGTCAGTGTGTCGTACATCCAGGGGCCGTCGATGATCATGGCCGCCTTGCCGCTCATGAACTGCTGCTCCGGGACATCGCTGCCGTCCGATGCCTGGGGAGCAGTGGCCACCTTTTCCTTGGCGGCCAGGTCAAAAGCGAACTGCTGGTCCTGCACCAGACCTTGGTTGGTCAGGTCCAGCTTCCCGTCCTTGACCGGTTCGTTGCCGTTGGCAAAAGCCAGGGGCAGCCCCGGGCCGGCGCCGAAGCCCGGCGGCACGGCCAAGCCCGTAACGCCGCCCTTCGTCAGTGCCTTCAGGTCCGATGTGAACTGGGCGGTGGTGTAATTGAGCGTTGGCTCCTTCACTCCTGCTGCGGACAGGAGGTCTTTGTTGTAGTAGAGAACTACCGGCTCGGCGTCGTACGGGATGCCGCGGAGGCTTCCGTCCACCGTCAAGCCATCAATCATCGCCTTGTTGTACATGGACACGTCCACGTTGTTGCTCTTGACCATGTCGTCAAGCGGCACCGTCAGGTCCTTGAGTTCCTGGGCGCGGGCTGCCTGCGTGGTGATGATGCACGGCGCACCGGAGCTGGACAACCGCGTCTTCACTTTTGTCCAGTAGTCGTTGAAGCTGGGGCCCTCGAGGGTGAGGTTGAACGCGGGGTCTTTCTTCTTTGCCGCGTCCACGAAGGCCTGCCATTGTGCCCGGTCATTTTCATTACTGATCCATGTGTACATCGATGAGGCTTCCTTGCCCCCGTCCGACGATGAACCTGCGCTTGAACCGCAGGCGCTGAGGGTGCCCGCTGCGAGGGCTGCCACCGCTGCCGCTGTCAGCAGGCGGCCGGTAACGCGGTTGTTCGACACGATGATGTCCTTTCATATCTGGGGACAAGGGTTGCCCGGCGACGTCCTCGTGGCCTGCCTGGTGTGATTTCCGCAACCCCCGTTCCAACAGAATGACCCCGGTCATCTCAGTAAGTCAAGGAATCATCTGATCTTTGTTGGATAATTTGATCCAAAGCGACAGAGAGGGCAGTATTTCAGGGTTTTTTTGAGAACAAGATCAGACGAATGATGTCTAAGGCATGCTTCCCTGGTCACCGGGGACCGCGTCCGCATCCCCCACCTGCCCCTCCAGGTCCGGTTCGGGGATGGCCGTTACATAGTCCTCCACGGCGTACAGGTGGTTTGCCATCCGCGTCCGGGCGCGGTCCACATCATGCCGGCGCAGCGCTTCCAGGATGCCGAGGTGTTCGCGGTGCGTGGCCAGCAGGCCCTCGTTGTCATGGATCGACCGCCACATCCGTCCCCGGATTGTGTTGGTGGACACGGTCTCGATCAACGCGGACAGCACGTGGTTGGCGGACGCCTCGGCGATCAACCGGTGGAACTCCACGTCGCACTGCATCGCCGCGTCATGCTGGACGGGTGCCGCGTGGATCGCGGAGTGGGCGCGCTCCAGGATGCGTTCCGCCTGATCCAGCTGGTCCTTCCCGATGCAGATGGCCGCGGCGGCAGCCGCCTCGGTCTCCAACGCCCTGCGGACGGTATGTACCTGGTTTGCCCGCTCACCGTCCTGAAGTCCCACCCAGAATTCCATCGCAGACAGGAGTGCCGATGGTTCCAGGCGGGTTACGAAGGTTCCGGCACCTTGCCTGGTTTCCAGGATGCCCATCGTAGAGAGTGCACGCACACCCTCCCGGAGTGAGCCGCGCGATACCTGCAGCTCTGCCGCCAGGTCCTTCTCGATTGGCAGCCGGTCCCCCGGCCGGAGCCGGCGGGAGGACAACATCCGCTTCACGCCCGTGATCACCACATCGGTCTGGGACATCGAACCATTGGGTGCGCCGCTCGTCATCGCTACCGCCCTTCGTTGTGTTTCGTCAGCAGGTTTCCGCTACAGAAATCACTTTCATCTGATCTATTGCTTGGAAAATCCAGCCTGCTCTTATATTCTCATCAAATACTTCCAAATACATCAGATGATGCTCGCACCGTTGCTGGAGCGTCATCTTCTTAGCCTGAATCTGGAGGGCTCACCATGCCACACATCACCGGTTTTGACGTGTTTGACGTGCGGTTTCCCACCTCGTTGTCCGCGGACGGCTCAGATGCAATGAACAAGGACGGGGACTATTCTGCCGCCTACATAGTGTTGAGGACGGACGACCCTGCCGTTTACGGCTGCGGGTTCACCTTCACCATCGGCCGCGGCAATGAGGTCTGCGCGGCGGCAATTGAGTTGCGGGCGCGCCCCCTGTTGGGACAGGACGCCGACCGTATCTGCCGGAACCTTGGGGAGACGTACCGGGAAATGAAGCTCGACACCCAGCTGCGCTGGCTCGGGCCGGACAAGGGGGTGGAGCACCTCGCCCTCGGTGCCGTGATGAACGCAGTGTGGGACCTCGCAGCGCGGAGCGCGGGCAAGCCCTTGTGGCGGCTCCTGGTGGACATGAGCCCGGAGCAAATTGTCGACGCTGCCGACCTGACCTATCTCTCGGATGCCCTGACGCGGGACGAGGCGCTGGGCTTGTTGGCACGCCTTGCGCCGGGCCGGGAAGAACGCATCCGGCAGCTGTCACAAACCGGTTACCCGTGCTACACCACATCCGCGGGCTGGCTGGGGTACTCCGACGAGAAACTCCGCCGGCTTTGCCAGGAGGCGGTGGACCAGGGATACCGCCACATCAAGCTGAAAGTGGGCGGGTCCCTGGAGGACGACATCCGCCGCCTCGGCATCGCACGTGATGTCATCGGCCCTGACGGCAACCTCATGATCGACGCGAACCAGGTATGGGATGTCCCGCAGGCCATCGACTGGGTCAAGCAGCTTTCCGAGTTCAATCCGCTGTGGATCGAGGAACCCACCAGCCCTGACGATATCCTCGGCCACGCTGAAATCCGGCGGGCGGTCCAGCCCATCGGAGTCGCCACCGGCGAGCACGGCATGAACCGGGTCCTCTTCAAGCAACTTTTCCAGGCGGGAGCCATCGACTACTGCCAGTTGGATGCCTGCCGGCTCGCCAGCGTCAACGAAGTACTGGCCGTTCAGCTGATGGCCGCGAAATTCGGTATCCCGGTTTGTCCCCATGCGGGCGGGGTGGGGCTGTGCGAGCTGGTCCAGCACCTTTCCATCTTCGACTTCATCGCCGTCTCGGGCGACCTGGCCGGACGCGTCACAGAGTTCGTTGATCACCTGCACGAACACTTCGTGGACCCCTGCATCGTCAGGGACGGCGCCTATGCCATGCCGGCAAATCCGGGATACTCAGCCGAGCTCAAGGAGCAGACGCTGCAGGAATACGCCTTTCCCTACGGCAGCTACTGGGCAGGAACCGGCTCCGGCAGGGCAGAACAGGCATGGCGGGCCAGTAACCCGCCGGGCCGCGTTGCCTTCGCCAGCGCACGGCTGGAGGCCCAGGCATGATCAACTACACCCTCACCCACCCGGGGCTCCTGGCAGCCCTCGCCGAGTCCGGCCACGGCTCAAAAATCCTCATCGCCGACGCCAACTACCCGCACAATACCGGGGCACCTGCCTCCGCGCGGCGCATCGCGCTGAACCTCCGGCCCGGGCTGTTGACCATCGACCAAATCCTTGAAGTACTGGTGGATGCCGTCCCCCTTGAGGCAGCAGCGGTGATGACACCCCCGGACGGCAACTGGACGGAGGCCGTCAAAGGCTACGAACGCACCCTTGGCACGAACGTTTCCATCGAATCCCATCAGCGCTTTGAGTTTTATGATGCCGCGCGCTCAGCCGATGTCGCCGTCGTCATTGCCAGTGGCGATACGCGGCACTATGCGAACCTCCTGCTGACCATCGGGGTCCGGCCCGACGGCACGTCGTGATGGGAACGCCTTCATTGCGGGTGGTTGATTCGCACGTCCACATCTGGGATCCCGCGGCGCTCGACTACACCTGGCTTGCGGATGCACCTACCCTGAACAAGCCGTTCCTGCCGGAACACCTCCCGCACAGCGGGGCAAACACCCGCGGGGCCGTTTTTGTCCAGGCTGACTGCCGTGATGACCAGGCCCTGAAGGAAGTGGACTGGGTGTCCAGCCTCCACGCAGTCTGGCCGCAGCTGGCGGGGATTGTGGCTTTCGCCCCCATCAGCCACGGTGACACTGTAGCGGAGGATCTGGACCAGCTGCTGGAACGCCCCCTGGTACGGGGCATCAGGCAGCTGTTCCAGGACCGGGACGAATCATTCATGCTGGACCGGACAACACTGGCGGGTGCACGGCAGGTTGCCCGGGCAGGCCTGGTTTTCGACGCGTGCATCCGCTCCTGGCAGCTGCCGGCCCTGGCGGAATTCGCGGACGGCGTTCCAGACCTGCCCATCGTGCTGGACCATATGGGCAAGCCGCCTATAGCCAGTGGGGACCTCACAGTGTGGCGCACCGGGATGCGGGAACTGGCGAGGCGCCCCAACGTCGTCGTCAAACTTTCAGGGGCCGGCGCTGAGGCGGACCCGAACCGGCCCCTGGCGCCGCAGGCGCTGCCCGTCATCCAGGAAACCCTTCAGCTTTTTGGGGCGGCACGCTGCATGGTCGGCAGCGATTTCCCCGTCTCCCTGACAAGCCCGGCCGACTACCAGGCCTGGATCACTCTGGTGGAACGGTCGCTGGCGGGGGCGTCCGACGGCGAGCGCGGCGGCGTTGCACACGGAACGGCCACCCGGGTCTACCAACTCGGGGAAGACCCTGAACAAACAGCCACGAACCAGGAACAGGACTGACAATGCAAGCAGAAACCCGCACCATCCCTGGCACGGGCGTGCAGCTTCCGGTGCTCGGCTTCGGCGGAGCGCCCATCGGTAACCTTTACCGGCAGGTTCCGGAGCAGGAAGCGCTCGACGCCGTCACTGCGGCCTGGGAGGGCGGCGTCCGGTACTTCGATACCGCGCCGCACTACGGGCTGGGCCTGTCGGAACGCCGCCTGGGCGCCGCGCTGGCCGGGCAGGACCGCGGCAGTTACCTCCTGAGCACCAAAGTCGGACGGCTCCTGCGGCCCAGCCCGTCACCGCGGGGCAAGGACACCGAGGGCTTCGACGTCCCGGATGACCTCCACCGGGTCCGTGACTACTCCCGCGACGGAGTGTTGCGCTCCATCGAGGAAAGCCTGGAGCGGCTGGGCACCGACCGGATCGACATCGTCTACATCCATGACCCCGACGACTACTGGACCGAGGCTGTTGAAGGCGCCGCCCCCACACTGTCAGCGTTGCGCGACGAAGGCGTGATCGGAGCCTGGGGCGCGGGCATGAACCAGTCCGAAATGCTCCACCGGTTCGTCACCGAAACAGACATTGACGTGGTCATGCTCGCGGGGAGGTACACACTCCTGGAGCAGGGCGCGGCGCAACACCTGCTCCCCGCGTGCGTGGAACGCGGCGTCGGCGTGGTCAACGTGGGGGTCTTCAACTCCGGGCTCCTGTCCAAGGAACGGCCGGCAGGCAACGCCACCTACAATTACGCACCGGCGCCGCAGGAACTGCTGGCCAAAGCCAACCTGCTGGCGGACATCTGCGAGTCGCACGGAACCACGCTTCCGGCTGCCGCCCTCCACTACCCGTACCAGCACCAGGCCGTGACGAGCGTGGTCCTGGGCATGCGGACGCCGGCGCAGGTGAAGCAAAACCTGGACCTGGCCTCGCAGTCCGTCCCTGACCAGCTGTGGGCTGACCTCCGGGACCGCGGTCTGATCAGCTGACCCCACGCACCCCTCAACTAAGAAAAGAAGAAACGAATGCAATTTGCACGCATAGGTGCTCTGGGCAAGGAAGTCCCCGCCCTGCTGCACGACAAGAAGTACTACTCCCTGGAACAGATAGCGAAGGACATCGACGCGGACTTTTGGGAATCCGACGGGCCTGGACGGGCGGCAGCAGCACTCGCCGCCGGGGAACTGGCCGAACTGCCGTCCGAGGGGATCCGGATCGGCGCTCCGATCGCCAGGCCGTCCTCCGTCATCTGCGTTGGGATGAACTATGCAGCCCACGCCGCCGAATCAGGTTCTGCTCCCCCTTCCGTGCCCATCATCTTCCATAAGGCGCCCAATACGGTGGGCGGCCCGTTCGATCCCGTAGCCATTCCGCGCGGTTCCACCAAGACCGACTGGGAAGTGGAACTGGGCGTGGTCATCGGCCGGCGTGCCTCCTACCTGGAGTCCCCCGCGCAGGCCCGGGACTACATCGCCGGCTTCGTTACCGTCAACGACCTCTCAGAACGCACTTTCCAGCTCGAAGTGTCTGGCGGCCAGTGGTCCAAGGGCAAGAGCTGCGCCGGCTTTTGCCCCACGGGCCCGTACCTCGCCACCCCCGACGAGGTGGATGCCGGGAACTTGCGGCTGCGCAGCTGGGTCAACGGCGAAACCCGCCAAGATTCCTCCACCCGCGACCTGATCTTCGGCGTGGAGCAGATCATCTACGACCTCAGCCAGTTCCTGGTCCTGGAACCGGGGGACCTGGTCTGCACCGGCACCCCGGAAGGAGTGGCCCTGTCAGGACGGTTCCCCTACCTGAAGAACGGCGACGTGGTGGAAATTGAAGTGGAAGGACTGGGCCGGCAACGGCAGGAATTCGTCCAGGGCTAAGCCCGAACAAGCGGAAGGAACAAACAATGGAGTTTGCCGGAATCAAGGCAATCGTTACGGGTGGGGCCTCGGGGATTGGGGCCGCGACAGCGGCACTGCTCCAGGAGCGCGGGGCCGACGTCGCCGTCCTGGACCTCAACCCCGACCAGGCGCCGGCGGGAGTAAAAGCCGTCCACTGCGACGTCTCCGACGACGCTTCCGTTCGCCAGGCCATCGATGAGGCTGCACAGCAACTGGGCGGAATCGACGTCGTGGTCAACAACGCCGGCGTAGGTGCCCAGGGCACCATCGAGGCAAATGACGACGACGAGTGGCACCGGGTGTTCGACATCAACGTACTGGGAATGGTTCGGGTCTCAAGGGCTGCCCTGCCCTACCTGCGCCGCTCGAGCCACGCAGCAATAGTCAACACGTGCTCGGTGGCGGCCACCGCCGGACTGCCCCAGCGCGCACTGTACAGCGCAACCAAGGGTGCGGTGTTGTCGCTCACCCTGGCCATGGCAGCCGACCACCTGCAGGAAGGCATCAGGGTCAACTGCGTGAATCCAGGGACTTCCGACACTCCCTGGATCAGCCGGCTCCTCGCCACCGCACCGGATCCAGCGGCCGAGCGGGCGGCGCTGGAGGCACGCCAGCCGCACGGCCGGCTTGTCTCGCCGGAAGAAGTTGCGGCAGCGGTGGTTTACCTTGCCAGTCCGCTCTCCGGGTCAACCACCGGGGTGGACCTGGCAGTGGACGGCGGGATGCAGGCTCTTCGGCTCCGCCCCCGGACTGCCGCCTCCTGACGCTTCCTAAGGCGGGCGGCAGGGGCCAATCGATCCGCAGGTCGGTAGTGTTTTGTCATGGACAGCGGCACCTTGGTCAATATTGCGTTGGTTCTCGGTTTCGTGCTGCTGGGCGGGGTGTTCGCGGGGGCGGAGATGGCCCTGGTCTCCCTGCGGGAAAGCCAGGTCCGCCGCATCGAGAGGTCGGGCGAGACCGGCGCCCGCACTGCCGCCCTGGCGCGGAACCCCAACCGGTTCCTCTCCACGGTCCAGATCGGAGTGACCCTGTCCGGGTTCTTCTCGGCGGCCTATGGCGCCTCGGCGATCGCGCCCGACGTCGTGCCCTTCCTGGAAAGCATTGGGCTGGGTGCTGCCGCCGCGCCCGTGGCCTTCATTGGCATGACCCTGCTGGTGGCGTACCTGTCCCTGGTTCTGGGCGAACTGGCGCCCAAGAGGCTGGCGCTGCAGCGGCCGGTCGCCTTCACCCGGCTCCTGGCTCCGCCGCTGATCGCCCTTTCACGGGCCATGCGGCCGGTCATCTGGCTGCTGTCAGTGTCAACGGACGCCGTAGTGAGGCTCCTGGGCGGTGATCCGCGCGCCAAACGGGAGGGCATCAGCTCGGAGGAGCTCTGGGACATGGTGGCAGAGAACGAGTTGCTCGAAGAGAGCAGCCGGCACATCCTGGCTGATGTGTTCGGCGCCGGGGACCGGACTTTGCAGGAAGTGATGCGCCCACGCACGGAGGTGACGTTCATCGACAGTGCCATGACCATCGCCGACGCCCGGAGGATGGTCAGGGACGGTCCGTATTCGCGGTTCCCCGTGATTGGGAGGAGCCCGGACGATGTCCTGGGCTTCGTGCATATCCGCGACCTGATGCCCCGCGACGAGCTGCAGGACCAGCAGCCTGTGGGGAGCATCGCCCGGGACATCATGCCGCTGCCTGGAACCAACCGGGTGCTGCCGTCGCTGTCCCGGATGCGCAAGGCCAACCAGCACATCGCCCTGGTGGTGGACGAGTACGGGGGCACGGACGGCGTGGTCACACTCGAGGACCTGGTGGAGGAACTGGTGGGCGAGATCTACGACGAGTACGACACCGGAGCCGAGCACGAGGACCGCGTCACCACGGCCAACGGAAGCATCGTGGTCGACGGCGGCCTGATCCTGCAGGAGTTCAGGGCAGCCTCCGGAATCGCCCTGCCGGAGGGCCATTACGAAACTGTGGCGGGCTTCATGATGGACCGGTTGGGGCGGCTCCCTTCTGCCGGAGACAAGGTCCAGGTTCCCGGCTACCTCCTGACGGTCCTCAGCATGGACAGGCTGCGGATCGCCCGCATCCGGGTCACTCCTGTTGGCGGGGAACCCGGCTGAGGGCTGGCAAGTACGACGGCGGGACGCGCCTTCCGCCGAAAGGCTCCGTTTACGAAACGCGTCGCCGTTTTGATTCCTCCTCCGTCCTCCCGTCAGGGACCTATGGCCCTAGAGGCAGCACCCCCCAGCGGCCACAGTTAAGGGGCGGCTGGCCGAAGGGGCCAGGAGGGGCTGGGGGCTGTTTCCGCTGCACGAATCGGGGCACAGGGCACGTGCTCCCTTACCCCGGCAGGACACATCGCTATGTTCATCAAACGCACGGCCCTCATCGGCGCAGCCTTGGCCCTTGGCGCTGCAGCCTTCGCGGCCCCCGCCCAGGCCGCCAGCAGCAACGGCGCAGACGTCACCAAGTTCAACGACTGCCAGAGCGGGGACTTGTACAGCTCCTGCCGCACGGGCATGGCTGTCAGCCACCAGGTTTCGACCCCCAGCGGTATCCAGTCCAACTCGAGCTCGAGCAACTACACAGACACATTGACCACGACGAACGGCGGAACTCTCCTAAACACCATTCACACCCAAACGCACTCCCACATCCTGGTCCGCGACGGGCAGGTTGTGGAGTCGGGCCAGCACTACCGGGAGCAGACCACGGACGGCACCCGGCAGTGCTGGGAACGGGAGGACTCCCACCGGACCGGGACCAAAGTCCAGTACGACCGTGAGGCGCACTACTGTCCGTGAGTGGGGGCCGCCGCTCCTAGGCCGCGAGGCTCCGTTCCAGGAATGCGAGCGTCCGGGTCCAGGAATCGGCGGCGGCGTCCGCGTTGTAGGTGTACTTGTTGGTGTCGTTGAAGAAGGCGTGGCCGGCGCCGGGATACACCACGGCTTCGAAGTCCACCCCGGCTTTGCGCACCTGCGACTTCAGCCCGGGCAGCTCCTCCATGAGCGCCGTGTCCTGCTCGCCGTAGAAGGCCAGCACCGGGCAGCTGATGGCGCGCAGTTCGGAATCCTTGAACTCGGCGTGGCCGTAGAAGGGAACAGCGGCGCGCAGCCGGGGTTCGGCAACGGCCAGGGAGAACGTGTAGGTCCCGCCCAGGCAGAAACCAGTCGCGGCCACCCGGCCCGCCAGCCCGGGCACGCCTTCCAGGTGGTCGAAGCAAGCGTGAAGGGCGGCCACGGCGTGCTTGGCGTACTCAGGGGAACGAATGGGCGCCATATGCTTCCGCAGGCGTGGCTGGGCGGTGCTGCGCTGTTCGGGATCGAACGCCGCCACCTGCAACTCACCTGACAGGTCGGCGGTGCCACCGGCTCCGGACAGCAGGTCCGGAGCCACCGCCAGGTAGCCTTCCGCAGCGAAGCGGTCCGCCACATCCCTGGTGTGGCCCACCAGGCCCCACACTTCATGGACCACCACCAGCCCGCCTTTGGGCGTTCCGGCCGGTTCGCTGACGTACGCCTGGACGGAGGTTTTAGCGTTGCCAAGAGTCATCATGTTTCCCATGGGGCCAGCATGGCACGCTCCCCCGGGCCTTCCTAGGGGCCCCGGCCCCCTTCCTGAAAGGTTCGGCTACGCCTTCTGCTGCCGCCAGAAAACCGAAATCCCGAAGGTCACCGCGCAGAGCACCAGCATGGCCAGGACCATCCGCATCCAGCTGTCCTGGTGCACCCCGCCGGAGGCGAACACCCCGATCATCACCGTTGCGGTAATCGCCCCCACGTAGCGGCAGGTCTGGTAAATCCCGGCAGCCACCCCGCGGTCCTGCGGCCGGGTGGAGACGAACATCCCCTGGTTGGACGCGATGCTCACCGTCCCGTACGGGACGCCCATCAGGGCCGTCAGGACCACCACGAAAGGAATGGCCAGCGTCCCGGTCAGCAGCCACATAAGTGCCGCCACCAGGGTCAGGAGGACGACGCCGGCAAGCAGCACATGCCGCACACCGAACCTTCCCATCGCGGAGACCGCCCACGGGGTGGCGATCACGGACATGCCGGCCAGGGGCAGCATCAGCAGCCCCACGACGCCCGGATCGTAGCCGCCGGCTTCCTGCAGCAACTGCGGCAGGCCGAAGAAAACGAAGTAGTAGACACTGCTGAAGACGGCAAAGGCCAGATACACGAGCATCAGCGGCCGGTTCCGGCCCAACAGTCGCAGGTCCAGGAAGGGCTTGGCGAACCGCAGTTCCCGCCAGCCGAACAGCGCGGCAATGACGGTACCCGCGGCCAGCATCAGCCAGCGGTAGTCCGGCGCCACGTTCAGTGCGGCCATCATGACCAGCAGCAGGGCGCCGATGAACGCGGCAATGCCCGGGACGTCGGAATCGCGCACCAGCGCGGCAACGCTGCCGCGCTCCCGGACCTTGTCCGGCGGTGCCGCACTCCGGACAATCAGCAGCGCCGCCACGGCCAGCGGGACGTTGATCAGGAACAGCGACTGCCAGCCCACAAAGCCCACCAGAAGGCCTCCGACGACGGGCCCCACCGCCGCTGCCGACGTATTGGCCATCTGCAGCCGCCCCAGTGGACGCGAAGTATCCACCTTGGCCTGGTGCGCCAGCGCGCCCACCATCACCACTGCGCTGGGATACGCCGTGGCGGTGCCCAGCGCCATGACCGCCCGGGCCACGCAGAGCAGCGCAAAGTTCGGGGCCAGCGGAGCCAGTACGCACGTAACGGCAACCAAACCCATGCCGAGCATGAACATCCGCCGCGGCCCAAACCGGTCAGCAAGCCTTCCCATGACCGGCTGGCCGGCCGCGGAGGCCAGGTAGAAGGACGTGACCACCCAGGTGACGGCGGCGACGTCGAGACCGAAGTCCGCGCGCAGCACCACCAGGGCCACGGCGATCATGGAGGAGTTAAGCGGATTCAATGCCGTGCCCAGGCTGAGGCCGGCGACGGCCAGGGCAGTCCGGGGTTTGTTGCTCACGGTAACAGTCTGTCCTAAGGCCGCCGCTGGAGACGACTTCGCGGCCTGCGGGAGGGTGTGGCGTTAACTACTTGCTGCTGCTGGACAGGCCCACCGGGAACAATGCGTCCTCCACCGCGCGGGTGAGGTCCCGGATGACCTCCGCCTGGCCGTCATCCGCCACGCCGTCCCGGTTCTCCGTATAGATCACCAGCGCGAACGTCGAACCCTGGTAGCTCAGGAGCGCGGCGTCATGCAGTTCCCCGGAAACTTCCCCGTACTTGTGGTGCACGTCCACTCCGGACCTGGAGCCCGCCGGAATGAGGTCCTCGTTGTTGGTGTCCTGCATGTAGCCGAGCAGTTGCGCCGTGTTGTCCTTGTCCAGGAGCTCCCCCGCGTAAAGCTTCTTCAGGATCAGGGCCATGTCGGCCGCAGTCAGGAGATTCTGTTCGGGATCGTACGTGACTCCGATGGACGCCGCATAGGCGGTCAGCTGGGAGTGGCCCACGGCATCCATCAGGAGCAGCCACGAATCGTTGTTGCTGTCGTTGACCATGGCCTTGAGCTGGAAGGCGGCGTCGTAGTCTCCCATGGGTGCGTCCAGGCTGGCCTGCCCTTCTTCCACCAGGTGGTAGTAGGCGGCAGCAGTCAGGATCTTCGCGGTGCTGGCTGCAGTAAAAGTGTTCTGGTCACCGAATGTTCGCTCGGCGCCGCCGGACACGTCCGCGAGCGCCAGCCCAATCCGGTACTGGTCCGCTTCACTGAGGATATGGTCCACACTGTCCTTCAGGGACGCCGGAGCTGCCGCCACGGGGGCCGCGGGCACGGCCGGCTGCGTGGGCACAACTGCCCCGGACCGCGGTTCGGACCGGACCACCGCCAGGGTGATGGTGCCGGCGATGACGAGTAACACGACAAGGGCCAGGATCAGCAGCCTTCTGTTACCCCGAGCCTTCGCGGAAACCGGCCTGCGTGGCGCCGGCGGCGGGGCGTCGCGGCCTGGCTTGGGCACCACGGGGTGCACGGACATACAAGGGCTCCTGTCCAGCCTCGGCTTGTCAACAAACAATCAGCGCGGCACTGAGCCGCGCTGACAAATGCCGATTAAATCACTGGACATTGGGAGGTTCCTGAAGGCTTGCGGAGTGTCCCGAAGTGGCCTTGACGACAGGCAAATCCGTCCCCGACCCGCAAAGCACATTCCGCGGCCCACATTTCAGCCGCGCTGCGTCATTTGCTCCTCGAGAACAATTTTGCGCGTCGAAAATCCTGCTGCGGACAGCGGAAGGGGATGGCATGCCAAGGCGGCCTGCGCCTTCTCAGCAGCAGGCTCGCGTGGAACTAGCCCCGGGTACGCGCCGCGAGTCCAGGAACTCCAGGTGCGGCGGGGTAACGGCCACCACGTTGGGCAGGTAGTCGGGATGCTTGCCCAGGAACTTTTTGATGAACGGGCAGACCGGAACTATGCGGATGCCCGCCTCCACCGTACTGTCCAGTGCGGCGGTGGCGAGGCGTCCCGCCAAGCCCTGCCCGCCGTATTCCTCATTGATCACAGTGTGGTAGAAAATGCGCTGCGGCGACTCCCCGCCGTCGTACTCCTTGTATGCCGCCTTGCCAATCACGTTGCCGGCGTCGAGGATCTCGAAGCGTTCGCGCTCCGGGTTGTGGCGGACGGTGATGTCGCTCAAGGGGTACTCCTTCGTTTGCGGTGTGCTGCCCGTGCACAGCCTAACCCGGCCCGGTGGGCACTTATTTCCGCAAGCGGTGGTTCCCTGGCGGCGATCCCCGTCCGCCGTCGTGTCAGCTCAAGTAGCCGTTCGGGTTGAGGACGTACTTGGTGGCTGCGCCGGCGTCGAACTCCGCGTAGCCCTTGGGTGCATCCTCGAGCGGTATGGCCTTGGCATTGACGTTCTTGGCGATGCTGACCTTGTCATTCAGGATGGCCATCATCAGCTGCCGGTTGTATTTCATGACGGGGCACTGGCCCGTGGTGAAGCTCAGCGACTTTGCCCATCCGGTGCCCAGGCTAAGGCTGAGCGAACCCTTCTTGGCTGCTTCGTCGATGCCGCCCGGGTCGCCGGTGACGTACAGTCCGGGGATACCCAGGGCACCGCCGGCAGCTGTGATGTCCATCAGGCTGTTCAGCACGGTTGCGGGTGCTTCGTGCGCTCCCTTGCCGTGGCCGCGCGCTTCGAAGCCCACCGCGTCCACAGCGCAGTCCACTTCCGGCACGCCCAGGATCTGCTCGATCTGGTCCTTCGGCTCACCCTGGGTCAGGTCCACGGTTTCGCAGCCGAAGCTGCGCGCCTGGGCCAACCTGCCTTCGTTCATATCGCCAACAATGACGACGGCGGCACCCAGCAAATGCGCGCTGGTTGCCGCTGCGAGGCCCACAGGACCAGCACCGGCAATGTACACGGTGGAACCAACGCCAACGCCTGCCGTGGTGGCGCCGTGGAATCCCGTGGGGAAGATGTCCGAGAGCATGGCCAAGTCCAGTATCTTCTCCATGGCCCGGTCCTTGTCCGGGAACTTCAGCAGGTTCCAGTCGGCATACGGCACCAGCACGTAGTTGGCCTGGCCGCCCACCCAGCCGCCCATGTCCACGTAGCCGTAGGCGCTGCCGGGCCGGTCCGGGTTCACATTCAGGCAAATGCCGGTCTTGCGTTCCTTGCAGTTCCGGCAGCGTCCACAGGCGATGTTGAACGGCACGGAGCAGAGATCGCCCACCTTGATGAACTCGACGTCGCGGCCGACTTCCACCACTTCGCCGGTGATCTCGTGGCCCAGCACCAGGTTGGGCGGGGCCGTGGTGCGGCCGCGGACCATGTGCTGGTCCGATCCGCAAATGTTGGTGGCGACTGTTTTGAGGATCACCCCGTGGTTCACCGGGCGTCCCACGTTCGCGGGATTGACCCCGGGCCCGTCCTTGAGCTCGAACGTTGGGTAATCAATGTCGATTACTTCAACCTTGCCGGCTTCTTTATAGGCAACGGCTTTGTTCCCTGTCATCAATTGCTCCTATAGTCAGGCGTCCGGTGGGACGGCCGTGATCTGGGTAGGTGAGACATCCCTCGTGTTGGGGAACAGCCCTGGCCCTATGGTGCTTTCCTGATGTTTGGCATGGTCAGGTACCGGTTCCCGGGTGGGGATTCGCCCAGTCTAGGCACGCCCCCCACAGTGGTCTAGGGGTAGGAGGCCCCTGTTTACCGAGGCTTCCCACAGGGTAGGTGCCTACAGTGGCCTACGCCGCACCACCTGGTTTCCGCTGTGATGAACGAACGCCGGCGGACCGGTCCCAGGCAAGTTCCACCTTTGAGGAGAACCGCATGAAGACGCGCACTATTGGACAACTGACGGTTTCTGCCCTGGGCCTTGGCTGCATGGGCATGAGCGAGTTCTATGGCGAGGGCAATGAGCAGGAATCCATCGCCACCATCCACGAATTCCTGGACGCCGGCGGCTCCCTGCTGGACACGGCGGACATGTACGGCCCCTTCACCAACGAAGAGCTGGTGGGCCGCGCCATCGCCGGGCGCCGCGAAGACGTGGTACTGGCCACCAAGTTCGGCAATGAACGCCGCGCGGACGGTTCCTGGGTGGGCATCAATGGCCGTCCGGAGTACGTACGCTCCGCTTGTGACGCCAGCCTGCGGCGCCTGGGCGTGGACCACATCGATCTCTACTACCAGCACCGGGTGGACAAGACCGTCCCCATCGAGGACACGGTGGGCGCCATGGCGGAACTGGTCCAGGCCGGAAAGGTCCGGCACCTGGGCTTGTCCGAAGCTTCCGCCGACACCATACGGCGGGCCCACGCCGTGCACCCCATCACGGCCCTGCAGACGGAGTATTCGCTGTGGGAGCGGGAGCCTGAGACCAAGGTGTTTCCCGTGCTGGCGGAGCTGGGCATCGGGTTTGTCCCTTACAGCCCGCTGGGCCGCGGCTTCCTCACAGGCCAGATCCGCAGCGTGGATGACTTCGCCGATGACGACTTCCGCAAGCACTCCCCCCGCTTCCAGGGCGGGAACTTCACCCGGAACCTCGAACTTGTGGACCGTGTAAAGGAGCTGGCCGACCGGAAACAGTGCACGCCCGGCCAACTGGCCCTCGCCTGGCTGCTGGCCCAGGGTGAGCACATCGTCCCGATTCCGGGCACCAAGAAGCGTGAACGGCTGCGCGAGAACCTGGGCGCCGTAGACGTCGAGCTCAGCCAGGACGAGCTGCAGTTGCTGGACCAGTTGGCGCCGGCCGGCGCCACCGCCGGTGACCGCTACCCCAACATGTCCACCATCGACACGTAGCCAGGGCTTTCCACACAGGGCCCGGGGTGCACGACGGCGGGGCGGGGCTGGCGTAGGGTGGTTCCTACGGCTGAAGCAAGCGGCCGCGGTTTTCTTCTGTGCGGAGTCCCGTTTCATGTCCGACGAACCTGCCCTCCGGGCCCTTGCTGCCTCGTCCTTCTCCCTGCCCCGCCTTCGGGACGGCCAATTGGCCGGTATGGCCGCCCTTGCCGATGGCCGCGACGTCCTGGCCGTGATGCCCACCGGTTATGGCAAGTCGGCCATCTACCAGGTCGCGGCCCTGCACCTGCACCAGGCACTTGGCCGTCCCGCCGTCGTGGTTTCACCGCTGATCGCTTTGCAGGAGGACCAGCTGGACAGCCTGTCCCAGGACCTGGGGCCGGACACCGCGGTGGCCATCAATTCCTCTCACAGTGACGCCGAAGTGGAGGCCGCGTGGCAGGCCGCCGAGGACGGCAGGGCCGTGTTCGTGTTCCTCGCCCCCGAGCAGCTGGCCAAGCAGTCAACCGTGGACCGGATCAAAGCACTGGACATCTCGCTCTTCGTGGTTGACGAGGCACATTGTGTCTCCTCCTGGGGCCACGACTTCCGTCCGGACTACCTGGGCCTGGGCAATGTGCGGGAGCAGCTGGGAAATCCGCCCGTGGCTGCCCTGACCGCCACCGCCTCTCCGCCGGTGCGGGACGAGATCGTGGAGCGGCTGGCCATGAAGAACCCACTGGTGCTGGTTCACGGCTTCGACCGGCCCAACATCAGCCTGGACGTGGTCCGTCACCATGAGGACAAGGGCAAGCGCAAGGCCGTGCTGGAACAGGTGGCGGCCCTGGCGAGCGACGGGCAGGGGCTCCTTTACGCTGCCACCCGGACAGACACGGAGAAATACGCGGCCAAGCTGGCCAAGGAAGGGCTGCGGGCGGAGGCCTACCACGCCGGCCGGTCAGCCGCAGACCGCGAACGCATCCACGAGCTGTTCCTGGACGACCAGCTGGACGTGGTGGTGGCCACCACGGCCTTTGGCATGGGCATCGACAAGCCGAACGTCCGGTTTGTGGTGCACGCCGACATTCCCGAATCCCTGGACTCCTATTACCAGGAGATCGGCCGGGCAGGCCGGGACGGCAAACCCGCGTCCGCCGTGCTGCACTACCGGTCGGAGGATCTGGGCATCCGCAAATTCTTCGGCACCCACTCCCCTGATCCAGATTCCCTGCTCGCCGTGTTGAAGGCCCTAAAGGCTGCCCATGCGGCCACTCCCAAGTCCTCGCTCGCGGAGCTGACCGGATTCAAGCCGCGCCGCGTCACCGGCCTCGTGAACCAGTTGGAGGAGATCGGCGCGGTGGCCGTCGGCAAGCGCGGCGTCCGGCTGACGTCCAAGGCGAAGCTGCCCACCCTGGTGGGTGACGCCGTCGAACTCGCCGAAGCCCGGCAGCGCGTGGACCAGTCCCGCCTCACCATGATGCGCGCCTACGCGGAGACGGACGGCTGCCGGCGGCAGTTCCTGCTGGGCTACTTCGGTGAGGAACTGCCGGAGCCGTGCGGAAACTGCGACGGGTGCGCCGCTGCTGCCTCCGCTCGCGAAAATGGAGAGCCCACGGGCAGGAAACGGCAGGGCAAGAAGGACCAGCCCAAAGACAAGCGGGGCAGGAAACAGCAGGGTAAGGCGTACGACGGCGGTGGGGCGGGCACCGGGGAAGAGGAGCCGTTCCCGCTTCAGTCAGCCGTGGTCCATAAGGAGTGGGGGCCCGGCCTGGTGATGCGGCACGAGGACGATGTCATCACGGTGCTCTTCGAGCAGGAAGGGTACAAGACGCTGTCCCGGTCAGCTGTCGTGGAGAACAAACTCCTGAAGCCCGCTTAGGTAGGCTGGGGGAACCTCCAACGAAAGGCCCGGCGTGGAAGTACCTGCGTATGTCTGGACCCTGACAATAGCGGGAATCGTAGGGCTGCTCGCCTTCGATTTCTTCTTCCACGTCCGGAAGGCCCACACGCCCAAGTTGAAGGAATCCGCCGCCTGGTCGGCGATCTACGTGGGCATTGCCGTGTTGTTCGGACTGGGCGTACTGCTCTTCGGCGGCCCTGACATGGGCACCGAGTATTTCGCGGGCTACGTCACGGAGAAGGCGCTGTCGGTGGACAACCTGTTCGTCTTCCTCATCATCATGGCCAGCTTCAGGGTGCCACGGGCGGACCAGCAAAAGGTGCTGCTGTTCGGCATCGTGTTTTCGCTGATCGCCCGGACGGTGTTCATTTTCCTCGGTGCGGCATTGATCAGCAGCTTCGCCTGGGTGTTCTACATTTTCGGGCTCATCCTGCTTGTCACGGCCGGCAACCTGCTCAAGCCGGACGACCACGACGACGATTCCGAAGGCCTGGTGGTCAGGCTCGCCAGGAAGCTCCTGCCCGCGTCGCAGCACTACGACGGCGACAGGCTCTTCACAGTGGAGAACGGCAAACGGGTCCTCACGCCGATGCTGCTGGTGATGGTGGCCATCGGCGGCACGGACATGCTGTTTGCACTGGACTCCATTCCGGCCATCTTCGGCCTCACCCAGAACGTGTTCATCGTATTCACTGCCACCGCGTTCTCCCTGATGGGCCTGCGCCAGCTGTTCTTCCTGATTGACGGACTGCTGGACCGGCTGATCTTCCTCTCCTACGGCCTGGCAGTCATCCTGGGCTTCATCGGGGTCAAGCTCATCCTGCACGCCCTGCACGAAAACACCCTGCCATTCATTAACGAGGGCGGGCACGTGAACGTGGTGGAGGTCAGCACCGGGGTTTCCCTGGGCGTGATCCTGGGCGTTCTGGTGGTGACCATCCTTGCGTCGATCTTCAGCCCTAAGGGCAAAGCCAAGAATGCAGTGTCCGGCGCCCGGCGGCACGCCACCGAGTACCTGGACCTCAACTATGAGACGGACATGGCCGAGCGCGACAGGATCTTCGCCAAAATGTGCCGCGAAGAAGACCAGATCCACAAGCTTCCCGAGAAGTACAAACGGCTGGTCCGGCACGAAACGGAGTTCATGGACCTGATCCACAGCGCCCACGCCGAGCATGACAAGGCCCAGGTGCGCGCCGCTGCCGCCGGGCGCTGAGGAGTCACGTGAATCGGGGGACCGGCGTCGAGGCGCCAATTCTGAATGGACTCCCGGCCGGGAGCCTTTGTCAGTCCCTCTTGCTACGTTTGATTCCAGGCTGGGGAAACCGTCCCCCGGCCCGCCAACAGTTGGGGAGGCCACGTGTTTCTGCTCGACGCCGCCGGCACTGATTCGGGCTCCAGTGCCCCGCCGGACCTGGTCTTTTCGGCCAGCGACCTGGTGGCTGCGTCCGAATGCGAGTACCGCACGCTCCGGATACTGGACGAAAAGCTGGGACGCTCCCCCAAGGCCGAGTTTCCCGCCGACGAAATGCAGAAGCGTGCCGGCGAGCTGGGAGACCGGCACGAGCGCACGGTGCTTGCCAGTCTCGTAGAGAAATACGGCGAGTGGGACGCCAGCCGCGGGTCGGGCGTCTACTCCCTGGAACGCGGCCAGACCCTGCGCAGCGACCTTCAGGCTAAACATGCCGAAACAGAGCTCGCCCTCCGGTCCGGAGCGGACGTCGTCTTCCAAGCCACCTTTTTCGATGGCGAATTCCTGGGCTACGCGGACTTCCTGGTCAACGAGGCCGCAGGCACCGGGGACCCGGGCCGGTACGAAATCTGGGACACGAAACTGGCCCGGCACGCCAAGGCAGGCGCGCTTCTTCAGCTGGCCGCGTACGGCGACCAATTACTGGGCATGGGGCTGGACCCCTCGCCCGTTGTCACCCTCGTGCTGGGCACCCGCGTGGGAGAGGACTGGCTGCGGAGCAGCCACTCCCTGCCGGACCTGCTGCCCGTCTTCCGCGAGCGACGGCGGCGCTTCCGCCAACTCACGGCCAGCCACCGCGCCGCCGAGGCAGTTGTGCAGTGG
Source organism: Pseudarthrobacter sp. NPDC080039 (assembly GCF_040702335.1). Taxonomy (NCBI): domain Bacteria; kingdom Bacillati; phylum Actinomycetota; class Actinomycetes; order Micrococcales; family Micrococcaceae; genus Pseudarthrobacter; species Pseudarthrobacter sp. NPDC080039. The sequence goes on along the minus strand of NZ_JBFBKY010000019.1, from coordinate 9,920 downwards.
CAGCAGCCCGGCGTCGTCCATTGCGGACGGTGCGACTACTGCGCGGAACAGGTGAAACTCCACCGGGACCTGCTGATGGTAGCCGGCATGTCCGTGGTCCAGCGGCGGAAACTCCATGCAGCGAACATCACCACCATCGACCAACTGGCGGCGATGCCCGCCGCCCAGGCAAAAAACTCGGTGGTCAGGCTGCGCGCCCAGGCGCGGATGCAACTGGGCCTGGATTCGGTGGCCGGTTCCCGCACGTTTACGAAGGACGGAGAAACACGCACGGTTTCCTACACCGTCCTTCCGGACAACACCATCCGGGATCTTCCCGCCCCCAGCAGGGGAGACATCTTTTTCGACTTCGAAGGCGATCCGTTGTGGCAGGACCCTGCCACCGGCGCATGGGGCATCGAGTACCTCTTCGGCGTCATCGAGGCACCGGTTGAAGGGGATCAGACAGATCCGGTCTTCCGGCCGTTCTGGGCGCACTCCCGCTCGGAGGAGCGCCGCGCATTCCTTGGCTTCCTGGACTACGTGGAACAGAGGCGTGCCGTCTACCCGGACATGCACGTCTACCACTATGCCCCGTACGAGAAGACGGCTCTCCGCAACCTCTCCCTCGCCCACCAGGCCGGTGAGGACATCGTGGACGACTGGCTGAGACAGGGTCTGCTGGTGGACCTGTACGCCACGGTGCGGCATTCCGTCCGCATCTCGGAAGCGTCCTACTCCATCAAGAAGCTCGAACCGCTGTACATGGGAAACAACCTGCGCTCAGGGGATGTCAAGGATGCAGGCGCCTCTGTTGTGGCCTATGCCGCCTATTGCGCCGCCCGGGATGAAGGGCAACGGGATGAAGCCGCTGCCATCCTGGCTTCCATCTCCGACTACAACCAGTACGACTGCCTCTCCACGCTGCGGCTGCGGGACTGGCTGCTGCAGATCGCTTCCCAGGCCCCCGCAGGCGCCCAGTCCCCCACGGAAGATCCTGATGACGGGTCTTCGGCAGTTGCTCCCCTCGCGGGTCCCGCAGCCGACGGATCCCCGGTCGGACGGAATGAGACCCAGGAAGAACGGCGCCTTCGCGAGTATCTGGACGAACTGCCGGACAACCGGCCTTGGACGAACGACGAGCGGGCCCTTGCCATGGTCGCTGCCGCCACCGGATATCACCGGCGCGAGCGGAAGCAGTTCTGGTGGCAGCACTTCGACCGCGTCGAGGCGCCGCTGGACAGTTGGTCAGACCAACGGAACGTCTTCGTGGTGTCATCAGCGGAAGTCGTCTCGGACTGGGCATTGGCCAAGCCACGGGAACGGATGCGCACCCGTGTACTGAAGCTCCGAGGCACCATGACGGAAGGCTCCGACTTCCGCTCAAATTCCAAGTGGTGCCGGCTGTACGACCCTCCGGGACCGGACGGCATGCTCGCTCCCGACGCCCTTCCCGGGACCAGGGCCTACACCTTCGGAACCCGGATTCATGAGCTGGAGGCGGCGCCGGACAATCCTGAGCACACCCTCATCACCATCTCCGAGAAGGAGTCCAGGAAGGTCGCTGCCTACGCGCACCTTCCGGTAGCGCTGACCGAGGACACCCCGATACCCACGGACAACATCGAGGCCGCCATAGCTGACATAGCCCGGGTAGTGGGAGCCTCGGCGCCCACCCTTCCCGCTCAGCCGGCGTTGGACATCCTGCGCAAGCTGCCACCGCGTTTCCTCTCCCGCCCGCGGCCGGTGGAAGTGGCGCGCGGGGAGGACGCCGAGGCAGATTATGCCGGCGCCATCACCGAGTCCCTGCGGGACCTTGACCGCTCCTACCTGGCCGTCCAGGGCCCTCCGGGTACGGGAAAGACGTTCGTTGGCGCCCATGTGATCGGCAGGCTCGTGGCCGAGGGCTGGAAGATCGGCGTGGTGGCCCAGTCCCACAATGTGGTGGAAAACCTCCTGTGCCGGGCCATCCAGACAGGCGGGGTGGACCCGGCTGTCGTGGGCAAGAAACTAAGTTCTCCTCATGATGTTCCGTGGCAGCTAACGGCGGAAGGAGATGTGGGCCGCCTGCTGTCGGCCCCGGGCGGCTGCTTGGTGGGCGGCACGGCGTGGACCATGACCGGCAAGGAGGTGCCTGCCGGGTCCCTTGACCTCCTGGTCATTGATGAGGCCGGCCAATTCTCGCTGGCCAACACGCTCGCCGTGTCCCGCTCTGCCAGGAGGCTGCTCCTGCTCGGGGACCCGCAGCAGCTTCCGCAGGTTTCACAAGGAGCGCATCCGGAACCAGTTGATGAGTCCGCCCTGGGATGGCTCGCGGCCGGACACGCCACCCTTCCGCCGAACCTGGGTTACTTCCTTGCCGACACCTGGCGCATGCATCCGGAGCTGTGCCGGGCCGTATCCAACCTCAGCTACGAGGGGAAGCTGAAGTCCGCTCCTGCCGCGTCCCTCCGCGAACTGGAAGCCTTCGCGCCCGGTGTGGAGACGGTCTTCGTATCCCACAGCGGAAACACGACAGCTTCAAAAGAAGAGGCGGATGAAGTTGTCCGCCAGGCCCGCCGGCATCTGGGGTTGAAGTGGATTGCCGGCCCCGGCAGCGCGGCGCGTCCACTGGAACAGCAGGACCTGCTGGTAGTGGCCGCCTACAACGCCCAGGTCCACCTCATCCGCAAACAACTGGCAGAATCGGGACTGCCCGAGGTCCGCGTGGGGACAGTGGACAAGTTCCAGGGCCAGGAAGCACCGGTGGTGTTGGTGTCCATGGCGTGCTCTGCGGTCGCCGAAGCACCGCGCGGAGCAGAGTTCCTGCTCAACAGGAACCGCATCAACGTTGCTGTCTCCCGCGGCCAGTGGCGCGCGGTGGTCATCCGGTCCCCGGAACTCACTAATTACATGCCGCACAAGCCGGCGGCGCTGGAGGAACTTGGAGCCTTCCTCGGCCTGAGCCCCCACGAGCGGGCCGCCCAGCAGTAGTCTTCGGAAGCAAGGCGGCCCGGAGAACGTCAGTGCGCGCGGAACCCCCGGAGGTTTCCCTCCGCTTTCGAAAGGGAACTGTCCACCCGCTCCACGCTGCCAGGAGTCCGGTCGGAATTGAGCCACTTCAGGAGCTGGTGGACTTTGCGTTCCGGGCCTTCGGCAATCACGGACACGGAGCCGTCGTCGAGGTTCCGCACCTCTCCGGAGAGCCCAAGCTCTTCAGCGGTGCCCATGGTCCAGTAGCGGAAGCCGACACCCTGAACCATCCCGAAAACCCGGGCGGCCAGCCGGACATTCTGCCCTGAACCTTCAGGCGCCGGGTTGTCCTGCGCTGAACTTTCATGCCGGCCCATAATGGCCTCCTCGTAGGACAGCGTCCCTGGCCCGCTGGGTTGCACGAACCGATGTTCCGGGAACCCGAAACGGCAGCCCGTGCAACCCGGCTGGGTGGAATGGCTGGTTAGTTGATGGTGATGTCGCGGGTGGCGTGGTTGTAGCGGATGGTCACCGTGCCGCCGGCGTGGTGCAGTTCGTGGTTCGGGCCGTCGAACGTTCCGAACGCGCCGTAGTTCTCATCCCACGAACGGTTCAGTGCGATCTTGAAGGTGTAGTAACCGGCGGGAAGCTCCGCGCTCTTCTTCCACAGCTGGTCCAGGAAGTCGAACTCCATCTGTGCTTCGTCGTACTGTGGAGCCCAGTTCTCGGGGGCGCCAAGGATGATGTTGAAGTCACCGGCAACGGCCACAGCTTCAGGCTGCGGAAGGGTTTCCACATCCGGGCCCTCGAACGGCTCGGCGGCAGCGGCCTCGGCAGGAGCCGCCGCTTCAGCCTTGTCCTTCGAGGAGGACTTCTTGCGGACGGCCTTCACCACCGGCTCGACGGCGTCCTCCAGTGCCTTTGCTGCCTTGCCCACAGCGGAAGCCGCCTTCTTGGCCGGAGCCTTCCGGGTGGTCTTCTTCGGTGCTTCTTCCTTGGCCGGAACCTCCAGCGTCGCGGCTGCGGCGGAAACGGGACGCACGAATCCTTCGGGAGCCGTGGGAACGGGGGTGTCGGCAGGGACCGGGGTGCCGGCGTCGAGCGCTGCGGCAAAGGAATCCACGTCCGGGAAGGCGACAGTTGCCCGCATGCCGTCTTCGGTGATGGTCCAGCCGGAACGGCCCTTGATAAGCCAGCCGGCCTTGACCAGCTTCGCGGTGGCAGAGGTAAGGGTCTTGTGGCCGCGCGGGATGCCGCCGCTGAGGAGTTCCGCCTCGTGCTCGTTGAACGGCACGCGGGCAGTGGCTTCCGCCAGGACCTGGCCAGCATTGAGTGCATCGCCGGACCACACGCCTTCGGTCAGGACATCCAGGACGGTCTTGAGTCGAAGGTAGGTGTTTTCTGCGGTGGACTTGGCCATGATTCCCCTTATATAAGCGATCGGTCTTAGGCATCTTGCCAACTGCCCGTTAAATCGCGCGACTTTAATTGGTTAACTCTGCGTGTCGTGACCGACTGTGAAGCGGATGGTGCCGCAAGTGAGGCGGAGGTCTCGGGTAAGGGCTGTCTGCATAACCCTCAAGCGCTGACATGGGTGCTGCCCTGCACTCCCCAGACACGCCTGCGGCACTTAGTTTACCGGGCGCGGACGCCTGCTGTTGCGCGTGACACAGAAGTGGTCAGTCGGCCACTTCCCGCCCGTTCAGTTCCGCCAGGAGTTCCGCCTTGCGCTCCTCGGATGCGAACGAGGAGTGGATGGAGTTCGCTGCCAGCCGTGCCTTGTCGAAGTCGGAGAGATCGAACGCAGCGGTCAGCTGTGCGAAGTTGTCATCCACGTAACCGCCAAAGTATGCAGGATCGTCCGAGTTGACGGAAACATTCAGCCCGGCTGCGAGCATGGCCGGCAGCGGATGGTCCGCAAGGGTGTCCACTGCGCGCAGCCTGACGTTGGACAGGGGGCAAACGGTCAATGGAATCCGCGCGTCCACGAGGCGTTCCACCAAGTCTGGATCGTCCATGCAGCGGATGCCATGGTCGATCCGCCCCACGCCCAAAATATCCAAGGCTTCGGTGATGTACGACGCCGGGCCCTCCTCCCCCGCGTGCGCCGTCAGCCGCAGGCCTGCTTCCCGCGCCTTGGCGTACAACCTTTCGAACTTGGACGGCGGGTTTCCCACTTCGGCCGAGTCCAGCCCGATGGCGCCGATGGGCGCGTTCATGGCCAGCAGCCTGCCCAAAACTTCCAGGGCCGAGTCCTCGGGCAGGTCACGCAGGAAGGCCGCGATCAGGATGGTGGAGATGCCGAATTCCTCCTCCGAAGTCGCGAGTACCGACGCCACACCGCTGACGCATGCTTCGAGGGGAATGCCGCGGGAAAGGTGCGCCTGCGGGTCCATCATGATTTCGGCGTGCCGGACGCCGGCTGCCGCAGCACGCTCCAGGTATGCGCGGGTCATGTCGGCGAAGTCCTGCTCGGTGCGCAGTACCGCCATGTTCGCGTAGTAGAGGTCAAGGAACGACTGCAGGTCCGTGAACTCGTACTTTTCGCGGAGTTCCTCCAGCCCGGAGTAGGGCAGCTCAATACCGTTGCGCTCGGCGAGGGCAAAGATGAGCTCGGGCTGCAGCGTGCCCTCGATGTGCAGGTGGAGTTCGGCCACCGGGAGGGGCTTGGCGGGAACGGCGGTTTCCGCAGCGTCCACGTTGGTTTCGGGCATGGTGCTGCCAGCGGCTAAATTGTCCATCCGGACAGGATAATGCCCCTCCCGGCTTCGCGCCCGCCCGCGCGATAACGCGCTTACGAGGGGAGGCGCCGGGGGCGTCCCGGCCCACACCCAACACGCCCGCCGGAATCTCGATTTGATAACGCAGAAACGATGTCCTAGCGTGAAATGCATGCCCGTTCGGCGGGCTTTTTGATTGCCCGGTGCTGCCTCCACCAGAACTGCCCAGCGGCAGCCACCGACAGTGACCTCTATTCGTCAGGGGCGGGCAGTGGCGCGACGATCTCCGGGGACGGAACCAGCGCTGGTGGCCTTCAGGAGCATCACCATCATGAAAAACACCAAATTCCGTACTGCCGCACGCCGCGGAGTCACCTTGGCCGCCGTCTCCGCGGCAGGTTTGGCACTCTCAGCCACGGCGGCCAACGCAGCCACCCCCACATCCACCTGGGATGCACTCGCCCAGTGCGAAAGCGGCGGGAACTGGTCCATCAACACGGGCAACGGCTTCTCCGGCGGCCTGCAGTTCACTTCCAGCACCTGGGCAGCCTACGGCGGAACCGGGTCCCCGGCGAACGCCAGCCGTGAACAGCAGATTGCTGTAGCCGAGCGGGTCCAGGCCTCCCAGGGTTGGGGCGCCTGGCCGTCCTGCTCGTCGCAGCTTGGACTGAGCGGCGGCGGCGGAGCTCCGGTCCAGAGCGCTCCGGTGCAGAGTGCCCCGGTCAAGGTCCAGAGCGCCCCTGTCCAGAGCGCCCCGGTAAAGCAGGCGCCGGCGCCGCGGCACGCGACGTCCGTTCCGCTCAGCGGCGAGACTTACACCCTGCAGGCCGGGGATACCTTGAGCATCGTCGCCGAGAAGCTGGGCGTCCAGGGCGGCTGGCAGCACCTCGCGGATGCGAACCTGGACACTATTTCGGATCCGAACCTCGTATTCGAGGGACAGGTCATTCAGCTCCCCGCCTAATACCAGTGGATGTTCCATCAGCGGCCTTGGCCGCACCGCCTTTTCAAGGCGACACAGACAGGTCGGCGATAGACAAATTCCGTTGACCAAAAACGACTCCGGCACACCCCACAAGGGATGTGCCGGCGTCGTTCTTTAACTCCTCAGCCGCTGCCGGAGCAGGCAGCCAGCCTGCGGTCAACTGGCGTGCAGTTCGCGGACGATCCGCACCTTCCAGGCCGACTCGTCGCTGGTGTCCAGCAGCGCAACCGTGCCGTGGGCGAGGTTCAAGGCAACCCGCTTGACGGCCAGCAGCTCCAGGTAGAGGTGCTCGTTCATGCGGGTGGGGGTGTCGATCATGTACTTCACGGCGTCGCGCACCTTGCGGTAGTTGGCGCTCCGTTCCCGGTGCATGTGCAGCTCCAGGGCGGAGCGCTGCTTGAGCCGCGGCTCGTGCCGGTTGAGCAGCGTCACGGCAGCGTGGACAGCGACAACAAGGGTCAGTGAGACGCCGTAGATCCACCAGCCACTTCCCAGCAGGAACAAGGGCAGGTTGCCAATCGCCACGAGCGCTATGACAACGCGGAGGGCGGCTATCCGGCGCACAGTCCTGGCAACAGTGGCCATGCCATCGCGAAAGCGGTGCTGGTCTTTGCGGGCGGCGGCAGGATCGATGGTGAACTCGTCGAGAACCAGGATTCCCTGGGCTTCCGGGCCCAGCATCTGCCCGTAGCGGGGCAGGGCGGTGCGGGATGGGCTGACGGCTTTGTTGGGTGTAGATGTCATGAGTGAGCTTCCAAAACGCGGGGGTGGTTGCGGCGATCTTAGTGGTTTAACCTGAAAGACGTATGCAGGCGTCCATTATTTGGACATACGCGACCCTTGCGTGTGGCCGCAGGCACAGCAATTGGCACTTCCGCCGGGGACCGTCAGACTGAAGAGATGCAAACCTTCCTTCCGTACCCTGACTTCCGCCAAAGCGCCGCAGCCCTGGACACCGCACGGCTGGGCAAGCAGCGGGTTGAAGCGCTGCAAACCCTGCGCGCGCTGGTCATTCCGGGCTACGGCTGGCAAACCCACCCGGCCATCCGGATGTGGATGGGCCACGTGCCCGCCCTCACCATGTACGGCCTGGCCATGGTGGACGAATGGATCGAACGCGGCCACCCGGACAACACCCGTGCGAACATCGGCGAGTTCGCCCCGCAGGCAGCGCACCCGGACTACGCGGCCAAAATCGTCATGCCGCCGTGGCTGGGTGAGCCCGACTTCCACCTGAGCCACCGTTCCAAGTTGGTCCACAAGGAACCCAAGTTCTACACCGCTGTCTTTCCCGACGCGATCCCGGACATGGACTACGTCTGGCCAGAGCCCCGGCACGAGTTCCTTCCGCAGGAACCGGAGGGGGACATTCTCTGGATCCTGCGGGAGCCACATGAGGACCTCGACCCCCAGGCCCTAACGACTGTGGCGCTCCCGCCGGTTAACCGCAGCGCGGCCGCCGCTGCGGCAATGGCCGCCGGGGACGACGGCTACTCCCCTGTCTATGTTGAAGACGGCTCCCGCCGGCCGTCCCGTGCCCCGAAGAAGGCACCGCCCAGGCCGCAGGCGAAGAAACCCACCCGCAAACGGCTGGCGCAGGAGGAGGCCTTCCGGACCCTTCCCGGAAAGACACCGGTGGCGGTCCCGTTCGAGAACGGGGCCAGGTTCGCGGTGGGACAGGTCGTGGGGCGGCCCATCACCCTCGATGACGGCCGTTTCGGCAGGAACTTCGAAGTCACCGAGATCGTGGACCGCTCCGCGTTCGCCTACCCGGCGCTGCTGCAGGATCCGCGTGTCTTCTTCCCGGTGGAGGCACCGTAGCTTATGACGATTCTCTTGGCCGGATGCGGCGATCTTGGTACTGAGGCGGGGTTGCGGTTTGCCGGCTTGGGCCACCGGGTTGTCGGGTGGCGCCGGTCCCCGGCGAAGCTGCCGGCCGCAATCGAAGGTGCCGCGGCTGACCTGACCGCGGGGGACCTGCCTCCCGTCCCCGAGGATGCCACCGCCGTCGTAATTGCCGTTGCCGCCGATTCACCCACTGAGGAGGCATACCGGGCCGCGTATGTACGTGGAGTGGAAAACGTCCTTGCTGCGCTGAAGCGGGATGCTGTCACCCCCGAACGGATCATCTTTGTCTCCTCGACGGCCGTATACGGGGACGCGGGCGGCGGCTGGGTGGACGAGTCCACGCCCGCCGATCCCGGCGGCTTCTCTGGCCGCATCCTGGTGGAAGCGGAGGAACTGCTGCAGGCAAGGCTTGAAGGAACCAGCACTCTCGGTGTCTCCGTCAGGCTGGGTGGCATTTACGGGCCGGGACGGACCCGGCTGATCGACCAGGCGCGGAGCGGCTCGGCAGTCATTCCCGAGGACGTCCGGTACACCAACCGGATCCACCGCGACGATGCTGCGGCAGCCCTCGTTCACCTTGCCACCATGGATGCTGCACCCGCGCCCATCTACGTGGGTGTGGACAATGAGCCTGCCGACCTGGGCAGCATATTGCGCTTCCTGGCAAGCGAACTCGGCCTTCCGGCACCGCGGGTCGGTGACGCGGGGCCTGCCCGTGGGGGCAACAAGCGCTGCCGCAACGACCTCCTGCGCAGCACCGGGTTCACCCTGGCGTTTCCGACCTTCAGGGAAGGGTACAGGGACGTTATAGCGGGGAACGGCGTCCGCCATCCGTAACTGGTCGGCCTTCCCTTAGTCACTGCCGGGCTGGTTGCGGAGACGCCTGGCCCGGGGTAGGGCAGGGAATGGACTTTCGGCAGATCATAGAGACGGTTGGGCAACTGGTCGACTTCGCAGGAGTGGCGGTCATGGTCATCGGGGCGGTGGTCTCCCTCCCGCTGGCGATCCGCGGTCATCAGCCCCGGCAGCTCCCGCCAGGCACTGGGAAGCTGAGCTTCTACCGCTCGTACCGGCAGCTGCTGGGCAGGTCCATCCTGTTGGGCCTTGAGCTGCTCGTCGCCGCCGACATCATCCGGACCGTCGCCGTCACCCCGACATTCGTGAGCGTCGGGGTACTGGCCATCATCGTGCTCATCAGGACGTTCCTCAGCTTCTCCCTTGAGCTGGAGATCACCGGGCGCTGGCCGTGGCAAAAAGAAGCCTCTGCGGCCCGTTCCGGTTCCACCGCTTCGGCGGCCTAAGCACTACTTGCCCAGGTTTTCCACATAGGGGTTTTGGGTGGTCTTCATTGTCAGTGGTGGCTGGCAGAGTGGGGTTATGGAGGCCATTGGGGAGGATCTTGGTGGGGCGTACGACGCCGGCAGTTGGCTGTCGCG
>NZ_JBFBKY010000018.1:0-75577 GCF_040702335.1 Pseudarthrobacter sp. NPDC080039 | reverse complement strand
GTGGGCAGATCTCATGGCCACCGGTGGGCAGTTTTGCTGGCCGTCAGTGGGCATTTTCGTGGCCGCCTATGGGCAGTTTTTCATGGCCGCTAACACACACCGCGCGGGATGAAGTTCGGCCGGTTCGAGCGCTCCCGGGCTGCCGTCGATGGGTATCTCCCTCCGCTCTGTGTTTCCCAGAGGGAGTACATGGCTGTCGAAACGCGATGGCTGACTGTGGTGCAGTGCGTCAGGATGCTGGTGCCGCTTCGGGTGGGATGCTTGGGTGGGGTGCTGGATCAGGCGTGCTGCTTTGAGGTGTAACTCCAGTGGCCGGTGTAGCGCCTGCCGCAGCGGGGGTGATGTTTTGGTTGATGTGGTAGAAGTTGTCGGGGTCATACTTTGTTTTGACTTCTGTTAGGCGTGCGTAGTTCGAGCCAAGGGTGTCCTTGATCCGGTACTGGTCGTCTGCGTCTTGGAAGTTGAGGTATCCGCCGGGTTCGGAGTACTCGTGGAGGGCGGTCCAGTAGCCCCGGACCCAGGCGATGTTGTTGGGGTTGTCTGCTGCATCGGGCCATTGGGCTGCGATGACTGGGGCGAAGTTCACGTCTCTGTAAGCGAATGCTGTTGCGTCGGGTGCCACGCGCTGGACGGCTCCGTCGATCGGGTAGAAGTGGTTGGCCGAGTGCACGCTGGGTATGCCCGGCGCGTACTCCACCGCCACCCTGAGTGCTTCGTCGCTGAGGTTCCGGAGGAAATCGGCCTTCCAGTAGCCTTGCAGCCCGGGGACACCGCTGAGTGCGTCGAACATGATGTTGAGCGCGGGATATGGCATGGGTGCAAAGAAGCTTCCCAAAGCTGGTCCGGCATCGAGCATGGGCTGCCAATGCGCGGGCCCGGCGTCGAGGTCGCCCGTCCACATGCCGGCAATGACGGTGACAGGGCGTCCATGCCATTCCTCGGGTAGGAAGGGGACCGGGGGGCCTTGGTGGAAGCCGAGGAACGCGCCCATTTCCTCGGGCTCGGAGGCGATCCAGCTCCGATAGGCCGCGCCGATCTCAGCCCCGAGGGCCGCATCAAAGAACATTAATCCCACGTGGACCATGTCCACGGGGTGAAGGCGGAACTTCAGCGAGGTCACTGCGCCGAAGTTGCCGCTTCCGCCGCGGAGCGCCCAAAAGAGATCCACGTTTTCTGCCTCGCTTACCGTGAGGAACGTTCCGTCGGCAAGGACGACATCCGCGGACACGAGGTTGTCGCAGGCGAGGCCGTACTTGCGGGCGAGGTATCCAATGCCGCCGCCAAGAGTCAGGCCGGAAACCCCGGTCGAACCGATGATGCCGCCCGTGCTTGCCAGGCCAAAGGCATGCGTCGCGTGGTTGTAGTCAGCCCAGGTGGCTCCGGCCTCGACGCGGGCGGTTCTGGTGACGGGATCGACCCTGACTCCGCGGAGCGCCGAGAAGTCCAGGACCAGACCGCCGTCGACCGTTCCAAAGCCGGGCGCGCTGTGGCCCCCGCCGCGCACTGCCACCTCGATGTCGAGGCCGCGGGCAAAGCGGACGGCGGCAATCACGTCTGCGACCTGGGTTACCCTCAACACCGCTGCGGGGCGACGGTTGATCATGCCGTTGTAGACGCTCCGTGCCGCGTCATACTCGGCGTCATCTGCTTCAATAACTTGCCCGCGTACTTGTTCACGGAGTACGTCAAAACGGTCAGTACCCATCGGAATTCCATCTATTCTGCATCCAAGACCAGAGGGCAGCCGACTCCATGCAAGGCCCAGCGGCGCCGGCGTGATGACACCTTTGGTATACGCCCAGACCCCACAGCCGTCAAGAGCAGCGATATTTCGTGGACCGGCAGCAGCTCACGGGTAACCGTCGGGGCCAGTTGAAGTGACCTGCTCCATCCCGGGGATCTGCTGGGCTGCGGGGACCTCGATTCTACCGTTGGGAGCCGAGCCGCACGCGTGTACTGTAGCGAGGGCTGTTTTCCCGTTTTCGACGGGTTTGCTGACGGGATGACGAACCACATAATGCCAAATTGGTCCATGAGCATCCCGAATGTGACGCCCACTGTGCTTGGCTGAGGGGCATCGCGACCGTCGCGCGCTCGGAAAGGCGTTCCCGGTAGCCGCGCGGTTCTTTCTCGTGTTCTCCGGCTAGGGAGATTGCGACGTTGGCCCCGGGAGGGTCCTCATGCTTGCCCGGGTGTCTGCGATGAGCGTGATTCCGTTGGGGCTTTTGAGTTCCGGGTGCATGACAAGCTGTGCCTCCGACGTCTCTTGAGCGGCGTAGCAGGTGGTGCTACCGCGTCCACGTGCTCCGGCCGTCCCTAGCGTGGATGCCAGAGTGACATTGACCGGCTTTGGGACAGTTTGCCGGTCGGGTGCCTGGGTCTGGATTTTGTCGACAACGAATGGGCTGCACCCATTCCTGACCGCGGACTTCGTGGGTTTGGCTGTGAAATAGTCCCACGTTGCCCGGGACGGCGGCGCATGTCCTGGAGTAGGGTCCGAGCATGACACTTGATGCTGCGAGCCAGGCTTTTCTCGTCTCCCTGGCCAAGGCGGCCGGACCGGATTCCACCCCGATTTGGCGGATGAGCGTAGCGGAGGCCCGGGCCGCAACAGCACGATTCCGAGGCCTTTACGGGGCAGGCCCGGATGTGGGCGAGGTGACGGATGTGCAGATCCCTGCACATGATGGCGGCTCGTTCCGGGTCCGCATCATCGTCCCCACTACAAGGGCTGGGGCGATAATCCTGTATCTGCATGGTGGAGGTTGGATGCTGGAGGACCTGGAGGGGTTCGACACACTGGGGCGCCAGTTGGCACAGAAGTCGGGTGCCGTCGTCGTCCTCGCGGAGTACCGCAAGGCGCCGGAGCATCCGTTCCCTGTGCCGGTGGAGGACGCCTGGACTGCCCTGCGCTGGACCGCCGCCCACGCGGAGGAGCTGACCTTTGGCGGTGTCCCGCTGTTCGTGGCAGGCGACTCTGCCAGCGGAAATCTCGCGGCCGTGGTGGCACGCCGCTCACGCGATTGTGGGGGCCCGCAACTGGCTGGCCAGATCCTGGTATATCCGTTGACCGATGGCGACCTCAGCCGTCCGTCGTATCGGGAGGAAGAGAACCAGACGCTTCTTACCACCGCGGCGGTTGCGTGGTTCACTGCCCACTACGTCCCCGAACCAAGCGACCGGACAGACCCGGATTTCGCCCCGTTGCTGGCCGATTCCCTCGCAGGCCTCCCGCCGGCGCTCATCATCACTGGCGAGCATGACGTGCTCCGCGACGAGGGGGAGGCCTATGCCCATCGGCTGCGCGCTGACGGCGTCGCGGTGGACCACCGACGCTGGCCGGGCCAGATGCACGGCTTCTTCACCCTGGTCAACGTCCTGCCCGGTGGAGCCGAGGTCATGGACCTGATCGCAGCTAAGATACACGCCGGTCGGGTGGCCTAATACCCGACCATGTCAGCGCTCTCTGATCTGGATGGTCCTGTTCGGGTAGGCGGCCGCAGCGAAACGGCGCTGGCCGTCAGGCGGACGACGTCGATCCTGCACCGGGCTGAAAGATAGCTTGGAGTTGAGGGACCGGAGCACACACGCCGTGACAGCCGCACCTATGATTGATTGCACTGCCAGTTTCAAGGGCTTTCCTACTCGGCACAGCCTCAACATGTTGCCACCATATCGGGCTGTTCCCCACCAGGTTCACGGCCATGAGTGTCGAGCCGGATACACCATTAATTTCACAGTCCCCAGCAGTGTCCCGCGTGTCCGGGGGTTCATTTTTTCATAGGTCCAGTGGCGGGTGAACGATTCGACCAGGTCCAGTCTGACGAAAGCCGTGAATTCTCCGCCTTTCAGCAGCCGGGTTCCCTGTGGATGAGGGTGACATCGACGCCGAAACCGGCCAGAAACGTGGTTGTTTCGGTGCCCACCGCGCTGCCTCCGATGACAAGGGCCCGCTCCGGCAAAGCCGTGGCCGTGAACGTTTCCCTGTTCGTCCAGGTAGTGAGGCTCTCGGCCCCGTCAAGGTCGGGGATGACGGCTTCGGAGCCGGTAGCGATGATGATGTGATCGGCCTGGATGGTCCTGGCGCAAGCCTGCAGTGTGCCCGGACGGTGGTCCGGGCCTCGGCTTTGATCACGGTGGCGCCCTGGCCTTCATAGCCTTCGACTTGGGCTTTGTCGTCGAGGTTGCGGATCATGTAGACCCGGTATCTACTGGCCGCAGGCCAGTCCAGTCCGGCACCCGGTACCCCGGCGGCCCGGGCAGGTGCTGTCTTCGCTTCGCGGTGCCCGCAGCAGTGTGTTGGAGGGCACGCAGGCCCCTTACGCCCATTCGTCGCCGATCAGTTCACGTTCGATCACGGCGACCTTTTTGTGGGCTTTCAGCAAACGGCTGGCGGCGACTTCACCGCCCGGTCCCATGCCGAGCACGGCAACATCAAAATGTTCGTCCATTCGTTCCTCCTCTTTGTGGTGACTCGTGGTTGGCGGCGCCCGGCTGCGTGGTCAGGTGGCGCAGCAGGAGAGCCTGGTGATGTCGGTGGTGTAGGACTGGGCGGCGATCTTGATGCCTTCGGCCATGGTCAGGTACGGGCTCCACAAGTTCGCGACCTGGTCCACTGTCATGCCGGCTTCCAGGATGTAGACCCCTGCCGCGGCGAGATCGCCCGCTTCCTTGCCGACGGCGGTGAGGCCCAGGATCTTCCCGGTGCCGTTTTCGGCCACGAGCTTTATGAAGCCCCTGGTGTCCCGGTTGACCAGGGCCCGGGGGACGTACTCCAGCGGCAGGACACGGCATTCACAGCTGATCCCGGCCCCGTTGGCATCCTGGTCGGTCAGGCCGACGGCGGCCATGGCGGGGCTAGTGAACGCCACCCTCGGCAAATGGCGGTAATCAACATCGCGGCCGGCATTGTTAAAGGCGTTGTCGACGGCGACGGCGCCGTGCGCGGAGGCGACATAGACGAATTCCCGATGCCCGGTGACATCTCCCGCGGCCCAGACCCGCGGGTTGGTGCTGGCCAGGGTGCTCTTCACCAGGACCTCGCCCCGCTCCCCGGTCGTCACCCCGACCGCGTCCAGGTTCAGTCCTTCGGTAACGGCGCGGCGCCCCGTGGCCATCAGGAGATGGTCGGCCTGGAACGTCTCCTCGCCGCCGGCGAAGTTCGCTACTGCCTGCACTCTCCCGGTTGCCGCGTCGCGGTCGACCGAGGCCAGGGTGGCCCGGCGGATCACACGGATCCCTTCATCAGCAAAGACGCTCATCAAAGCCAACGACACTTCTGGTTCTTCCGCGGATGCCAGACGGGACCGGACCAGCATGGTTACCTTGGACCCCAGGCGCGCAAACAACTGGGCCTGCTCCAAGGCGACGTAACCGCCACCGACCACCAGCAGCGATTCCGGAACTTCTTCCAGTTCCATGGCGGTCGTAGAGGTCAGATAGCCGGCCTCCTCAAGCCCCGGAACCGGGGGTGCCCACGGGGCTGAACCGGTGGCCACCAGATAGTGTGCAGCGGTGACCGATTCCCGTCCGCCGCCCGGGGTGCTGATCTCCAGCACCGGTTCCTCAGGTGTGCCCGCGAATGCGGCGGTCCCTTGGCGGAAATCCCAGCCGTAGTCGGCGATGAGATCGACGTACTTGTCCGCGCGCGTTCCCTCCACCAGGGCACGTTTCCCGGCGACCAGGGCGGGCATGTCGACAGGTGCTGCGGAGGTGGCGATGCCGGGGAACCGGCCACTGGCGTCAAGGGCAACATGGCGGGCCTCCGCTGCCGCGAGAAGCGCTTTCGAAGGGACGCAACCGGTGTTCACACAGGTCCCGCCCACTGTTGACCGCTCGATCATCAGGACGCTCTTAC
Source organism: Pseudarthrobacter sp. NPDC080039 (assembly GCF_040702335.1). Classification (NCBI taxonomy): domain Bacteria; kingdom Bacillati; phylum Actinomycetota; class Actinomycetes; order Micrococcales; family Micrococcaceae; genus Pseudarthrobacter; species Pseudarthrobacter sp. NPDC080039. Next base: position 69,720 of record NZ_JBFBKY010000018.1, on the reverse strand, counting down.
CCAGGTTGGTCGCCCGGATCGCCGCCGCGAACGCGCCCCCACCTGACCCGATAATGGCAAGATCAACATGGAACCCTTGTACTGAACTCATCAAACCTCCATAGGTGTTGGGGTGATCCCGGTGGTGGGTGCGACTGCTGAAGGAAACCGCACCACCGTTCCTCCCAGGCTGCACCTTCCCCCATGGGGAAAGGTCAAGGAGGGTGCATTCCCTGGCAACATTCAACATATGAAACCTTCTTAGGAGCCTCTTACCTGAACCTCCGGAGGCCTGCCGCAGTCGAGTAGCACCATACCCTGCCCCAGCCATTCCGAATGTGGCCCGAGCCGCCTACCAGTTTGCGTCATCTGTTCAAACCCGCGCGCCTGGGTATCTTTGGGCAGCTCTGAAACGGGCAGGCGGATGAAACGGAGCAGGTAGGGGCGAGGAGTGCCGCCAGCACCATCAGTCGATGGCTGCAGGATGTCGAGCAGGTCGAACGTTGAGACGGAACTCATGGTTCAACCCCATAGATGATGTTGCCCTGGGGTTCTGCGGGACGGACATGGGCGGCCCTGACAGAATCAGATTGAAGGCTGCTGGGAATCCGACAAAGAGCAAATTGGCCCTATCCGTCACGGGTCATGCTCCCTACAACCATGGGGTGACACGCTGGTGGGCGCTAATTCTGGAAGCGCCCCTCCAAACCGGAAGTGATCTGGGCCTTCCGACGGTATTACAACGGTCAAACGGAGCAGGATATGAAAACTTCAGGAACCTTCTCGGCAGCCCGAAAGGCCGCGCTGGCACTCTCGGCATCACTCGCGGCAGTGGCGGGTGGTCTAAGTTTGGCCGCCCCAGCCTCAGCCTACGGTGGAAACACGGCGATGTACCAGGTCGAAATCTCGGCCAACATCAGCGGCCATGACGGCGGCGGCGTATGGCTGTGGATCGAACTGGACCAGAACGGAACCGGTGACTACAAGGGATCGGACTGCGGCCACGCTGGGCAGGGCGCTGTCGCCGACTCCGGGGAGGTTTGGTGGACCGACAATGGTACGACGCTCACCATAACTGGGGTCGCACTGAACGGTCTGGGAGGGTTCCCGACGACCATCACTGTGCCTGACACCTACGGCCACTACACCGGCACTATTGGCAGCTACATGACACTGCCAGGATTCATCCCGCCGTTCATTGGCAACACCCAACTCCAGGTCGCACCGTGACCTGGAAGCGCCGGGCCTAGGAACGACAGCCGGGAAACCGAAGGAACGACAAGGGCGCGCCCGGAGCGCGCCCTTGTCGTGGATACTCGTGGTCTTAAGCAGCGCCCCGGGCCGGGTAGTCGTGCTCCTGGGCGTACTTGAGCCCGGCGGTCACGTCATCCAGGGACGGACGACCAAAGGGCATGGTTGCGGTGCTGGACCAGAAGAGCGTGCCGTCCTCATCGAGGATGAAGATGCCTGGTTCGTTGAACAGGTCCGGTTCGCCGTCCTTGATCGCGTGGGAGAGGTTCAGGCCCCACGCCCGTGCAGCTTCCTCGGTCAGGCCGTAGGCTACGGGCAGGTTTGCCAGGTGCCACCGGTCCGCGACCTGGTGGCTCCGCTCAGCGGTCTCCATGCTGACTGCGACGACCTGGCCTATGCCGGCGGCTTTGAGGTTTTCGATTCGCTTGTCGATTTCGGCCAGTTGCTTGCGGCAGATCGGGCAGTGCAGGCCGCGGTAAAAGACGACGAGGCTGAACCGGCCGCCGTCCCCGGTGCCCAGCTTCAGATCATCGGTGCTTCCCCCGCCCACGAGCGGCAGGCCAAGGGCGGGTGCAGTCTGCGTTGGAATGAGCGTCATAGTTTCCCTCCAGCTGTGAATGACTGATCGGTCAGGGTGTTAGGCGGTGTGTTCGAGTTCCCAGTCTTTGACGTCGGCGATGGGTGCGAAGACGCTGCCGTCCAGTTCGTCCAGGCTCTCGTTGCTGCGGGCCCGGCGGGGCCAGTCGCGGGTGGCGAGTGCAGCTTTGCCGAGGGCGATGACGTCGGCTTGCCCGTCAGCGATCAGGGCGGCGGCTGCTTCCGGTTCGTCAAGGCTGCCGTTGGCAATGACGGCTAGGCCGGTGTGTTGCTTGGCCAAGGCGGCGAGGGAGGGCCCTTCCTCACCAAAGGCGGGGGCGTCGGCCCGGTATTCCGTGGTGTGGACGTAGTCGATGCCGGTCGCTGCGAGGGCGGTGAAGATCGTCTTTGCTTCGTCGGGTCCGCCTGCCCATTTGTGGGTGTGGTCGCTGACCTTGCCCTGGGAGATGCGGATACCGACGCTCATGTGGGGGCCGACGGCGTCGCGGACGGCGCGGCTTACCTCAACGGCGAGCCGTACCCGGTTTTCGGGGGTGCCGCCGTACTGGTCGGTGCGCTGGTTCAGGTAGTCCGTGAGGAACTGGTCGAGCAGGTAGCCGTTGGCGCCGTGGATCTCCACGCCGTCGAAGCCGGCGGCTTTCGCGTTCAGGGCTGCGTTCACGAATCCGTCGCGGACCTCGTTCAGCTGCGCAGCGGTGGCTTCTTCGGGTTGGCGGTAGGGTCCTTCGCCGCGGTAGAAGCCGAGCTGTTCGCCCTTGGGGGCGACGGCGGAGGGGCCGAGGGTGGAGTCGAGGAACCGGTTGCCCTGGGACTGGGCGCCGGCATGCATCAGCTGGGCGAAGATGCGCGAGCCGCGGGCGTGGACGGCGTCCACGACCTTGACCCAGGATTCGGCCTGTTCGGTGGTGGCCAGGCCCGGTTGGAACAGGTAGCCCTGGCTGTGGGCGGTGTCGGTGTAGATGCCTTCGGTGATGAGCAGTCCGAAGCCGCCGGCCGCGAAGCGGGAGTAGTAGGAAGCCATCCGGCCGGTTGCGTGGCCGTCTTCGGTGGCGCTGACACGGGTCATCGGCGCCAGCGCGACCCGGTTGGGCAGCTCGGCGGAGCCGATTCGAAGCGAGGTCCAGAGGGGATCGAGATGGGGCATGAAGTGTCCTTGAAAGTCTCGGGGGATTGTTCTTGGCAAGGGCCTTCGTAGCGCGGCCCGTATTAGCGGCAAGACAAGGCCGCAGAGATATATTCCCGGCACGTCTGGTGTTCCTGGTGATGGTGGGCCCTTTTTTAGTCGTCGGCCGTCAGGGCGGGTGCGAGTTCGGTCAGGGCGGAAACGGTGTAGTCGGGGGCCTCGAAATAGTCGGGGTAGGTGTCGCCGGACCTGTTCAGCCAGGCGGTCCGGAGCCCGGCGCGGGCGGCGCCGTGGATGTCCCATGGGTGCACAGCCACGAGCAGCATGCTGCCGGGGTCTGTCCCCGTAGCAGTTGCGGCGTATTCGTAGGAGCCGAGAGCCGGCTTCCATGCGGGAGCGTCCTCAACCGTCAGCAGCCACTCAAATTCGTCCCGGATCCCCGCATCTCTGAACAGCTTCCCAGCAATCTGGGCCGAGCCGTTGCTGAGCGTCACCAGCCGGAAACCAGCGGCCGTGAGGCCCCTGACCCCGGCGGGAACATCGCTATGTACCTTCAGGGCCGTCATGCCGCCCATGACATGGTCGACAGCCTCGTCACGGGGCCGACTCAGGTCCACGCCGCGGAACAATCCCTTGAGGACGCCGGCGCCCATGGCGGCGAACGAGCCGTTGTCTCCGCTCGCTGCCAGCGCAAACCCGTCACGCAGCAGGGTCGCGAACCAGAGCTTCGCCATCTCCGGGGGCGCCCCGACCTCGCCGAACCGCTCACCCATCGGGGACATATCGGACAGTGTTTCGTTCACGTCAAAGACAATGACTGATAATGCGGGGACCATGGGTCCTTCTCCTTCGTCCTGGCGGATGCGTGTCCAGCCCAGTCTGCCGCCTTCATGGAATGGACGAAACCACCGGCTGCCGACATCGATCCCGTTCACCCCCGGTTCCGGGCCTGAACGGCGAAGATTCTCGCCAAAAGCCGCTCCCGCGTTCGGCCTATCAGGTGCTTACCTCGATCCAGATACCAGGGATCCGGGGATGTAAGCGCCGAGCACCCTCAAGTTTGTCCGGCCGTGGGGGAGGGGGCCGATGTCAAGAATGCTGTCTGCTCAATATATCGGGGCACCACCTGTCATCAGTCACAACATGCGAAAACGGCACCCGATATGCCTGAGGTAGCCGGTACCCGCCGTACCTAAGGTCAAGCGCATCCAGGCGCGCCTTGATTGGCGAAAATCCGGTCAAATAGCGGTTGACCGAAGATCCCCTGTACGGGTCAACCTTGGAGCCGGCCGGGAATGGACTCCCGAACCCGTGGGCGCCGGCCTTGGTGATGTTGGCTTCGTATACGGCGCTGCCGTCATCCTCGGTGGTCATGTTCTCAACGGTCGCGCCGGTCAGGGTTGTCAGTCAGCCCAGCTCGTGCTGCCTGGTATTCAGGGCCAGGAGCCGCTCGGTGTCTTGCCGTTGCCGAGGTGTGGAGGTGGCTTAGTTCCATTGGTGCTGTAAGGGGCCATCCCGCGTGGGGGAAGTTCTTTGATCAGTTCATTAACGGCGTGGGCGATGAGGTCGCGTTCGTGGACCGGGAGTGGGAGGGACCCGTTGAGGTATGCGTCGATTTCCCATTCCACTTCCACGCCGGTGAAGCTGAAATAGCGCATCCAGCCGGCATTGAGCGGGATCCCGGCTTCTGCCATGGCGTCACGGTTTGCCTGCGCCTGGTGGTCGGGTTCGTCGATATCTTCCACGGATAGACTCCCTAGCGGCCAGCCACCCCATCAACGATTTCCCGCGCCACCGCATGCAGTGGTTTATCTTCGTTACGGGAAGCTGTCAGCATCGCCCGCTGGCATAGGTTTTGTCACGTAGCTGCCAAGTTGGGGTGGATTCACCGAAAAGTGACGGGGTAAATTTTGTTACTGCCCCAAGCCCCTTAGCAGCAGTTGGGAAAACCTGAACAGTTCAGGGAGTCCGCTGGGCCAGCACCAGGAGCGTCCATGCAAAAGTTCACGCAGCATGTGATTGTCGCCGCCAGACAGCAGCGCGGAGAGTTATCCCACATACAGCAATCTGCGGCATGGACGCTGATTCAATATTTTGCCTTAGCGCGGGGATGGCCTCCAGACTCGCCGGCATGGACCCAGGCTTCGGCGCAGGAGTGGTGGGATCGTGCCGGCGCGTCGATGTACAAAAATGTCCAGGACGCTTGGGGCCATCCGGGAATGCGGGCGCACATTTGTCAGTTAGCTGAGCTGAATGAGCTGAGCTGGAAGCTGTATCCTTCGGGGACTGATGATCACGAGCGTAGGGCCTTCATCGTCTCCATAGGAAACGAGCTCGGCATGTGGAAGGCATGGCCTGGGCTCCAGGATGTCCGAAGCGTATTGCCCCTCCCGACGTCCTTTGTGCGAAACCTCCGGAAGCCGGACCTCACCGATCCTGGCCAAGACTAAGTGAGTTTACTGCTGCCCGTTCGCCTAAGTGGCATGTCCACCGCAACGCCGTAGTTAACACTTGAAAACGGTCACCTCGGAGAACGGCAAGCGGCTCGCCGCCCTTGGCATTGTGGCATTGGGGCAGCCGGTACATGCGGACCCCCCACTCCATGTCAACTGCCGCAGCGTCCTCGGGGAGCGGCAATGCGAACGTGCCTACCCCTTGACGGTGTTCACCGAAGCAGGCGCCATCCGCGCCCCGAGTACCGTCTCCAGCCCGAACGCGAATGCTTTTGAAAGTATCAACAGAGAGGAAGGCCGAGCGGGGACGTGGCACCGAAGCTCCTAATCGGTACGGTCGGTTGGGTTTGCTGCCTGCCATCCCAGACTGTCCCTCATCCTTTCTCTCAACCAGGCTTCCTCCGCGGCCTCAAGCGCCCTTTACTGCCGGGAGAAGTCTCCTCGCTCTTGCTGGATTATGCCTAAGTTTCTTTAGGAGAGTGCATGAAGCGACCGGTGTCCTCGCCGATCTTTCCCATCCCGCCCAGTTGGGTAAGGACGCCACGCTTGAGGTGCTTGGCGACAACGGCCTCGGTGTGCTCTTGATAGAGATTACGCCGAAGACAGATGGCGGCCTCATCTTTTATCTTCGTTGCCGCCCCTTTAGCGTGGCCCGGCCCAGCTGTCAGCGCTGGTCGAAAAGTGAGCCATTTCGCGGCAGGAGGTGGCCGGCTTAGGCGGACCACCTGTGGAGCTTCTGGACCCTTCTGGAGGTTCATTGTCGCCGGACCGTTTCCGGAGCGTCCAGCTTGGTGGCGATTCCCATCGCCGATGCGGGTTGGTGGACGCTCCGGATCTTGTTTCGGCGCTGATGGCCCTCTGTCAGGAGGGTCCGGAAAATGTGGCCCGGGGGGCTGGAATCTCCTTTTCAAAGCAAGTCGTGGGTTTCCTGCCACACTTGGCGAACAGGTAGAGCCACATTTGAAATTTGGAGGTTCCAGCTATGTTCGAGCGTACAAGCGTCGGCTTGGATGTCCATGCCCGCACGGTTGTTTCATGCGCCCTGGACGAGCAGACCGGCGAAGTCATTTTGCACCGCATGACTCCGGATCGTAGTGAGATTCTCGCCTGAATTCTTTCCCTGCCGTCGCCGGTCAGAGTCGTTTACGAGGCAGGACTGACGGGCTTTGGCGTGGCCCGGTTCCTGCTGGCCTCCGGGATCGACACAGTGGTCGCGGCACCATCGAAACTCCAGCGTCCGTCCGGGGACCGGGTAAAAACCGACGCAAAGGACGCGCCGCATCTGGCCCGGCTCCTGATGCTGGGCGAGGTCACCGGGGTAAGAATTCCATCGGCGGACCAAGAAGCAGCACGGGATCTGGTCCGTTCCCGGGAAGACGTCCGTGGCGATCTGATGCGTTCCCGGCACCGGATTTCCAAACTGCTGTTGCGCCAAGGCATCGTCTATTCCGGCGGGCAAGCCTGGACTGGCACTCATGAACTCTGCTGACTTCAGTGATGCATGGCCAGTTCCAACAGGTGGAGGGGTATGCCTGACAACTCCGATGAATGAGTGGTAGGCAGGCTATGGAACTTCCGGGAAACCGTGCTTAGACTGGGCGGGTCCCCACCCGGGAACCGGTACCTGACCATGCCAAACATCAGGAAAGCACCAGAGGGCCAGGGCTGTTCCCCAACACGAGGGATGTCTCACCTACCCAGATCACGGCCGTCCCACCGGACGCCTGACTATAGGAGCAATTTGATGACAGGGAACAAAGCCGTTGCCTACAAGGAAGCCGGCAAGGTTGAAGTAATTGACATTGATTACCCAACGTTCGAACTGAAGGACGGCCCGGGGGTCAACCCCGCGAACGTGGGACGCGCCGTCAACCACGGGGTCATCCTGAAGACGGTGGCCACCAACATCTGTGGATCGGACCAGCACATGGTCCGGGGCCGGACCACTGCTCCGCCCAACCTGGTGCTGGGCCACGAGATCACGGGCGAAGTGGTGGAGGTTGGCCGTGACGTCGAGTTCATCAAGGTGGGCGACCTCTGCTCGGTGCCGTTCAACATCGCCTGCGGCCGCTGCCGGAACTGCAAGGAGCGCAAGACCGGCATTTGCCTTAACGTGAACCCCGACCGGCCCGGCAGCGCTTACGGCTACGTGGACATGGGTGGCTGGGTGGGCGGCCAGGCCAACTATGTGCTGGTGCCGTATGCCGACTGGAACCTGCTGAAGTTCCCGGACAAGGACCGGGCCATGGAGAAGATCCTGGACCTGGCCATGCTCTCGGACATCTTCCCCACGGGATTCCACGGGGCAGTGACGGCGGGTGTGGGAGTCGGGTCCACCGTGTACATTGCCGGTGCCGGTCCTGTGGGCCTCGCAGCGGCCACCAGCGCACATTTGCTGGGCGCCGCCGTCGTAATTGTGGGGGACCTCAACGAGGAACGGCTGGCGAGGGCGCGCAGCTTTGGCTGCGAAACGGTGGACCTTACCAAGGGAGGCCCGGCGGAGCAGATCGAGCAGATCCTCGGCGTGCCGGAGGTGGACTGCGGTGTGGACGCGGTGGGCTTTGAGGCACGCGGACAAGGGCATGGCAAGGATGCCGAAGAAGCGCCCGCCACCGTGCTGAACTCGCTGATGGACATCACCGCTGCCGGCGGTGCCCTGGGCATCCCCGGCCTGTACGTCACCGGCGACCCGGGCGGCATCGATGAAGCAGCCAAGAAGGGTTCCCTCAGCCTGAGCCTGGGCACGGGCTGGGCGAAGTCGCTGAGCTTCACCACCGGCCAGTGCCCCGTCATGAAGTACAACCGGCAGTTGATGATGGCCATCCTGAATGACAAGGTCAGCATCGCCAAGAACGTCAATGCCAAGGCGATACCGCTGGAGGATGCACCCAAGGGCTACGCGGAGTTCGACGCCGGCGCAGCCACCAAGTACGTCCTCAACCCGAACGGCTACTTGAGCTGACACAACGAGAAGGGGTTGGACCACGGCGGCTGAAGGAGGATGCTGGGGTCGTTGTGCTGCCGCGGGCGGTACCTTAACCGACCGCCGGCGGCAGCCAGGAAGTGCCATAATAATCACCAGCCCCGCAACCTTGGCCTGCTCCAGAACGCACGAATGGGTTTTTGCACCGGATACCTCGGGACCGTGTAGCGGAGCAGCTGCCCTGGCTGCCGGTAATGACTCCGAGTAACTGCCACCGTTCAGTCAGGCGGTACCGATGCGGTGCAGTGGCCGCGAGGCTGGAGCAGGTTCGGCCGGATTTGGTTCCGATGTCACGACCGTGGTCAATAATGCGCCGACGGACTGCTGCACGCCACCGACGCATGGCCGGAAGAGGTGCTTGAGTACATTGTCGCTTCCACCGCTTTCAGCATGGGCAGTGGTGGCAAAGTATGAAGGGGCCCAGGCAGGAACGGCAACCTGTACATTCGGCGCCGTTGGTAGGCCTGTGGAGCGCCTTGCAAAGAAGGGCTGGGCCTCCGGTCGTTGACTGTGTGCCATGGAACAGGACCGATTGGTGCCTTCTGTGAGGCGCAGTTTAATCGATCTGCCGTTTTTCGGCACTGCCGACGTCTCAGCAGGTCCCCGGGTGGCAACACCGACCGCAGGTCGAGGGTCCGCGGCCCTCGTTCTTTCTTCGTGGAGGGTTCAGTCGGCGACCATACCGTAGAGGGCTCTGCGGCTGTGGCGCACTTCACCGTTGGCGCTCACCGGTTAGACGAGTCCACACGCGATCTTGAATAAGGTACGGAGAGACGAACGCACGCCGTGGGATGACCACGGCGTGCGTTCGGAAGCAGGAATCAGAAGACGCGGATCGGGATCTCCGCAGGGTCCATCAGCAGGGACTCGATCTCGTCATCGAGCTTGACCAGTGTTATGGACGCGCCGGCCATGTCCAGGGAGGTGCAGTACTCGCCCACATAGCTGCGGCCCACCGTGATGCCCTGCTCGGCAAGGCGTTTGTGTGCCTGGCCGTACAGCAGGTACAGCTCGCTGATGGGGGTGCCGCCCAGTCCGTTGATCATCAGTGCGACACGGTCGCCGTCGGAGAAGGGGAGGTCTTTCACGATCGGGGTGAGCAGTTCCTCGACGATGTCGTTGGCGGGCATGATTTTGGCCCTGCGGCGGCCAGGCTCGCCGTGGATGCCAACGCCGAGTTCGATCTCGTCCTCGCCCAGCTCGAACAGCGGGCTGCCCTTGGCCGGCGGGGTGCACGCGGTCAGGGCCACGCCCATGGTGCGCGTCACGGAGTTGACTTTCTCACCCACCCGGATCACTTCGTCCAGGTCGGCCCCGCGCTCTGCGGCGGCCGCCACCGCCTTGATCACGAAGAAGTTCCCGGCCACACCACGGCGGCCGATGGTATATGTGGAGTCCTCAACGGAGACATCATCATTGATGAACAGCGTCTTGACGTTGACCCCTTCGGCGGCGGACATCTCCTGCGCCATCTCGAAGACCATCTTGTCGCCGGTGTAGTTGTTGACCAGCAGGAGCACTCCTTTGGGCGAAGCCATCAGTCTGGTGGTCTCGTGGACGTAGTCGAACGGTGGTGCCGCGAAGACGTCACCCGGGCAGGCGGCATCGAGCATGCCCTTACCCACGATCATCACGTGCGCCGGTTCATGGCCCGAACCCGACCCTTGGACAATCGATACTTTGTTCGGGTCGGGCCCGTCCGCGCGCATGATCAGGTTGTATTCGGGGACGTACTTCAGGGTGTCCGGGTTGGCGAGGGCCAGCCCTTCAAGCATCTCGGGTACGAACTGCTGGGGGTTGTTGACAAACTTTTTCATGCTTGCTCCACGTCGTTGTGATGGTTTCGATGGACAGTGACTTTGACGGACAGTAAAGAAGCGGGGTGCTACCGCTCCGGCCACCCGGCCACGATGCGTTCGATGATGATTGCCACGGCCAGGGCCCCGGCATCCGGGGAGCCGATGCTGCGCTCTCCGCTGTAGCTGGCGCGTCCGCGCTTGGCTTCCAGTTCGCTGGTTGCCTCGGCACGTTCGCGAGTGGTTTTGGCGAAGGCCTCGCGGGAGTCCGCGGCATTGGCCCCGGAGGTGATCATGCGTTCCAGTTCGTCAGTGGCAGGGACCAGTGCGTCGAGGAGGGTTTTGTCCCCGAGATCAGAGTTGCCGCGGGCTTTGATACCGTCGGTTGCCGCGCGCAGCATCGCCACCGCGGCGGTGCCCGTAATTTCATCGAATTGTTTCGCTGTGACTGAGGCCCGGAGGAACGCGGTTCCCCAGAGGGGACCTGAGGAACCGCCGATGCGGCTGGTGATGGTCACGGCGATCTGTTGCAGGAAAGCAGAGACGTCGTCGCGCTTGTAGGAATCCCAGTCGGCGAGCACCTTTTCGAAGCCGCGTGCCAGGGAGTAACCGAGGTCGCCGTCGCCTACGACGGCGTCAAAGTCGCCGAATTCCTTCTCCTTGTCGACGGCGGTCTGGGCGATGATGCGGACAACATATTCGACGTCCGCGAGGTTGGTGGCGGTCATGGTGTCTCCGTCCGGGTGGAAGGTGCAGCTGTTGGGGCTGGAAGCTTCAGGATTTGCTGGAGCGTTTCGAGTGTCACCGTACCGGGAACCTTTAGGTGGTGGGGGTTCAGCAGGACTTCGGCCGGCTCGCCCTGGTCCTGGTCGCCCAGTGAGGAGACCACCAGGGACGCGCCAGCGAATTCCTCCTCCCGGGTGTACCCGCTGACGGTGACCAGAGTGCGCAGGCCCGCAGCTAGTGCGGCGCGCATCCCGTTGGCGCTGTCCTCGACCACGACCGCGTCGTCAGGGTCCAGGCCCATTTCCCGCAGTGCCAGCAGATAGATGTCCGGTGCGGGCTTTTTGCGTGGGACAACGTCGCCGGCAAAAACCGAAAAGTCCGATGCCGCGTCCTCCCCAACGGCGTGGGTCAGCACGGCCAGCACGGCCGGTTCCGCCGACGTCGAGGCGACCGCCAGCCGCCACCCCGCGGCGCGGGCCTCGGTAACGATGCGGGCTATACCGTTCCGGGCAGGCATGACACCACTTTCCACCATCTCCTTGTAGATAGCGGTTTTGTGTTTGTGCCAGGCCAGGATGGCTTTGTCCACCGCGGCATCGTCGGCCAGACCGAGTGACGCGGCAAGATCCGGAGTGAGGATGCTGCGCATCCGCTCTTTCCCGCCGCCGATCTTGACCTTCTGCGCGTAATCCTCAACGCTCCACTGGACCGGGACGCCGAAGTCCTGGAAGGTCCGGTTGAACGCGGGCAAATGCCCGTACTGCTCGGTATCGGCCAGGACGCCGTCGCAATCAAAAATCAGGGCCGGCATTCAGTGTCCGCCTTTTCCGGCGCTGCCGAACTGCTCAGCGAGTTCTTTCACCATGGTGATGACGTCGGTGCGGGCGTGCTTGAACAGCGACGGAGGATCCCACTTGTTGTCCCGCTCGGCCTGTTTGAGGAACGCCAGGCTGGACTGCATGTACGTTTCCTTCAATGCGGTGGAGATGTTCACCTTGGCGCATCCGCGGGAGATGAGGTCCGCGAACTGCTCCTGGCTGAGCCCGCTGCCGCCGTGCAGGGCGATGGGAATATTCCGGGCCTCGACAATTTCGGTCACGCGGCCCATGTCCAGCACTGGCGCGGTCTTATATGTGCCGTGGGCGTTGCCGATGGACGGGGCGAAGACGTCGATTCCGGTGGCGTCGAGGTAGCCGAGCACGGTCTCCAGGCTTTGCTGTTGGGACACTTCGTCTGAACCGTGGTCATCCTCAACGCCGGTGATCGCCTCGATCTCGCCCTCGACCTGCGCGCCGTAGCTGCGGGCCTCGGCGACCACTTCGATCGTCTGTCGCTGGTTTTCTTCAACGGGAAGGCTGGACGCATCAAACAGTACTGAGTTCCAGCCGGCTTTCAGGCATTCGGTTATCACGCCACGGTCCGGGCAGTGGTCCAGGTGCAGGGTCACCGGAACTTCGATTCCGCGGGTCAAGGAGCTCCACATATCGAACAGCACTCTGGTGCCGATGCTGCGGACCGTCTTCACTGAGGTCTGCAGGATGACCGGAGAGTTTGCTTCCACAGCGCCGGCGAGGACCGCTTCGATGGTCAGGTCATTGAAGATGTTGATGGCCGGTACCCCATAGCGTGCTTGAAATGCGGGGCCGAGAATCTCATTCAGGGGCGCAACGCCCATAACAGCTACCTCCTAGATAGGCTCGCTCCCACGCTAGGGCAGCGGCCTGCCAGTCGAAATTGGGGATAACCCGCACAGCCCCGTGGGGGTATTCACCACCTGTCTCGAGCGGGTGATCCGTGGTTAGGTGATGCGCACAGGCAACTTCGAATGAACAGGATCCAGTATGGCAACCGGAAAAGTGCTCGAAACCGTCAGTGCCGATGAAGCACGGCGCGTCCTTGATGCGGCCGCGGCGAAAGCAGCAGAGATCGGCCAGCCCATGGACATCGCCGTCGTTGACGCCGGCGGCAATCTCAAAGCGCACCTCCGCATGGACGGCGCGAACATCGGCAGCATCCCCATCTCCATCAACAAGGCATACACCGCCATCGCATTCCAATGTGAAACGGGCGAGCTGCAGGAGAACACCCGTCCCGACGGCCCTATCTATGGACTCAACGACGCCCACGGCGGACGCCTGGTGGTCTTTCCCGGCGGCATCCCGCTGGTCCGCGACGGCAAGATCATGGGCGCGGTTGGCGTCTCTACCGGCACCATCGAACAAGACCAGGAAGTGGCCGAAGCAGGGGTCGCCGCGTACTAGTGGTTCCTTAGGGTTCGGAACTTTGACGTGGGCCACCATTGACTGCCACGTCAATAAAGTTGGGCCCCGCATAGTGGTGTAACGCCACTTTGCGGTCCTTGACCGTCAACACCTGCATCGACGATGCCCGAATCTAAAAGTCTGCCTAAAACTCAAGACAAACATCAAAGGTGTCTGACCCCCAGGAAACGCTAGAACCAGGCGCGGCAGCAGCACTGCATAGGAAGGACGCCGCGGGATGGCCGCCGGCGTCCTTCCTTTCCCTCTAAGGTTCAGCCAAACAGATACGTCGCTTCGTCGTAGCGCGACTGCGGCACCGTCTTCAGGCGTCCCACCGAGTCCGCCAGGCTCACCCGGACGATTTCGTCACCACGGGTGGCGACCATCTGACCCCAGGCGCCGTCGTGCACTGCGTCAACTGCTGCCAGCCCAAGGCGGGTACACAGCACGCGGTCGGTGGCGCACGGGGCACCTCCGCGCTGGATGTGGCCCAGCGTGGTGCTGCGGGTCTCAATCCCGGTCCGCTCCTCAATGATCGGGGCCAGATGTTCGCCGATACCACCGAGCCGCGGCCGGTCGAAAGCGTCCAAGCCGCGCTCCGAGTGCGGCTCGGACATGCCCTTGGCGAGGAATCCTTCGGCCACTACCACCAAGGGCGGGCGTCCCCGGCGCACTGGGCCTTCCACCCACTCGCAGATATCCTCGATGCTGGCCTTTTGCTCCGGAATGAGGATGGCATGGGCGCTGGTGGCCATGCCGGCGTACAAGGCAATCCATCCCGCATGGCGTCCCATTACCTCCGCGATCATGCACCGGTGATGGGACTCGCCGGTTGTCTTTAGCCGGTCGATGGCCTCGGTGGCGATTTCCACAGCGGTGTGGAACCCGAAGGAAAAATCAGTGGCGAAGAGGTCGTTGTCGATGGTTTTGGGAACCCCGACAATCGGGACGCCGCTGTTGCTCAGAATGTTGGCAACGGCCAACGTTCCCTCGCCGCCGATGACGATGAGGGCGTCCACTCCCAGCACGCGCAAGTTCGATGCGATGCGCTCCACTCCTCCGCGGTCGCCTAGCGGATTGGTCCGTGAGGTGCCCAGGATCGTCCCGCCGAGGCCGCCGATGCCGCGGACGCTCTTCCAGTCCAGTTCCAGCGTGCTGCCCTCAATGAGGCCCCTCCAGCCGTCAGCGAAGCCGACGAACTGGTCGCCGTGGATTCGGATGCCGCGCAGCACGCAGGCGCGGATTACGGCGTTGAGCCCGGGGCAGTCGCCTCCGCTGGTCAGGAGTCCGATGCGCGCCATGTGAGCTTCCCTCCGCCGTTCCGATGACACCGGGTGTGGTGTTCATTCCAAGAAACCAGCAAAACGGGTGCTGGGGTATGAGGAGTTTCCCGCCTGCCCCTGTACTGGGAAACCAGCACGCGCGCCCGGGGGACGGCAGGCTATCGTGGTAGGACGCCCGCTACCTTGCGGGCTGCCTTTCGTCGAGGAGGACGAAAATGACTGCATCAGAGCCTGAGTTCGAGGCCTTGGTCCGGAGCCTGGCTGATCCGTACGGCGTCCTTAACAAGATTGAGTCCGTGACGGACCTCGCGCGCGACCTGGCCGGCCGCTTTGAGTTGCAGCCCCTGCTGGCCCGCATCCTGACCAACGCTGCGTCCCTGCTCCACTGCGAGTCAGGGTCGATTGCACTGGTTGACGAGCCTGCCGGTACCTACACCAAGAAGGTGGACATCGGTGTCGGCTGCCAGGAAGGCCAAACCTTTCCCTTGTCCGAGGGATTCACGGGCCAGGTTGTCGCCAGCCGTTCCACGGTCATCCTGGAGGCCTACCGCACCGTTGAGCGCGGTCACATAGCGCCCACCGATCCCCGCTGGAACTGCGCCGTCATCGGAGTGCCCATCCAGTGGGGCGAACAGATCGTGGGCGCCTTCATGGTCTTCAGTGCCCTGCCGGGACGGCCCTTCACCCAGGACGAAGCACGCCTGGCCGAGCTCTTCGCGAGCCAGGCCGCCATTGCCCTGGCCAACGCTGACCTGCATTCGAAAGCAGCAGACCGAGAGCGTGAAGCCGCCGTTGCCGCAGAGCGGGAACGCGCCGTACGTGACGTGCACGAAACAGTGGGCCGCTCCCTTGCCACACTGCTCCTGTCCCTTGACCAGGCGGAAAAGGCGAACCCGGCGGGGGAGGCCGAAGCAGCCCGGCACATACGCAAGGCCCGGACCATAGCGCACGACGCGCTGGCCGAGACGCGGCGCACGGTTTTGGGTATTGGTCCGGCTGCGCTGGCCGGCCGCACCCTTCAGGAAGCCATCGCCGGGGAACTGACGTGGGTGGATTCGATGACCGGCGCCGCAACGCAGCTGAAAGTGCTCGGAGAACCGTGGACACCTGCCCCGGAAGTTATGCACCAGGCCTTCAGGATCGTCCAGGAGGCACTCAACAACGTGGTCAGCCACGCCCACGCCACCTCGGTGCGCGCCGGGGTTATCTTTGAACGGGACAGTGTTTCGGTGGTTGTGGAGGACAACGGCCGTGGATTTGATCTGGCCGCCGCGCACGGTGACCACTCCGCCGTTCACCCTGGTTGCCTGGGGCTGCACGGTATGAGTTCCCGGGCCATCCACTTGGGCGGCGATCTGCAGATCGATACGACCCGCGGCTGGGGGACCCGCGTCAGGGCCACGCTCCCGGTGCAGGTTCCGGAGCAGGACGCTTACCTGCAGCCGCGGTGGAAGGTGGTGATCGCCACCCCCTACCTGCTGGTCAGCGCCGGGCTGGTGAAACTTTTGGCCCGGGCGGAGCCCGGGATCCAGGTCGTTGCAGAGGTCTCCACAGCGTCCCAGCTTATTGATGCCTGCGCGTTGCTGCGCCCGGCCGTGGTCCTGCTGGACCTGGACCTGCTCCACCGGGACACCTCCGGGATCTTCTCCCATCTCCGAACAATCGATCCCGGCGTTGCGGCGGTGGTCCTGACGGACAACCCGACGGTGGACCAGGTGCGCTCGGCCAAGCAGTCAGGCGTCCGTGGGTTCATCAATCGGCGGGCGGACGGCGACACCATTGGCCGCACGATTGTGGCGGCGGCCCAGGGCGAGGCCTTGATGGAAGGCGAGATGTTTGACCACCTCATGGGTGATAGCAGCCGCGGTACCGGAAGTGGCCTGTTCACCACCCGGGAGCGGGAGGTCCATGACATGGTGATCCGGGGGATGGCGGACAAACAGATTGCGCGGGAGCTGCAGATATCCGTCAAAACGGTTGAAAAGCACGTCGGCTCTATCCTCCGCAAGACCGGGGCACGCAACCGGACGATGCTGGTGAGCATGAATGCTCAGGAGGCAGTACCTCTGCAGACGTGGTGAGGGCTGCGTGCATCCCACGAAAGTCCTGCGGACACCAGTGGTCCGGATGGCGGCTTTGCTGCAATCCGGACCACTGGGCTGTCCCTTCGGTTCAGGACAGCTGACTGGCGTGGGGCTTACTTGACGGCCAGTTCCCCGAGTTCGGACCAGCCGTCCACTTTGACGTTGACGATGTCGGGGGTCCGGGCCAGGTAGGCAGGCAGTTCAGCGGTGGCCTTCTTGAAGTGCTCTGTTTTTACGTGTTCGCCGCCGGCTTCGTCATCGCGGAATGCCTCGATGAGGACGTAGGTGTTGGGGTCGGCCAGGGAGCGGGCCCATTCGAAGAAGAGGCAGCCTTCCTCGGCGTTGGTTTTATCGGTGAATTCCCGGGAGATTTCCGGCCACGCATCGGCGTGCTCCGGCTTGACCGGGAATTTGGCGGTGATGAAAATCATGGGTCTCCTTTGGGGAAGTGAAAAGGGTGAATGGGTGGAGTTGTCAGCTCAGGCGGCCGCAGGCCGGGTCTCCTCGCCGGCCGCTTTGGTCACGGCACGCCTTGACACGACGGACTGGATCCGGCTGCCCAGTACCGCGGAGAGCCATCCGAGTGCTGCGCCGATGATGAGGGCGGCCAAGGTCCCCCAGAAGTTCAAGGCAGTGCCAAAGTAAGCGGCGGTGCCGGCAAAAGCTCCCGGAATGAAGGACAGCGGCGCCCAGCCGGCCTGAAGGCACATTCCCAGGGCGGCGACGGCAATGGCTACTGCCAGTACCCCAGGGAGCGGGACGGCTCCGGCCACCGTACCTACCAGCCACCCGTACACAACGCCTGAGAGGTTCGCGGCAAGTCCCTTGCTAAAGCCGGTTGCTCCGCCGCCGGCGGCGAAGAAGCAGGCCCATGCTATGAAGGCAACCCACGTGACCAGCCCGAGGTCGATGCTCACCTGGGTCCAGATGCCGGCGAGCACGCCGACGGACAGTCCTACGCCTACGTACTGCTTCATGCCATGCCCCTTTGTTCTTGAAGTCCGGTCATTACGGGACCAGGATGGCCCGGCCGCGGACCTTGCCGGCGTCCAGGTCGCTGATGGCCTGCTGGAAATCGTCCAGCTTGTACTTCTGGGTGTGCAGCGTGACCGCCCCGCGGGCGGCTAACGCCATCAGGTCCTGCAGGTCGTTGTAGGAGCCCACCAGGTTGCCGATGATGTTGATCTCCGAGGAGATGATGTCGATGGTGGGCACCGTGATGTCCTCGCCGTAGCCCACCACAAAGTAGTCGCCGGCCTCCCGCAGCATTGCAATGCCCTCGGACGTCGCGCCGCCCTCGCCCACGAAGTCGATCAGCACCTCCGCGCCGTTCCCGCCGGTGAGCTCACGCACCTTCTCCACCTGTGAGCCGTCCGCCACCACGCCTTCATCGGCGCCGATCGATTTGGCCAGCTCCAGCGCCGCCGGGTTGCGGTCCACCACAATGATCCGGCTGGGCGTAAGCGCCTTCAGCACCTGGATGCCAATATGCCCCAGGCCCCCGGCGCCGATCACCACGCAGTTGTCCCGCGGCGTCAGCCGCTTCGCCGCCTTCGCCGCCGCGTGGTACGCCGTCAGCCCCGCGTCCGCCAGGGCCGCCACATCCGCCGGCTCCAGCGAATCGTCGATCTTCACCACCGATCGGGCGGAGGTCAGGAGGTATTCGGCGTACCCGCCGTGCGTGTTGATGCCCGGGAACCGGCTGTTCTCGCAGTGCACGTCATCCCCGGAACGGCACGCCCGGCACAGGCCGCAGGTGATCAGCGGATGCAGGATCACCTTGTCGCCCTCTTTCACGTTGGTTACCGCGCTGCCCACGGCGTGCACCCAGCCCGCGTTCTCGTGGCCGATGGTGTATGGCAGCTCCACCTGGGACTTCTCGGCCCATTGGCCCTCCAGGATGTGCAGGTCGGTCCGGCACACACCGGCCCCGCCGATTTTGACCACAACGTCCCACGCCCCGGCCACTTCCGGGATGGGCGCCTCGGTCATCTTCAGGCCTTCGTGGTAGCCGACCACCTGGACGGCTCGCATGGTGTTCATGGGTGGATCTCCTTGACGGTGAACGGAAGTAAATGGTGGTGGTCGGCGGGCTCGGCCCCTTCAGGCCGGTCCGTCTGGTCGGCGCCCGAGCCCTCGTACCGGGTGCGCAGCAGGCCGCGGCAGAAGTGCGCGTTCCCGTCGATGGAAATGCGCGTGGACCGCGCCCGCCGCAGCGCCATCGGGACCTGCTCGGCAGGGTAGGGGCGGCCGTCATGGTCCACAAGTACGACGGCGGCAGGTTCCGTGGGCAGGCCCAGCGCCATCCGCCGTCGTACTAAAGCATCCTTGATGCGCCCCGCCGGCAGCTCACCCAGCCGCACGGCCCCCACGGCCGCCTCGGTGAGCGCGGGATCGGCGCGCAGCTGCTCGGTCAGGCACCGTTCCATGGCGGCGGTGTGCGCCTTGCGGCGGAACAGCGCCCGCAGCCCGTCCAGGCTGTCCTCGGCCTCGTGGCCGAAGGTGCCCCGGTAGCCGGCGTCCGCGGCCAGGCCGGCATTGATCAGGGCGGAATCGTGGTGGTCATCGAGTTCCACCGCCACCTTTTCCACCCAGGGCAGCGCCGCGATGGCGTCCTTGCTGTCCGACGCCATCAGGTAGGCGAAGTTGGGGGAGCAGAACGAGGTGGGCAGGCGCAGGTGCACGGTCACCTCGGCGCCGTCCGCTGCCCCGGTGACGTCTATGGAACGCACGAAGCCCAGGTCTGTGATCGGCTCATCCAGCTCGGGATCCAGCACGGCGCCCAGAGCCCGCCGCACTTCCTGCACCGCCACGTGCTGCACCTCCGCATCCAGGACACGAGCGTCCCTGGCACCCGCATCCCGGACGGGGTGGTCCGTCAGCGCCGTTGTCATACCGCGCCTGCCAGGTCTGCCCGTTCCGGCTGGCGGGGGCCCGTGGCCGTTTCGCCGGCGTCCGGCAGCTGGAGCTCGTCCGGTACCGGGATGTTGTACATCTTCGCGGCGTTCAGGCCCAGGATCTTCTTTTTCTGGTCGGTGGTGATGGGCGCGTACTCCGTCATGTCCTCCGGGATCTGGAAGTCCACGAAGCGTTCAACCAGCCAGCGCGGGGTCCACAGCGCGTAGTCGCTGGAGAAAAAGATGCGGTCCTCGCCGATCCAATAGATCAGCTCGCCGATGATCTGGGCGAAGTAGCGCGGCCGGGTGTGGATAAACGGCATGGCCACGGCCAGGCCGCCGTACACGTTCGGCTCCTGCGTGGCGATCCAGCAGAAATCCTCCAGCCGGGGCAGGCCAACATGTTCCACAATGAAGTTCAGGTCCGTGAAGTCAGAGGCGACGTGGTCCACGTCCGAGACGTCGAACGAATCACGGTCCAGCGGCCGGATGGTGGGGCCCTTGTGGACGTGGATGTTCTTGATGCCGAGCTTGCGGCACTCCTCGAAGTAGCGGTAGGCCCAGGGATCGGAGAGCTTGTACCCGCGGGATTCACCGTGCCATTCGGCGGTGTAGAGCTTAACCCCCGTGAACTTCATCTTCTCGTGGTCCGCGCGCAGCCGGTCCAGGCCGCGTTCGCCGTCGCGCGGGTCAAAGCAGTGGTTGTAGGTGAGCTTGCCCGGGTGCGCGGCCGCCAGCTCGAAGGCTTCCTTCGTCTGCCCGAAGCCGTTCTTATAGAACTCGCCCAGGTACGCGGGCTGGAAGATGGCGTGATCCACGTAGCCGTCCTCGAACAGGTCCTTCATCAGGCGCTCACCGCCCTGGTACAGGTACTCCTCGTACGTCCACAGCTCCGACTCGGGGGAGAGGTTGCGGTGGTAGTCGTAGAAGCAGTCGATGAACTGCTTGCCGTGCACGTTGCGCTGGTTCTCCGGCCGGGCGTCCCACAGAGCGATGTGGGCGTCGACGATGAAATAGTTCTCGCCGTCTTTGCTGTACATGGTGTTCTCCTCCCCGCGACTGCCGTAGTCGCGACACCATCGAGGCTAGGGCGGTTCCACGCGCGTCAACATGTGACCGGTGTCTCATTTTGAGACGCCGGGGTCTCGCCCTTCCGGACGCCGGCACGTAGTCTCGGAGGAGGCAGGACAAGGAGGACGGCAATGATGCCGAACGGGAACGGGAACGGGAACGGGCCGGGCGCTGAGCTCGCGGTTGCCTCGCGGCGCCTTCTCGCGTCGTGGCAGCGGAGTGAGGAATACGGCGTCTCAGCGGAGGAGGTTGACCCGGTCTGGGCCGGGTCCGTGAACGGCGACTCCCTGTTCTTCCAGTGCGGGCAGGAGGTGCTGACCGGCCTCCACCAGACCTTGGCCAACGAGCCGCTGAGCCTGATGCTCACGGACGCCGACGGGCTGGTGCTCAACCGCTTCAGCGGTGACACCTCCCTGCTGCAGGCGCTGGACAAGGTGCATCTGGCCCCCGGCTTCGCGTTTTCCGAGCGGGAGGCGGGAACCAACGGTCTGGGCCTGGCCCTGGCCGACCGCACCCCGAGCCTGGTCCGCGCCGAGGAACACTACAGTGCCAGCCTCCGCACCTACACCTGCGCCGCCGTGCCGGTGCTTGACCCTCTCAGCGGACGGCTCGAGGGGAGCGTCAACATCACCACCTGGTCCAAGTCCTCCCCGGAGCTGCTGCTGGCGCTGGCCCAGTCCGCCGCGGGCACCACCGCCGCATTGATGCTGGCCAAGTCCGGAGGCCGGCACCCGAAATCCGGCCCCAAGGGCGGGGTGTTCCGGGTACAGCGGGCCCGGCTGGAGCCCGGCTCCGGCACCCTTCGCGCCATGTCCCGCCCCTGGACCGCGGCCCTGGACGCCGCAGCAATGGCCCTGATCTCCGGTAAGGTGGCGGCCGCTGTCGGAGAACCGGGGACGGGACGCGCCACCCTGCTGGGCCAGGCCATCCGCCAGGCGCACCCGGGAAGCCGCATCCTCTGCGCTGCCGTTCCCGCGCCCCAGGACGTGGAGGCCTGGCTGTCCCTGTGGACGCCGGAGCTGTCCAAGCCCCACACCGCTGTGATCGTGGAGAACATTGATCTGCTCCCGGCCTGGGCTGCGCAGGAACTCGCTGCCCGGGCTGTCAGCTCGCGGGGCTCGGAATCCGAAGGCCTTCCCGCAGCCGTGACCTGGGCCGTGACCGCGGATGACCTCACCGCCATCCCGGCCCCGCTGGCGGCGCTGGTGGAGTCGGTGGTGCCGGTGCCCGCACTGCGGGACCGCGGTGACGACGTGATGCCCCTTGCCCGGTACGCCGCCCGGCAGTCCCGGATGCGGGAGGTCGACTTCACACCTGCCGCGGAGCACGCGCTGACCGCGTACGGGTGGCCCGGCAACGTGGACGAACTCTTTGGCATGGTCCAGGACGCGGCGCAGCGCACGGAAACCATCGATGTGCGGCACCTGCCGGCTGCGCTGCTCGGCCGCTCCGGCCCCCGCCTGACGCGGATCGAGGCCGTCGAGCGGGACGAGATCGCCAGGTGCCTGTCCCGGCCCGGAACCACCGTTGCCGCTGCCGCCGCCGAACTGGGCATCAGCCGCGCCACGATCTACCGGCGCATGGCCCGGCTTGGAATGGCTGCCCCAAGGTAAGACATGAGGTACACCAAAAGCGAACCGTGCTGTTGCATAATTTCAACGCGCAGTGGCCGAACGTCAAGTTGCGTCCAGGCTGAGGTTCCCGGATATACAAGGAAAGCACCAATGGAAATCGCACTGGTCCAGTTATCCAGCCCCGACAACGAAACCCAAAGCCAACGCATCGATCGTGCCGAGGCGCTTCTGCGCCAGCAGCGCGGAGCGGACCTTCTCGTCCTCCCTGAGATATGGAGTGCAGGCTACTTCCATTTCAAACAGTATCGGGAACTCTCAGAAACAGGGCACGGGTTGACGGTTCGCATGTGCACAGCAGTGGCAAAGGAACTCCGGACCTACGTACACATTGGAAGCATGATCGAACAGGTCCAGGGAGCCGCCCACGGGAGTGCACCGGCCCTGCGGAATACCTCGATGCTGATCGACCCGCAGGGCAATGTCGCCCACAGATATTCCAAGATACACGTCTTCGGCTACCAGTCCCTCGAAACCGAGTTGCTCTCACCGGGAACGTCGCTGCCTGTCGTGCACACGCCATTCGGATCAGTGGCGGGAACTACCTGTTACGACCTGCGCTTTCCGGGCCTATGGTCCGAGCTGAGCGTCCGCGGGGCCGAAATAGTCATCGTCCCCGCCGCGTGGCCGGCCGCACGCCGGGAACACTGGAAGCTCCTGACGTCTGCCCGGGCCGTTGAGCACCAAGTCTTCATCCTTGCCTGCAACGCCGCAGGCATTCAGGAAGGCATTGAACTGGCCGGGACCAGCCGCATTGTGGACCCTGCAGGTCACCTTGTGGCGGAAGCAGGACGGGGCGAAGAGGTGCTCTGCGCCAGTATCGACCCCGGCCTTGTCCAGACCACACGCAGTGAATTCCCCGTCCTCGCCGACCGGCTTGCAGATTACCAGGTCCTCGACCACCGCTGACCAGGACCGGCATCTGGCACGAACACCGTAACAGGCTCTCAGCTCTGGCGGACGTACCGGATGAACCCGGACTACCGGTAAGGCCTCACGGTACCAAGGAAAAACGCAGCATCAATCTGGTATCCAAAATTGACCAATGGCTGATTCATCACCAGTAACGAAACTTCCGCACGAAGCTGCGGCCCCATAGCCCCGGGCCGCTTTTTGCCGCATGGGATAGGCGACAGGAATTGACATCGACGAATTCGGGACCGGTTACTCCTTTCTGGGCTATTCCACGTTCTGCCGGCGCCCAGGGGCCAGCAGCAGCTACGCACCAGCAGCCCTGCCGTCCAGGGCCTCCGCTTCGACGGCGGCCAGCGAGGTCAAGGCGTCGGCAACCAGCGCATCGTTGGCGTCCTGGCCCTCCCGCAGGATGTCGGGCTTACCCGGTGCGCGTGTAGTGCGCAGCGGCCGTTTATCGATTTGTAGGGGGCTGTGATTTTAGGGAGTTGGTTGCCGTGGGCTTCGATTGAGACCGATTGCCATTCGGTCCAGGTTGCCAGGCGTGATTCGCAGTCCTTGGTGGCGATGTCCAGGGGTGTTTTGCCGAAGAAGACGCACAGGGGCGGGTTCTCCGCGTCGACGACATTTCGGAGGATAGCTCCTCGGGTGGCCGTGGGGTCGCCGGGGTTGTTCGCGGTAGGGCGGCCTGCCGCGGCTTCGCGGACCTCGTCGCATATGTCCATTCGCCCGCTGTGGGTGGCGGACGGGCCGGACCAGTCGGTCGAGAAGCCGCCGGGTTCTACCAGCGTCACGTGGATACTGCATCCCTGGACCTCCTGTGCAAGTGACTGGGAGAAGCCCTCCACCGTCGACGCGTGGTACGCGCCCACCGTTGGGAAGGCGCTGATTCCACCCATGCTCGGTACCTGAATGATGTGGCCCGAACCCTGTTTACGCATGACGGGAACGGCCGCCTGCGTGACCCACAGCGCCCGAGCAGGTTCGTCTCCAGCTGTGCCCGGACCTCAGCTTCGGTGAGTTCCCCGATCATGCCGAAATGTCCGTAGCCGACGTTATCGACCACGACGTCGAGCCGCCGAAGGTGCTCTGCCGCCTTCCGCGCGGCCGCGATATCAGCATCCCGGTCCGTGACGTTAAGCTCGATGGGCAGGAACGTAACAGCATACTTTTCAGCAGAAGGGCACGAAGAGTGTCTAGCTTACGTGCGGTGCCTGGTACGTTGTCCCCGCGCTCCAGACCAGCTTCGGTCCACTCGCGGCCAAAGTCTTTGGATGCGCCAGTGATGAACCGGGTCTTACTTCCTGGGTAGGTTCCTTTCGATGGTGTACAGGGACATCAAAACCTCCGGCGACGGCAAGTCAGTTCATTGGCGGGGTGTCTACGGGCAGGACGCCGGTCCCGTAAAGATCGGTGGCGAGATCGCGGAGTGCCCGCAGGGCGACTCGCTGGGTGAAGGGGCCAAAGGAGACCCGGGCTACCCCGAGTTCCTGCAGGTCTGCAGCCGGCAGAGCCCCGGGCGCGCCGATCACTGAAAGCTTTCGGTGCCCGAGTCCGTCAACAAGCTGCTCAATGATGTCGCGGGTGAGTGCTCCCGGGACGAAGACCAGCGCAGCACCGGCGTCGAGGAATGCCCGGCCCCGGGCGATGGCGTCATCGATGCTGTCCCTGATGGGACGGTCCCCAGCCCGCGCGATCGCATCCGTCCGGGCGTTGAGCTGGAACGCGATGCCTTCATCGTTGGCGGCGGCCATGATGGCCTCCACCCGGGCCACAGCTTCGTCGAAGGGACGAAGACGGTCTTCGACGTTGGCGCCCACGACGCCCAGGGCGATGGCCCTGCGGATCGTTTCGGCGGGGTTGTCGTACCCGTCATCGAGGTCGGCCGTGACGGGAAGATCGACGGCGCCCACAATGGTTTTGATCCCGGCCAGCGCGATGTCCAGAGGCATACTGCCGTCGGCGTAGCCGTAGGTGGCGGCAACGGAGTGGCCAGCGGTGGCGATCGCTTTCGTCTCCGGGAGCGCCGCAACCGTTGCTGCGCTGATGGCATCCCAGACGTTGACAACCCGCAGGATCTCCGACGACTCATGCAGCGCTTTCAATTGCTGCGCGCGCTCCGAGGTGTTCGTTCCGGTCATTGCTCTTCTCCGTTTTCCGTCAATAAATTGGCAAGGTTTCGAGGGAACGCTGTTCATCCTCCCCGCAGGGGCTCAGTGTATGCCGTGCGACAGCCGGTATTTCCGCATTCCCCACTAAACAAGGGTTCCCGGACCCTGTGATGTTCCGGACGGCTTCCCCGGCATCAGCATCGGCGCCGGGCCACAGCCGCCCAATGGGCCGGAGCCGCGGCGCGCCCATTATCCAGCATCGAAAGGCGCAGCTCGGAATCATCTCGCCCCTGGTTCTCATCCGGCATCAGCACCCACGGGGCTGACACCAAATATACGGTCCGGAGGGTCTGCCGGAGATCTCCGTGCGCATAATCTTCGAGTGATTTTCACCCAAAAGTCGAGGGCCACCCAATGCTAGGGGAGGTCGGCGAGCTAAATCACGACCGCTGACATGGGCTCGACAACCGGCAGATGTAAACCTCTCCACCTTTGGTGTATCTTCGTCGTCCCTCTTTGCGTAGAGGCGATGCTCACGCAGCAGCAGGCAAGTTATCGTGAGCGTCTCAATTTGAGACGCTCTGCCCTCGTCGTGGCCGCCACTTGCGCGTTACTCTCGGGGCAGCGACGGCCATCCGGCCGCATCGACAATGATGTCAAGGAGCTCCTCTTGCCTGCAAACAGCCCAATCCGTTCAGTCATCAGCCCCGGTCGCTACGCGCAGGGATCGGGAGCCATAGCCCGGTTGGGCGAATTCCTCACACCCATCGGAGGCACACCTTTAATCGTGGCCGATGACGCCGTCTGGGGTTTCGTGGGACATGATGTGACCTTCTCCCTGAAGACGGCGGGGCTGCCCGTCACCAGGGAAGCCTTCCGCGGAATCCCCTCAGCAAAAGAAATCAATCGCCTCGTGGACGTGATCAAGAGCGCAAACGCGGACGTCGTTGTCGCCGTCGGCGGCGGAAGTACGATTGATGCGGTCAAAGCATCAGGGTTTCTCGCAGGAATCCGGTGGGTCACGGTACCGACGGTCGCCTCAACGGACGCACCGACCTCGGCTTTGGCCGTGGTCTACACAGACGATGGTGCATTCGAGGAATACCGCTTCTTTCCCCGCAACCCGGACCTCGTTCTCGTGGATTCACAGATTATTGCGAATGCTCCGGCAGCCTTCCTCGCAGCTGGCGTGGGAGACGCCTTGGCCACATGGCTGGAGGCGCGGGCAACAGCGGCGTCCAACTCGTTAACAATGGCCGGGGGTCTTCCCACCCTCACAGGCACGGCCCTGGCCCGCCTTAGCTGGGATGTCCTCTGGGACAACGCCCTGCCAGCTCTGGATGCCGTACGCGATCATCTCGTCACCCCAGCAGTAGAGAAGGTTATCGAAGCCAACACCCTGCTCTCGGGCCTGGGATTCGAGTCCGGTGGCCTGGCCGCAGCCCACGCCATCCACAACGGACTAACGGCAGTACCGCAAACACACGGTCTTGCCCACGGGCAGAAAGTCAACATCGGTTCGCTCACCCAGCTCGTACTCGAAGGTGCACCCACCGGCGATATCCGTGACTTCATCGAGTTCACTACAAAGGTGGGCCTTCCCACTACCCTGACCGAAGTTGGACTAGCGGCGGAAAACACCCATGAGCTCGAACTGGTCGCCAATGCCGCGACTGTAGCAGGCGAGACCATTCATGCAATGCCTTTCGAGGTCCGGCCTGCCGACGTTGTCTCCGCACTCAAGTCAATCGAACGCTTCTCTCGCCGGGTCCGCGAGGAAGCCAGCCTCCCTGAGCCGAAGCCATACGTAGCCGCCCACTGACGTGCACAGCGACTTCTCCAATCCCTATCCCATTATTATTACCTCCCAACTTCCTGGTGTCCCACGGCGGGAGGTGCTCACGTTAATTGCCTTGCGGGAGGCGCAGGGCGGACCGCGAGAATCCCGGTCTTACTGCCGGGAAACCGGGACCCGGAATTACGCCGCCGGCCGGGAGGGGAGAACGTCGCGGGCATAACTCGCCCTTGGCCACTGGCCGCTCATCACTCGAGGTCGGCTGAAATCAGAAAATGAAGGAATCAAAATGTCTCTCGGAATTATCTTCCTGTCCGAAATATTCGGCACAGGGATGCTGACATTGCTCGGGTGCGGTGTGGTCGCCAACGTTGCCTTAAAGGGAACAAAGGGTAACAACGGCGGGTTTTTGATGGTCACGTGGGGATGGGGTATCGCCGTTTTCGCGGCCGTTTTCATCGCCGCAAAGTCCGGTGCCCACCTGAATCCGGCTGTCACACTGGGCCTTATTATGAACGGGAAGAAGGAGTTCGTTCCCGGAATTCCAGTGGATTTCCTTTCGGCGACCACCTATTTCGGAGGCGAGCTCATCGGCGCTTTCCTGGGGGCCGTAGTTTGCTGGCTGGCCTACAAACCCCACTTCGATGCAGAGCCAATAGCCGCCACCAAACTGGCAGTTTTCTCGACAGGCCCAGCCATTCGCTCGACCGGTTGGAATCTCCTTACAGAGACCATCGGAACCTTCGTGCTGGTTTTTGTCATTCTCACCTTCGGGGGAACCCCGTCCGGACTCGGTCCGCTGGCAGTGGCACTTCTAGTCGTCGGCATTGGTCTTTCCCTCGGCGGACCCACGGGCTACGCTATCAACCCCGCACGTGACGTAGGCCCACGCATCGCGCACGCGATCCTTCCCATCAAGGGCAAGGGAACAAGTGACTGGTCCTACTCATGGATTCCCATCATCGGCCCCCTGATCGGCGGGAGCCTGGCCGGAATCGTGGCCTCCTTCATGCCAATAGTTTTCACGGCCGTAAAGTAACGGCCAGTCACCACCAGGACAAGGTACTTCTTGCCAAGTGCGCGTGCCTGCCATATTCAAGTCTGGCTGGTATGGGGACCCAGAATAAGGCCGCCGTGGCCTGCTTTCAGGGTGCTGGGCGTGGTTGAAGCGTGACGGTACAGCCAAGGCTTCAAGTTGGTGGATGGGACGGATGGATGGTTGGCGTGTATCCCAATTATGCAATTTCCTCGTAGCAGGCCTTGTTTTGCCGACCTGGGGAGTCCCGTCCAGTTAGGATCGCGCCGGGCCTGTCACAGCCCGCCCTCCCCAGTGAAGGGCCGGCTGTGATTCATGAAGTTGTTGCTGAACTCTGCACAGCCAAACGAATTCATCGCCTCGACGTCTGGGCGAGGGAGGGTGCGGCCGGTCCAGAACGCCCGTGGCCTCCTCGGATCCATGGCCTGGTGTTGTTGGGTGGGCTGGGGGGTTTCAGCCTGGAGGTCGTCGCAGTGCGTCCTCCAGGGCCCAGGAATTAGGCCACATTGACGGTGGCCGGCCCCGGCGTGGCTTCCGTTCTGCACATTCGTGCATAGTGCTTGACTCCATTTTCCATTTCTCCGAAGAATAGATCAGAACGGCGGCGCCATCCAGCGGTGGCCGCGTCACTCAAAGCCCCAAGGGAGTCGTTTTGGGACCCAAGGATCCATCTGTTCAACCTTCTGCTGCCGCGCCCCGGCATGGGGTGGAACGCCCCTCAGTCCACAACCTGCGCCGCCGTCCGCACGCCAAAGTTCTGGTGGTCGGTGGCGGTATTAACGGTGTGGGAACGTTCCGCGACCTTGCGCTGCAGGGCGTGGATGTCGCCCTCGTGGAGCGAGGTGACTACTGCCAGGGTGCAAGCGGCGCGTCCTCGCACATGATCCATGGCGGTATCCGGTACCTCGAAAACGGTGAATTCCGCCTGGTCCGCGAATCGGTCGTCGAACGGAACCGGCTGCTGAAGATCGCACCGCACTACGTCAAGCCCCTGCAGACAACCATTCCCATCTTCAGTACCTTTTCCGGGATCCTGTCAGCACCGCTGCGCTTCCTGACCCACAAGCAGCAGGGCAAGCCCAAGGAGCGCGGAGCCTTCCTTATCAAGGCCGGCCTCAGCCTTTATGACTCTTTTTCCCGCGATGGCGGAACGGTGCCGCGGCACCAGTTCCGCACGCACAAGGCAGCCCTTGAAGAGCTGCCCGCCCTTCGTCCGGACGTGAAATACACGGCCACCTACTTTGATGCCTCCGTCCATAACCCGGAGCGTCTGACCCTGGACGTCCTGCAGGACGGTGAGAAGGCCGGCCGCGCAGGCATTGCCGGTACCAGCGGACAGGGGGACACCGCCCGGGCCAGCAACTACCTCTCCCTGCAGTCGATGTCATCAGCCCCCAACCCGGGGACCGGCAAGGGAGGCACCGTCCGCCTCCGCGACGAACTTACCGGGGAAGAATTCGACTTCACGGCAGACATCATCGTGAACACCACCGGGGCGTGGGTGGACCTCACCAACGAAGCGATGGGTGCTGCATCGTCCTTCATGGGCGGCACCAAGGGATCGCACATAGTGCTTGACCACCCCGGCCTGCTCGCCGCCTGCCGCGGACGCGAAATCTTCTTCGAGCACACGGACGGCCGGATTGTCCTCATCTACCCCATGGGGGACCGGGTCCTGGTGGGCACCACCGACGTTGACGCGGACATGTCAGAGGACGCCGTCTGCACGGACGCGGAAATCCAGTACTTCTTTGACCTGATCGGGCACGTTTTTCCCTCGATCGACGTCACCGCCGACGACATCGTGTACACGTTCTCCGGTGTACGCCCCCTCCCCAGCCATGATGCCACCCAGCCGGGCTTCGTCTCCCGCGACTACCGCATCGAACGTCGCGCCTCAGGGGACAAGGGGAGTGGCGCCGTCGTCCTCAGCCTGGTGGGCGGCAAATGGACCACGTTCCGTGCCCTCGCAGAGCACCTGACCAATGACGTCCTCAACGAACTCGGCGTACAGCGCAAGGTGTCAACAGCCCAGCTCCCCATCGGCGGCGGTGCCGGCTTCCCTGCGGATGAAGCGGGAGAGCAGAAGTGGATCAAGGCGCATATGTCTTCCGGCCGGGACGCGGACCGTACCGCAGGTCTGCTGACCCGCTACGGTACCCGGGCCGAAGCGGTCATCGAATACCTCGACGCAGAACCCG
The DNA here is from genome assembly GCF_040702335.1 of Pseudarthrobacter sp. NPDC080039. NCBI lineage: Bacteria > Bacillati > Actinomycetota > Actinomycetes > Micrococcales > Micrococcaceae > Pseudarthrobacter > Pseudarthrobacter sp. NPDC080039. Next base: position 39,530 of record NZ_JBFBKY010000018.1, on the reverse strand, counting down.
ACCAGCCGCTGCGGTCCACCCGGGAGCTCAGCGTCCGGGAGCTGGAGTTCATGGCGGCAAACGAGCAGGTGGGACACCTGGTGGATGTCTTCATCCGGCGTACCTCCCTGGCATTCCGGGGGCTGGTGACCGGTGAACTTCTCAATGAAGTGGCGGAGGTGCTGTCCGTCCCCCTGAAATGGGACGCCGCAGCCCGCGCCGCTGAGATCAAGCACGCCCAGGACGTGCTGCAGCGTTTCCACCGCGTGGAGACGCACAGCCTGGTTTCCTAAGGCCAGGCGGCCGGCCGGGGCACCCCAGTGTCCCGGCCCAACGGCCCTTCGCCCGCGGAGGACCGACAACTAAACAAAGAAGGAGTCAAAGATGTCTCTAGGAATAGTCTTCCTCTCCGAAGTTTTTGGCACGGGCATGCTGACCCTGTTGGGTTGCGGCGTCGTTGCCAACGTGGCTCTGAGGGGGACAAAAGGCAACAACGGCGGGTTCTTGATGGTCACCTGGGGGTGGGGTATCGCCGTGTTCTGCGGCGTCTTCGTCGCCGCCAAGTCGGGCGCGCACCTGAACCCGGCCGTCACCCTTGGCCTGCTGCTCAACGGCAAGGCCGAGTACGCTCCCGGCGTGAGCGTGGACTTCGCCTCCACGCTGACCTACTTCGGCGGGGAACTGCTGGGCGCCTTCCTCGGCGCCGTGTTCTGCTGGCTGGCGTACAAGCAGCACTTCGACGACGAACCGGAACCCGCAGGCAAGCTCGGGACCTTTTCCACAGGCCCCGCCATCCGTTCCACCCCCTGGAACCTGATGACCGAGATCATCGGAACATTCGTCCTGGTCTTCGTCATCCTCACGTTCGGCGGCACTCCGTCAGGACTCGGCCCGCTGGCCGTAGCCCTGCTGGTTGTGGGCATCGGCGTGTCCCTCGGCGGCCCCACCGGCTACGCCATCAACCCGGCCCGTGACCTCGGGCCGCGCATTGCACACGCAGTGCTTCCCATCAAGGGCAAGGGCTCCAGCGACTGGAGCTACTCCTGGATCCCCGTGGTGGGTCCGCTGGTGGGCGGCGCCCTGGGCGGAATAGTTGCACGCATTGCACCGATCATCGTCACCGCCGCTTCCTGAATCCCTGGCAACCAGATCAACAACCAAGACAAGGACGTCATCATGAACCAGTACGTAATCGCAATTGACCAAGGCACCACCAGCACCCGCGCCATCATTTTCGACCACAGCGGCGCCATCGTGTCCTCCGGCCAAATGGAACACGAACAGATCTTTCCGCAGGCAGGATGGGTAGAGCACGATGCTTCGGAGATCTGGAACAACACCCGCGAGGTGATCGGTTCAGCCCTGTCAAAGGCGAACCTGACGCGGCACGATATTGCCGCCGTCGGCATCACCAACCAGCGCGAAACGGCAGTTGTGTGGGACAAAACCACGGGGAAGCCGGTATACAACGCGATCGTGTGGCAGGACACCCGCACCCAGGACATCGTGGACGAACTGGCCAGGGACGGCGGGGCGGACCGCTTCAAACAGAAGGTGGGCCTGCCGCTGGCCACGTACTTCTCCGGCACCAAGATCAAGTGGATCCTGGACAACGTCGACGGCGCCCGCGAAAAGGCCGAGGCCGGGGACCTGGTCTTCGGCAACACCGACGCCTGGGTCCTGTGGAACCTGACCGGCGGTGTGGACGGCGGCGTCCACGTCACCGACGTCACCAATGCCTCCCGGACCCTGTTCATGGACCTCGAAACCCTACAGTGGGACGACGAAATCCTCGGTATCTTCGGTGTTCCCCGCAGCATGATGCCGGAGATCAAGTCCTCCTCCGAGGTCTACGGCGAAGTCCACGGCTCGCAGCTGCTCCGCGAGACACCGGTGGCGGGCATCCTGGGCGACCAGCAGGCCGCCACGTTCGGCCAGGCCGCATTCGACGCCGGTGAAGCCAAGAACACGTACGGCACCGGCTGCTTCCTGATCTTCAACACCGGCGAGGAAATCGTCCACTCGAAGAACGGGCTCCTCACTACCGTGGGCTACAAGCTGGGCGACGCCAAGCCGCACTACGCCCTGGAAGGCTCCATCGCCGTCACCGGCTCGCTGGTCCAGTGGCTGCGCGACAACCTTGGCATGATCAGCAGCGCCCCCGAGGTGGAAACCCTTGCCGCTTCAGTCAAGGACAACGGCGGCGTCTACATCGTCCCCGCCTTCTCCGGCCTCTTCGCTCCGTACTGGCGCTCCGACGCCCGCGGCGCGATTGTGGGCCTGACCCGGTTCGTCAACAAGAACCACATCGCCCGCGCCGCCCTGGAGGCCACCGCCTTCCTGACCCGCGAGGTCCTCGACGCCGTCAACGCCGACTCGGGCGTTCCGCTCACCGAACTGAAGGTCGACGGCGGCATGGTCGCCAACGATGCGCTCATGCAGTTCCAGGCGGACATCCTCGGCGTCCCGGTCATCCGTCCCAAGGTCATTGAAACCACCGCGCTGGGCGCCGCCTACGCCGCTGGCCTTGCCGTTGGCTTCTGGAAGGACCTCGGCGAGTGCTCGGCCAACTGGTCCGAGGACAAGCGCTGGGAACCGCAGATGGACCAGGCCGAACAGGACCGCCAGCTGCGGCTCTGGAAGAAGGCCGTCACCAAATCCATGGACTGGGTCGACGAAGACGTGCGGTAATCCTTCACCCCTGAGGGCCGCCCTGCTTCCCACGCAGGGCGGCCCTGTCAGTGGCCGCGAACCCCTGCCAGGCCGCAAGTTCTCCTGCAGCACAGGCTCGGCATGCGCGGTGAAAGGGTACCCACGGCCCGGCTCTTGGAGCCGCCAGGAGTTCCCTGCACGTCGCAGCGGGCTATGGCTATCCCAGTAATGATCCCCATTCAATCCCAACCACGCAGTAACTTCGATGTGATTGCCCGTGGCTGGACAGGACAAACAGCGAACTGAGCCGATGAAGTGGGGCCAGACCTAACCGGGTGGATTCTAACGATCACTGCCACACTTGAGACTTTCAGGAGTTGCGATGGCGGTAGCAAAGAAACGGAAGCTGAACCCGGGCCCGGTGGCGAAAGCAGCCGAGCGTGCACACTCTGTTCGGCTCGGCCTGGTCCCGCATGGCCGTGGAACCACCCGCGATTAGGTAATCGCCCAAGTCAACCAGGGCGTCGAGTGTGGCACGGTGCCGGCAGGTGCGATCCTTGTTATCGATGAAGTTGGCTACAGCCCGTTCGAGCAGGACGCGGCTGACCTGTTCTTCCAACTGGTCTCGTCCCGCTACGAACATGCCCCGCTGATCCTGACCTCGAGTCTCCCGTTCGCCCGCTGGGGAGACGTCCTGGGCGATCAGGTCGTCGCGTCAGCCATGATCGACCGCCTCGTCTGCCACGCCGAAGTCATGATCCTGAAAAGCTCCAGTTACCACCTCCAACGGCGAACTTTTCGACAATCGCTGAGACTGGTGCCAGGACTGGGGCTCGGTGTGGTGTTTGTAACACGGTGGTAACGCGTGGGAGCGGTTGTGGAAACAAGCGGAGGCTAGGTTCTTTTGCGGGGCCACGCCCGTACATCGGAGTGGGCGCAGCGATGTGGATCCTTATGAGGAAGGTCTAGATTCGATGAATACCGGGGACACGGCGTGGGTTCTGGTTTCGGCAGCGTTGGTGCTGTTGATGACGCCGGGCCTGGCGTTTTTTTATGGCGGCATGACCCGTGCGAAGGCCGTGTTGAACATGATGATGATGAGTTTCGGCGCGATCGCTGTGGTCGGTGTCCTGTGGGTCCTTTATGGCTACTCCATGTCTTTCGGGACCGACGTTTTCGCCGGTCTGGTCGGCAGCCCTGGTGAAAAGTTTGGCCTCGCCGGGATCCTGTCCACGGGTGATGATATGCCGCTGGCTGGAACGATTCCGGAGATAGTTTTCGTCGGTTTCCAGGCTGTTTTCGCTATCATTACGGTCGCTCTCATCTCCGGAGCCATTGCAGACCGCACAAAATTCAGTTCCTGGTTGGTCTTCGCCGGGTTGTTCGCGACGATCGTGTATTTCCCCGTCGCACACTGGGTTTTCGATGTGAATAAGGACGCCTCGGGCAACGGCACGGGCGGGTGGCTGGGGCAGGGTCTGGGGGTGATCGACTTTGCGGGTGGTACGGCTGTGCATATCAACGCCGGCGCGGCGGGCCTTGCATTGGCGCTTCTGCTTGGGAAACGCAAGGGCTTCGGCAAGGACCCGGGACACCGTCCACACAACCTGCCGTTCGTCATGCTCGGTGCCGGGCTGCTGTGGTTCGGTTGGTTCGGCTTTAACGCCGGTTCGGCGTTGGGCGCGAACGGTATCGCCGGTTATGCCTGGATCAACACCCTCGCTGCTCCTTGCGCCGCGGTCCTGGGCTGGCTGGTCGTTGAGAGGATACGGGACGGGCATGCCACCTCACTGGGTGCGGCCTCCGGGGCCGTCGCGGGCCTGGTCGCGATTACCCCGGCCTGTACTGCGCTGACTCCGTCCTGGTCGCTCGTGCTGGGCCTGCTGGCCGGAGGACTCTGTGCGCTGGCCGTTGGCCTGAAGTACAGGCTCAATTACGATGACTCACTGGACGTCGTCGGCGTTCACCTGGTCGGGGGAGTCGCAGGGACCCTTTTCATCGGCCTCGCCGCTGACCCGGGGTCCCCCGCGGCCGGACAAGGCCTGTTCTACGGCGGGGGCTTGGAGCTGCTGGGCAAGCAAACCATCGGCGCCGGGTCAGTTCTGATCTACTCCTTCGTGTTGTCCTTCGTCATCGGCTGGGCCATTAAGAGGACCATGGGCTTCCGCGTCCCGGTCCAGGACGAGATTGAGGGCATCGATGTCAGCCAGCATGCAGAGTCCGCGTACGAGTACGGCGGCGTCGGCGTTGCCGGTAGCTTCCAGCCGCTTCACGACCAGATCCAGCACTCGTTTAATAAAAAAGACACCCACCGCCCTGGCGACGCCGGGAGCACGGCTAGGATCCAGTCATGAAGCTGATCACCGCCATTGTCCGCCCGGAAAAACTCGATGACATCCGAAGCGCCCTGGAAGACCACGGAGTCCAAGGACTGACGCTCAGCGCGGCAAGCGGCTACGGCAGGCAACGCGGGCACACCGAGGTCTACCGGGGAGCCGAATACACCTCCGACCTGCTGGCCAAGGTCCGCATCGAAGTCCTCACGACGAATGAACAGTACGAGCAGATCCTGGCCCTGATCCTCGCCGGCTCAAACACAGGGCGCCCCGGCGACGGCAAAGTCTGGATCACAGACATCCACGACGTCATCAGGGTGCGCACCGGAGAACGCGGACCAACAGCCATCTAAACCCCAACACAGCGGGTAACGGGGCTGTCTGATAAGCGCGATAGGTAAGCTCTGGCCGGGTTTCACTCGTGGTTGGTTCATTCGGGCCGGCCTGCGAGGATACTGGCGATCGGCTTTAGCGCCGGGTTGCACCTCATCAGTCAGTGTGCCCCCTGCCCCCCGGTGGGATCACGGGATCTGTTGACGAGATACAGGCTTTCCGCCCAGCGGTCTTCTTTGGAAAGTGCCCGGACCGCTGTCCTGTAGCGGGCGGAACGGGCCTGCGGGGGAAATCCACGCAGAAGCAGCAGCCTATGTCCTGCTGGCCTCGTTCGCCTTGGCAAGTTGCGCGCCGGGGTCGCCGATCAGCCGTTGCATGTGTTCGAGCAGGTAGTGCTGTCCGGCTTCGGTTGGGTGATCGCCGTCGGGACCGATGAGTTCGTCTACCTGACCGGATATCCAGGATTCGGAGATGGGGTCTACGAACTGGGCCTTCGCGTCGACTGCGGCCGCCTTTATTGCGTGGCGTACTTGAAGCCTTTCGGGCTCGGGTTCGGGCGTATAGGACGGCGGTCCGATGACGATGACACGGGCGTAGGGGGCAGTGGTCTTGGCAGTGTTGATCGTGGTGGTGGCCGCGTCGCGCACTGCGTCCGGGGCGTAGCCGATGTCATTTTCGGAGCCAAACAAAATTACGGTATCGGTGTCGGCCGTCACGAAGCTGTTGACCTGTGTGCCGAACGTCCCTTGGAAGTCTCCCTGGCTGAGGTAGCCGCTGCCGTTTTCCGCCGCGTTGATGATATTGACGTTGCCCTTGAAGCGGGAGTCGGCGCCGAACAGCGCCGGCCAGGCGAGCTGCGGAGAGGTCCCGCAACCGGTGCTCAGAGAGTCACCGATGACGACGACACGCATCGGCCGAGCACCCGCGCTGGCCGGGTGTGTCGGCACCGATGCACCTGCTGTCAGCGCGAGAACACAAAGGCCCCCGGCGCCCAACTGACGTCGCCTGATGCCCATTTTGCCGCTCCCGTCCCGTCCTGGATTACTTCTGGTCGATCTTCCATGTTCCACTATGAGTGTTTCGGGACTGTTTCGAACGCTCGGAGGTTCGAAGACTTCACCAAGACACGGCGGGAATGCAGTCCATTCGTGGTGGTGTACGCGGGGTCACGGGGGATGGGCTGGCCGCTCCCGGCTGACGAACGGCCACGTGGACCGCCGCGCCCGTACCGACTTTTGCCGGCTGGAGCAGGCAACGCCCCAGGCGCGGTTTCCACAAGTTGCCGGAGTGATGGCGTCAAGGAATTCCGCAGGAGCGCAGGTGCAGGGCGCGGGGCCTGGAGTGTTCATCTGATGCAGCCGTCCCGGGGGAGGAGCATCGATTCAAGCTTCCGTATGAGGCGTGCTGACCATGGACGCTGTAACAGTCCGTCTTCGAGTGCTCCCGAATTACGCAACATCGGCCTGATGTTATTATTCTTAGGTTTGCCTTACCTTTGCAATTTATTCCGGCGGGAGGATTCAAAGAGTACGGCGGAGCACCTTCAAACCCTTCGGCGGGGGCGACCTCGCCAGTCTTCCCGGTTCCAAGACCGGTGTGTCGTGTCCGTGAACAACCTGTCCCCTCCCAGTAGCTCCGGTACGGAACCGGAGTCCTCGAAAGGCCACCATGAACTTCCTCATCAAACCCGCAGCGGCCTTGGCCGCCGCCGCCGCCCTGCTGGCTCTTTCGGCTTGCGGGGGCGCCCCCACTGGGTCCGGAAGCGCCGGGTCCGCCACCGAGGGTTCCACCGCTGGCGCGGGGTCCGGGGGTGACAGCATTGTCGTTTACAACGCGCAGCACGAGAACCTGACCGGTGCATGGGTGGAGGCCTTCACCAAGGAAACGGGAATCAAGGTCACGCTGCGGAATGGTGACGACCTGGAAATGAGCAACCAGCTCACCGAGGAGGGGAAGAACTCACCGGCGGATGTCTTCCTGACGGAAAATTCCCCTGCGATGGTCCGCGTCGAAGGGGCAGGCTTGCTCGCCCCGGTGGACCAGGCAACCCTGGCCCAGGTGCCGGCACAGTACCGGCCCTCCACGGGAGACTGGACGGGCATCGCGGCACGCTCGACCGTTCTGGCTTACAACAAGAACAAGCTCACTCCCGACCAGCTGCCCAAGTCCTTGATGGACCTCGCGGACCCGGCCTGGAAAGGACGCATCGGCGCCTCCACCGAAGGAGCCGATTTCCAGGCCATCGTCAGCGCCATGCTTGCGCTCAAGGGAGAGGACGCGACCCGGAGTTGGCTTGAGGCGGCGAAAAGCAACTTCCAGTCCTACAAGGACGACACCCCGGTGCTCGCTGCTGTGAACGCCGGCGAGGTGGAGGCAGGTGTCCTCTACCACTACTACTCCTTCGTGGACCAGGCCCAGACCGGAGAAAACAGCAAGAACGTTGATCTCCACTACTTCAAGAACCAGGACCCCGGCGCGTTCGTCAGCGTCTCCGGAGGCGCCGTCCTGGCCTCCAGCAAAAAGCAAGCCCAGGCCCAGCAGTTCCTGAAGTTCATCACGGGCAAAGAGGGCCAGCAGGTCCTCCAGACCGGTGACTCCTTTGAATACACCGTTGGCTCCGACGTGCCAGCCAATCCCAAACTCGTACCCCTCAAGGACCTTCAGGCACCTTCGATAGACCCAGCCAAACTCAACAGCGAGAAGGTCACGGACCTGATGACAGAAGCCGGGCTCCTCTAAACCTTCCGCCACGCCTGGTCGGCGAGGCGAAGGCCTTCAGCGACCCGTTGACGCCGGCAAGTTGGCTAACCCGTTCCATTTGCTCCAACGGCTGTTTCGGGAGCGCCTGGGATGCCAGAGCTACCTTCAACGCTCACCAAATCCGACCTGACCGCCCATTATGTAGAACAATCCTGCAACGGGACGTGCCGACATCAGAGTCGGGCAGATGCCCATGGATCCACTGTGATTGCTCCGGCAGTCCGGCCAGGCAGCGGCAGAACGGCTGGCTTCGTATCAGGACGGGCGTTGACTGAAGCGACTTCTACTTCCGTCGTTTTTAAGCCGACAATGAAGATTCTGTCAAGTTGATGATTCCTGCCAAAGCCAACTGCTAGTAGGGCCGCCAGCTATGGCTCGCGGTAGCTCCAAGCATGTGGTAGCGGAACCCCGGCAAAAGAGCGGTAAAGCCGGGGTTCCGTGAGTAAACGCTACATTGTGACACATGAGATGCAAGAGCTAACTGCGAGTAGGCGCCGGCTGCGGTTCTCGGTGTCCCATGAACTGTGTAGCGAAACCGCGGTAAAGAGCGGTAGGCCGGAGTTCCGTATCCAAAAGCTACATTGCGAATCTCAGGGTTTGGTTGGCACCCCCAGCTCGAGCAGCAGCCCGCACTGAAGGGCATTGTCGGCCTACCCTAGACAAACCAAACGCCAATAATGGGGACTCCGTCGCGGAGAAGCTCGCCTTCCCGGCCTCTGACACCGGTCGGGTTTCGTTAATGGGGCGCCGCAGCAGGCCCGGATTCCTGAATGAACCATCCAGGGTGATCTGCTAGGGCGAGCGACTGCGCTTCGGCCTTGCTGGTGGCCATACCGACCCAGACTGCGGTGAGGCCAAGGCCGTTAGAAACGACGATTCGCCACCGGTACTTCCTGGTCATTGGTCAATGATGCACATGGCACTCCAACCCGGGCAAGAGATTCAAAGTTATCGGATACGACGCGGCAGGCAGTGCTGACATTAATCGGCCCAAGAATGAGGCGGTCACGAAGGCTGACACGATCGGTTGCACGACGCTACACATCCACTCCCGGGCCCTCGAATGGAAGGGGTGGGTCTCACGACTGACTTGGGAAATCCGCAGCTGATCTTGATCACGTATTGAGGAGCGTAAGGGACACTGGATCGGGCGTGTAGCAGCGCGCGGTTCACGGACTCCCAGACAACAAGCGTTTCCGTGCTTGTCCTATGGTTTCCGTGGTTGGGCTAGCTTCAAAGTCCCGCCGCTGCCCCCTGACCTTTCAGCGGCGGGACTTTAGCCAGCCGGCCGGTCCTGCTGAACCGGGAACCGTCCAAGGATTCAGCGGATCGCGGCACTGTCGGGTCAGACCAGAGCGGGATAACTGCTGAGGAGGTAGTCCGCCGCAGCTTCGCCTCTCATTCGTAGTCCGTTTGGCTGTGGGTCAATACGGGTGTGCATTGCTGACCAGAACACCTTTTCTGTCTGTGGTTCCCGGCGGTTGAGGTGGCACCAGCTCGTGTACAGGCCGTAGAGGGTGTCGGGACAGAGATTGGATCCGGACTCCGGATCCCTGATTGTCGCATCCAAGAGGAACTGATCGTAGTGCGGGGTGGCCATGGCGGCTCTTTTCGCTGCGTGCGTCAGACGCCGCCGTTTGGCTACAGCGGCAAACATCCCGTGCCGCGCACGCGACAGAGACGGTCCTACGCACAGTTGTTCGCGGCCACAAGCGATCAGGATGGCCACCGCAAGAGACTTTTTTGAAACCTGGCCCCTACTTCGGCAACCCCCAAGGGAGTGGACCACTCCAGCATGGCATTGGTGTTCTCGTTTGATCCGCGTTGCCGCGGGTTTGCGGGGTTCGCAGAAGTACACGAAGGTCCCACGCGTGACTTCGCGGTACGCCGGCCCTGCATCCTCCTGCACGTTGAAGGCGCGCCGCGCTCTCATGGGGCCAACGCGGAATTCCACGCAAGGCTCACGTTCCGGCGGCAGTGGGGACTGAGGCATGAGTTCGCCGGTATTGATGTAGATTCGCCAACACCTAAGACCGCCCGGCTTCGCTGTTGAGTCCGGCTTAACCAGCCCAAAAGGCCGCTTTGGTTGCGTCGGATCAGGGCGGGACCTGACCGAAGAACAGCGCTTTTTGACAACGAGCGTTCGGCGCCAGGCCGCCTGGACACATGTCGGTGAAGCTGCGATCGATTCCCCCATCGTCCGTGCTCCGCGGAACGGTATGGCCGGTGGGATGTGCCGCATCAATGCCAGCGGCGGCTCCCCAGGACCGTCACAGCGGCGGTGACGGCGATGCCGAGGCTGATCGGGACGCTGAAATGGATCTGGAGCAGGAGTACTCCGATGGCGGCCCCGGCGAACATAGCGAGGACAGCGCCCAGCCGTCGGTTGAGTATCCGGGGCCGTTGCTTGCCCACAAGTGACTCTCCGGCGAGGGAAGTCATGGTGGAAGTAATGACCACTGTGGTCATGTCTTGTACGCCCAAATGCCGCGCAATCAGGGCCTGGGAGCCCATGTGCATGGCGATAACGGCGGCAATAATGACACCAATGGAATGCCGGCTGACGTCTTCCAGGATGAGAGAGATGGTGGCGGTTCCCGTCAATGCGATACAACCCGCTGTGAGAAGGAGGGTGACCCTGCGGTTCCAGCCTTTCGGGCTTGACTGGAGCGTAGATCCGGCGACCGCCGCGCCGAGGAGAAAGGCGCCGAGTGCTACCAGTGGGCCCAAAGTTGGCAGGTTCGCCGCCCCGGCCAACGACATCGCAAGAATCACCACGTTGCCGGTCATGTTTCCGGTGAAGACGTGATCAAGTCCAAGGTATCCGACCGCGTCAACCACACCTGTAACGAGCGTGAGGGCAATCATGAGCATCAGTCGGAACTTTTCCGGAGAGGCTTCACTTTGTTGTGGGGTGGGCAGGGGCGATGAGTGGGTGGGGGAGCGTTCTTTGCAGGTCCGTGTTCAGGGGTATGGAAAGCAAGGGAGGCGAGTGGATATTTCAGGGTTCCTTTTGGCTTGGGACTTTCTGAGTGGTGAGTGCCTCGAGCGCCGTGGCTCCGGCGGGTGCTCCGCCCGCGGCCCGGTAGCCGGCGGCGATCCTGTGGGCGCCGTCGGTCATTCGTGCGGCGCGGCGGACGGCGTTGCGTAGCCGTTCGGGGGTGAGTTTGTTTTTGGGGAGTCGGACTCCGGCGTTTGCGTGTTTGACCCGGGCGGCTACCTCGAGTTGGTCCCGTCCGAATGGTACGACGACACAGGGGACGCCGGCGCTGAGCGCTTTCTGGGTGGCACCCATCCCGCCGTGGGTCACGGCCACGGTTGCGTGTGAGAGGACTGGCCCGTGCGGGATGAACCGCTCGACGCGCACGTTGGCCGGCAGCGGCCCGAGGTCAGCGGGACCGGCGGGCATGGTTACGACAACACGGTAGGGCTCCGCGCCGAGCCCCTGGACAGCGGCACGGGCGAGGGCTTCATCGGCCTGGTATTCGGAGGAGGTGGTGACGAGGACGAACGGGTCGCCCGGCTCCTGGATCCATGCCGGCGCCTCAGCTGGGGGTTCCCATGGGAGGGCGCCGATGAGGCGGATGTCGGGTGCCCAGTCGGGGTGTGGGTACTCGAAGGGTTCCGAGGTCGTCACCAGGGTCAGGGGTGCGGAGCGGAAGAACCCGTCCGCGCTTACGACCGGTGGGATGCCATAGGCGGCGAGAATCCCGTTGATGCCCGGGCGGAACCGCTTTTCGAGCTGTCCCATGACCAGGGGACGCAGCAGGCCGTCCCGGACACGTCCGAGAGGGCCTTCAAGCGGTGGGAGTCCGGGACCGAATGGAGGCACTCCCCGTGAGGTGACCGGCGGGGTGTAGGGGCAGAACGCGGCCCAGGGGCCGCCCCAGGCCTGGGCGGCCGCGCGGGCTCCCCAGGAGTTGAAGTCGACGATCACAGCATCGGGGGATGTTGAGGCGATTGCCGCGGCGAGGTCGGCGCCGTCGAGGGCTGCCCGCCGGACAAACACTTCCACAGAGGCCGAGAGAGCTTCGAGGGTGCTCCTGGTACCGAAGTCGCGGTGCTCGATCGCGGCGATCCGTTCGTCGATGGGCTCCGCTGCGAGTCCGAGACCGCGCAGGAGGTCGACCTGGTCGGTGAGGGTGCGCACATGCACCTGGTGCCCGCGCCGGGTGAGTTCAAGGAGCAGCGGGGTCATGGGGAAAAGGTGGCCGATGGCGGGGGAGGTGTAGGCGAGGATGCGGGACATCATGTCCTCCGGGTGAGGGGTTTGAGGAGCTCGAGGATTGCTTGGATGTACGCCTTGGGGTCCAGCCCGGCGTCGTGCCGGAGGAGCTTCCAGACGTAGACGTCGCACACTGTGACGAACTGGGCCAGGCGGCGCTCTCGTGCGTCGTCGCCGAGCCCGTCAAGGAACGGCCCGAACACCTGCGCGCACCAGGACCGGTGGTACGCGCGGCCGCCGGCCGTAACAGCCGCCATGAACGGTGACGAGGCCTCCTCCGCGAGGAGCCGCAGGGCGAGGTTCCCGTCCCGTTCATAATGCGCGGCGAGGTTGGCGACGGCGCCAGCGAGGTCGCCCGGCACCGCTGCATCCCGCTCCGTGGCGACTCTTGCCGCCTGGCGCTCGGCTGCCGCGGAGAAGAGCTTCTCCTTGTCCCCAAAGCGCCGCAACACCGTCTGGACACTTACCCCCGCGCGGGCGGCAACGGCATCGAGCGTGATCCCCGCAATAGGCGTGCCCGCCTCAAACTCAGCCGCCGCCGCGTCAAGGATCCGCTCCGCGGTAGCCGCCGCGGACTCGGCCCGCTTCGTCATCACGTAACTCCGGACGGACGCACCAGATTTCATGTAAATCAGGGTAACCTCAATATCGCGGGTTTGCCAGACTTCGTCTTTTGCCGTTTGCCCGTCCCGCGGGCGGGCTACCTCCTCGGCTCGCGGCCCTGTCCCTGTGGGGCCGTACCCCGACCATCCCCCCAGCCCGGCCCGGAGCCGGTTGGCCCCTTGAGCCAAAAGCTTCGGGCGCGTCCCCCTTCCAGGCCGTGCGGATACCGACATCCGCATTGACCTCGGCGGAGGCTCTATGGTCAGTGACGACATCTCGCTCTCTCCTGAGCAGGCTGATCGGGCTATGGAGAAGCTATTTGACCGGGTCAAGGACTCGTTCTCCAAGGAACTTGCCTACAAGAACAACCTGCATCAGTTCGGCTCTTGAGATCTCCAAGTAGGAACCACCCCGCGGGCGGTCGCTACTTTCGTCCAGCGTTCGTAGCCGTTTCACTGGTGGCAGCTTGCTGGCTTTTGGAGCCAGAATTTCCTTGTGAGGCTACTGGGTTATACCCGCGTGAGTGCTTCAGGCCCGGACGTCAGCACCGGCTGGACGCGCTGGTTGCCGCTGGCGTGCAGAAACGGGCGTCTTCGCCGGTGCTGCCTGCGGTAGCGAGGCGGCGATCGAGCGGCCGGGAATGGAAAGGCTCCTCGAGTACGCCGAGGAGGGCGACGCCGTTGTTGGTGGCGCGGCCATCAGAAGTCGGCAGCAAACGGCTGAATGCGGGCCGGCTGACCATCAGTCAAAACAGAAGTACGGTGCCCGATGCGCGAACACGGACGGGTCGCCTGACACCGCCAGCCCGCCAACAAGCCTAAGCCTGCCCAGGCCACCACACGCCAGCACCAGGGGTGAACCGAGGTAAAACGTGAGGGTGTGAGATACGGAGGATATCCGCAAATGGGGTTGCTTTCAGTTCAGCAGAACAACCCGTGTTCCTAAACCCGTGCTATGCCATTTACACAATCAAGGTCAATGTGAATCCGGCCGTGCCGGCGGCTCTCAGGCATCATCCGGAGCTGGCGTGGAGGGTCAGGCGAACGCGATCGTTTTGGCTCCGGCCAGGACTTCCTCCACGACCTTGGCGGCTCCGACGATGATTGACCCCTTCTCGAGTTGCTTCTCGGTGATGCCTCGGGGTTTGGCGCACGCCCCGCACAGCCATACTTGTCCGCCGTTATCGATGAACTCGGTGTACAAGTCGCCGAGCTCCGGCAGCCCGGGCTGGGCCACTCCATCGGTTCCGCCTTTGGTCCCGAGCCACACGGCTTCGATCGTGCACAGCACGATGGCATCCTGGCCTGCGGCCGCGGCCACGTTCGCGGCGACAAACGGAAGCGTGGCGCGCTCGGGTTCTTCCTTTCCGTCGGTGCAGTTGAAGATCAGCTTCTCGCTCATCTCATCGTCCCCTTTCCACACTCACCAGCAGGCGTCCGTCTCCTGGTGCTTTGATCGAATGAACAACGTGGCCCATCAGACGGGCCATGGAAGGCAGATCCTCTTTGGCAGCCGGATCGCGGGTGCTGATCAAGAGCACGTCGCCGATTGGGATGTGTTGGATCTGTTCGCGGAACTTTCGGGCGAGACCGTCGGCGCACCCGAGGTTACCGGCGTCGTACGGGTGCACGTGATCCGGCTCGTCCACGGTGCTTGGACGGAAGCCCGAGCAGAGCAGATCAATCGCTTCGATGCGACCGTCGATGCCGACGTCGAGCATCAGGTGCTGCTCGAGCAGCAGCCATCCCCTCACATCGTGGAGCCGGAAGCGGTACGTCACCACCGCACGGCCTTCGATCTCTTGGGCGCTGGAGACCTGCATCTGGAACTGGTCGGCCCCCGCGAACCAGCCACTAAACCGGCGGATGGTGGCGTGTGCACCCTGATCTGTCATGAGTCTGCCCGGGACCAGCATCCTGAACTGGATGTCCGCGGCGAGCAGCGATTGGGCTTTCGTGAATTCGCGGGCGCCCAGGGCGTTCAGAAAAGCGGCCGCGACCTCGCGCGGCCCAGCCGCGGGAGGGCCTCCCGGCAGGCTGTTGTTCGTATCTTGGGAGAGCATGGCCCCTCCTCTTGGGTTCGTTCTCGATTCGGCTTCTTTCTGCTCACGCTACGGTGGGCACCGTTCCGCAAACGTTCCGCTGTGAACGCTGTCGGGAGCCGGGGCTGTCGATTACTATCGCAGTAGTGAAGGAAGTGGATTTCCAGGTCCTGGGGAAGTTTGCCGTAGCCGTCGACGGCAAGCTGGTTCCCGGGGATGCTTGGCGAAGTCGTCGGGCAGCAGATGTTCTGAAGCTGCTCGTGCTTTCCCCTGACGTACGGCTGCACCGGTCGCAGGTCATGGAGGCTCTCTGGCCCGAGAGTAGTCCCCAAGCCTCGGGCACAAACCTCCGCAAGGCCCTGTATTTCGTCCGGCGCGCCACAGCAGACGCGCAGGCCGTGGTGAGCCATCAGGGGGTGCTCGTTCTCTGGCCTGGCGCCCAGGTCCACAGCGACGTCGAGGGCTTCGAGGGTGCAGCACGCCAAGCGCTGGCTGCGGGTAATCTTTCGGCCTGCCGGGCCGCCGCGAATCTTTACTACGGCGAACTCCTTCCCGACGACCGCTACGAGTCCTGGCTGGGGGAGCCACGGCAGCGTCTGCGCCAGCTGTATCTGGATCTTCTGCGCGTGGGGGAAATGTGGCAGCGGCTCTTCGACGAAGACCCTACCGACGAGCAGGCGGCCCGTGCACTCATGCGCGCCCATCTGAACGCGGGCGAACGCAGAGAGGCGATCCGGCGGTTCGAGCGGCTGCGCGGGGCACTCCGTGACCACTTGGGCGTCGGGCCGGACCGGTCGACGATCGCTCTCTACGAGGATGTCCTGAGCGCCGAAGGAGCGCTCCAGCCGACCCAGGCCGAACGTGCCCACGCCCTGCTCGCGTGGGCCTTGGTGCATCTGAACCGTAACGACCTCAAGGAGGCGGAGCGCGCAGCGGAGGAAGCGCGTTCCATCGCCCTTGACTCCAGCTTAGGCCGAGAGCTCGGAGAAGCCGCTGTGATCCTCGCCAAGGTCGCTACGGCCCAAGGCCGCTGGCGCGAGCGTTTCGCCGAGGAACTCGGCGAGTCCATGCGCATGCGGGCCAACATGGAGCCCATCGTTTACGACGCGCACCTCTGTCTCGCCGAGTACCACCTCGCAGGGCCTGATGGTTACGCCATCGCTGCTGACTTCGCCCGTCAAATGATGAGGATCGCTGCGGAGGCAGGCTCGGGAAGCGGTGCCGCCCTGGGGCAACTCATGCTTGGCGAGGCCGAGTTGCTTGCCGGACACCTTACCGAGGCTCAGAAGGATCTCTCCCAGGCGGCGGAGGCGAATGACCGCGAAGGGTGTCTTTCCGGATCCGCCCTCTCGCGGCAGAGACTGGCCGAAGTCGCGCTCATCGGCGGCCGGAAGTTCGACGCGAACCGGCTGCTCAGCCGGGCGCGCTCTTTCGCTGTCCGATCAGAACTTGCCACCCACCTGTTGGTGCGTGTCTTTGGAACCATGATTCAGGCAGCTGCCGATTCGAAGAAGGCCCTCGCCGTCGTGCGGCTCGCCGATCGGGACCTGAGCGCGATGCGTTCCTGCGAGCCCTGCTCGATGGGCTACCTGACCAGTGCGGCGGCGGCTTGCGCACGGGCCGGCGAACTTGATCAAGCGCACTCCTTCCTCAGCAGAGCCGAAGGAATCGCAGGTATGTGGCAAGGAGGCCTGTGGAGCGGCGCAGTGTGGGAAGCCCGAGGCATCCTTCGCCAGGCCGAGGGCGCGGATGAGCAATCGTGGGCGATGTTCCGCGAGGCGGCCCACGAGTACATCCGGGCCGGCAGTCAGCCCGATGCCGACCGCTGTCTCGAAGCCGCGGCGAGCCCCCACCGCAGGAGCACCCCTTTCGGGTAGGTGCTCACGCTCCTCCGAGCCGGACTTGCGTACTTCTTGGACCGGTGGCGGGCATGGGTGGCCTGTGATTGCAGGGTGATAGCGGGTCCCTTAAGGGAGGCAGAGTGTGTTCGCACCAGGTCACTCGGCGGCTTGGGGAAAGCGTTGAGGCCAATTACTAAATCGTGCACGTCTGCCCGTTGCCCGCCTAAGGCAGTTCACCCTTCAGGCCGCCGGGCTCCCCGCACTCCAGTCTCCTTTTCGAAGGAGACTGGAGTGCTGGGCAGCGGTTACCGGATCTGGCGGACAATTGCGGCCGGCCGCGGTACCACTGCCCTCTTCGTCGCCAACGACCAGATGGCCCTCGGGGTCCTGCGCGCACTGAAGGAAGCAGGTCTGGACGTACCGAACGACGTTTCCCTGGTGGGCTTCGACGACCAGCCGGAATCCGCCTACTTCAGGCCGCCGCTGACCACGGTCCGGCAAGGCTTCGAAGAACTGGGCAAGCGCTGCATGGACATGATGCTCACGGTACTCGGGGGAGGGGAAGGTCCCCGGACGCTGGTGGTGGAACCAGAACTTATTCAGCGCAGCAGCACCAGTCGGCCCCGTGATCACGGGAAAGGCAGATGCTCGCGTGCGGAAATTCCCACCATGCCAGGCTAGATAACCCCAAACGCGCCATGCTGAGCTCACCGGCCAACAGGAAAGTGCGTGAGCGAGCCAATTTGGAAACTAACATCTGCGGTACTACTTTTGCAGAAGCAACAATCCGCTTTCCGTAATCCTCGGACTAGTTGTAGAACGACCCCCGCGATTGAGCAAACAGACGTGGGGGTCTTTTGCTCCCAATTCGGCCCTCGCAGAAACCCTGGCCTCAGCCGATAGTTACAAGGTAAGCCGGCTTGCCCTCCGGGTCTCCATTGCTTCCCTTGTTGTTGCCCTCGCTACTGTTGTAACAGCCGATGTGGGCGCCGATAGTTTTGCCGCCCAGCTCTGGCGCATTGTCGGCCCCTAAGTAATCTCGGCGTCAAGCTGCCGATTCCCGAAGGACCCCAAAGACGGACCTTCACACTCGCCTGGGTCCCTGTTAGATCGTCACCAATTTCACGACCGGGCCTCCTGTCGAACGACCACCACCGAGAGCCGATAACCGATGTTCCGTCAACCTAGGGAGAAATCGCAGCCACGGCACCCATGGCGCCAAGCCGGGCCTCGGCGTGCGCCAGCAGCATGGGAGACGCAGCCACCAAAACGTCGACACTGCGTTCCAGAGCCGCTACCTGCTCCCGCGCACGCGGGAAGTCACGGGCCACGACAAGTGGCAAGATACGCGCGCAGTGCTCGGCGATTTCCGTTGCCCCTGCCATGGACGAAGCAGTCTGCAGGCTCAGTACGGAATCAACGGATGCCGCGGGCTCCTCGGCAGTCAGAGCGGCAAGGAGCCGCGACAGTCGAACCGGCTGCAAACTGAAGAAGTCGCTGAGAAATCGAAGGGCCAGAGCAGGGCCGCCAGTATCGTCGGCGATGTCCCACAGACTCTGCAGGTCGAGAATCGGGTTGTCGCCACAGGCGGCCGCCGCAGAACGGCCCGCTTCAGCCCCCGCTGTTCCCAGCGTCTCAGCGGCCCCCAGTCGTTGTTCACCATATATGTTGACGGTGGTTTCCAAACGGATCCTCATGAATCATGAGCGCGCGGAACCGACGACAGCCTAAGGACCAGGCGCTCTGCTTGACCTGACCCGTGACACTCTCCCAGATGAGGATCAAGCGGGTGCTCGCACCCAATCAAGATTCCCTCAAGATTAATAGCCAGCAATATGGGGCGGCTCCACTGCCGCCGGCGAAGCCAGCGTTGCCTCTCCCGGTAACCTTGACGACTACCTCCCAAGCATCGTAAAGAGCCGACAGTTGATACAGGTCAATGTGCTGGCGAGGGTGGAAGAGGTCCTTCCCAGTTGTTCAGGAAAGGTTGTGAACTGCCCCGGCCCAGCGCGGACCGGAGACGGGGCGGCGGACCGCCCTCGCGCGGGTGTGGAAGTCAATCTTGGGGACCTTCAGTGAGTCCGCGGCAGGCGCGGCCGGGTCATCGTGGGCCCGTCGATCGATTTCATTGAGGGTCATGCAGGAGTCGGTGATCAGACCCATTCCTGCATACTCGCGAACGGCAGCGATACCTGCCACGGCCTCGGTTTTGGTTTCAAAGGGTTTGGATACTGCCATCACGGTGCCGTCCGGGGCTGTCAGCCGGAACCTGAAGGCTGATTTTGCGTCCACAAACAGTTCGAACATTCCTGCCATTGCGATCCTTCCGGTATGCGGGATATCCGAGGCTGCGTCATTGCCGCCACTACGCGTCGGCATCGTTGCCGGCGCTTTATAGTGGTATCCCGCTCCAAATTTCCATCAATTCAGCATGCGTTCCCCGAGTCTTTCGCAGGGGCAGCTGCCGGCGCAAGGCTTCACTTGGCATCCAGCGGAAGTGATCCCGCGCTCTCGGTCCCCGCCCGGGCGAACCGTGCCCGCGGAGTACGCAAGGGGCCTTGATCGTTCATGGTCGGCAACAGACGTGTCCTCCCTCCCTCGTGGTCAGTCAAGGCTGACGCGTGGAGGTGGAACGGATAACAATCCTCCCTGGCCAGGAGCGCCCGCAATCCGGCCTCTCCAGGAAAGCAACCGCACTATGCCTCGGCATAAGCAACAGGTTTCAAGAAGGCCTAAGTGACAGCCGCTCGTCATAGGATTTCGGCGTCGTTCTGATAGGGGATCCACCGCTGGGTTTAGGGGCAGGAGTGCAACTTGGGGAACCGTGAGCGGTCCAAAAATCCGTGAGGAAATAAGCGACGACGGAGCGCCGAACGAAGTTTTGGACTGCGAGCGGCGCGAAGCGCCCTGGTTGCATGGAGGGCCCGCCCAGCGACGATGAACTATCCGAATGACAAGCAACGGCCATTCTTTCACTTGCTCACGGTCAAGTGGCTGCATGGCGGCACGCTAGGAGTGAGCCTGACAGCATTTCTGATGAGGGTATCGCAGCGGATGGCGCCAAGCCCGACGAAAGGGGCTCTTCGTGGAAAGGACCCAGCTTCGCCGGGGGCCGCTGCCTCTGCCGAGCACGGCAGCCGCCGATAGTCGAGCACGATGCCACCGACTCACCATTAACTCACCATAATCAACGACAAACGACCGCTATTCACCGCTTGTCGTAAGCTGCAAAAACCTCTAGATTCCGGGCTTTTTGGACTACTTTCGCACTCGTATTGGGCAGTCGGATCGAAAGCGGGGGTCGTCGGTTCGAATCCGACAGGGGGCTCCATACCACCTCCGGGTCTAAGCTGGATCCATCCGAATGATCAGCGTGCTGACTAAAGGAGGATGGGTGCCATGCCCAAGACCGGCAAGAACCACCATGCCCGCAAGGACGAAATTCCCTCGACCCTGCAGCGTTCTGACCAGAAGGCGCAGGATACGTTCGCGAAGACCTACGACTCCGCCCTGGAGTCCTACGGCCAGGACGAACAACGGGCCGCCCGCGCGGCGTACGCTTCCTTGAAGCACAGCTACGAGAAGGTGGGCGACCACTGGGAACCCAAGGAACAACGCGGCCCCTCCGACAAGCGCGCAGAGCAGGGAGTCCGCTCGTCAGAACACACCGCCGGCGGCGTCGATGCCAACGCCTCCAAGGAACACCTCTACAAGCTGGCCAAGGAACTGGACGTCAAAGGCCGGTCCAGGATGGACAAGGAACAACTGGTCCGGGCACTGCAAAAGGCCAACGACGCCGCCACCCGCAAAGCCCGCAGTAAATAGCCTCCGCTCTTGCCGTCCCGTCCGCCAAGGTGTCGAATCAGAGGACACGTCCGGTCCGGTCGGCAACGATGCCAGGAGGTTCCAATGTCGGTCAAGAGCACCAGGGAGTCAGCGCGGGCGGCCGGCAGGAACGGGCCTGATTCCAAGCGGGCGGACCAGGCCGGCGCCATCGCGGCCCAGGACCCGGCCCGGATTCGGAACGTGGCCCTGGTGGGGCACTCCGGTGCCGGGAAGACGCTGCTGATCGAGGCCCTGCTCGCCGCCAACGGCATGATTACCCGCAAGGGTTCCATCGCGGACGGCACCACGGTCAGCGACTCCGACCCCGCTGCCGTGCACCAGCAACGGTCCGTCACGGTGTCCCTGGTTCCGCTCATGCTGGATGACACCAAGGTTAATCTCCTGGATACGCCGGGCTATCCCGATTTCATCGGTGAGCTACGCGCGGGACTCCGGGCTTCCGATGGGGCACTTTTCGTCGTGTCCGCCGTCGAGGGGATCGACGCCACCACCACCGCGCTCTGGGGCGAGTGCGGGCACATGAGGCTGCCACGCGCCGTCGTCATCACCCGGCTGGACCATCCGCGGGCAAACTACGACGCCGCCCTGGCCGCCTGCCGGAAAGCGTTCGGCGACGGCGTGCTGCCGCTGTGCGTCCCGGTCCGGACCGGGGGTGAGGTCACAGGCCTGCTGGGCCTGCTGTCGCAGGAAGTCAGGGAGTACTCCCCGGGGGAGGGAACACCCGGGATCCGGGCAGCAGCGCCGGACGAGCTTTCGGACGCGGAGACTGCCAGGGGTGCCCTGATCGAGGGAATCATCGCCGAAAGCGAAGACGAGACGCTGATGGACCGCTACCTCGAAGGCGGGGACATCGACACCGAAGCGCTGGCAACCGACCTGGAAACCGCCGTCGCCCGCGGGTCCTTCTTTCCGGTGCTGCCCACGTCCGCCGTCACTGGGCTGGGCACCGCGGAACTGCTGGACCTGCTGGTGCGGGCCTTCCCGGCGCCCGTTGAACGCAGCCTCCCCGACACGACGGACCTTGCGGGGGAGCCGGGCGGGACCCTGGAATGCGATCCGTCCGGTCCGCTCGCTGCCGAGGTGGTCCGCACCTCCAACGATCCCTTCCTGGGCCGCATCTGCCTGGTGCGGGTCTTCTCCGGGACGCTGAGCGAGGATTCGCCGGTTCACGTCGGCGGCCACGGCCTGGCTGACCGCGGCCACCAGGACCACGACACCGATGAACGCATCACGCATCTATACTCGCCACTGGGCGCCACCCTGCGGCCTGTTCCCTTCTGCGTGGCGGGGGACATGTGTGCCCTGGCAAAGCTGGGCAGCGCCGAAACCGGCGACACCATCTCGGCCCGGGAGAACCCGCTGCTGCTGGCAACCTGGGAAATGCCGGAGCCGCTGCTGCCTGTTGCCGTGGAAGCCGATTCCCGCAGCGACGAGGACGCCCTGGCCCGCAGCCTTGGCCGGATCGCGGCAGGGGACCCCACGCTTCGTGTGGACAGGAATGCGGAGACGCACCAGCTGGTGCTGTGGTGCATGGGCGAGGCGCATGCCGAGGTGGTCCTGGACCGGCTGCGGGAACAGGGAGTGAAACTGCATACCGTGGAGGTAGTGACCCCGCTGCGGGAAACTTTTGCGGCTCCCGCGTCCGGCCATGGCCGGCACGTCAAACAGTCCGGTGGCCACGGCCAGTACGCGGTGTGCGATATCGAAGTGGAGCCGCTGGAGCGGGGAGGCGGGTTCGAGTTCGTGGACAAGACCGTGGGCGGAGTCATCCCCGGTACCTTCATCCCGTCCATCGAAAAGGGGATCCGCGCACAGATGGAGAAGGGCGTTTCAGCTGGTTTTCCCATGGTGGATTTTCGCGTGACCCTGGTGGGCGGCAAGGCGCACAGCGTTGATTCCTCCGATGCGGCATTCCAGGCTGCCGGGGCGCTGGCCCTCCGGGAGGCTGCAGCGGCGGGGAAGATCCAGTTGCTGGAGCCGGTGTCTTCAGTGTCCATCACGGTTTCGGACGAACATGTGGGCACGGTGATGAGTGACCTGTCCGGCCGCCGCGGGCGCCTGACAGGCACTACCTCCTCAGGCCAGGGGCTGACGGAGATCAGCGCGGAGGTTCCGGACCAGGAACTCCTGCGGTACGCGGTGGAACTGCGCGCCCTGACGGCCGGTACAGGGCGGTTCCGGCGGCAGTACCTGCGCCATGACCCCGTCCCCTCCAACCACACTCCGTCCTGACGCCGCCACGCGGGAACCGCCAAAGAGCACCCTGTGAACGCCGCGGCGCGAAAGATCCAGAGCACCTACCTCATACTGACGCTGGGAAACACCCTTGCTGCTTCGTTCATCTGGGGGATCAACACGCTGTTCCTGCTGGACGCCGGGCTGAACAACTTTGAGGCGTTCGCCGCGAACGCCTTCTTCACCGCAGGGATGGTGCTCTTCGAGGTTCCCACAGGCGTCGTGGCGGACAGCTGGGGACGGCGCGTGTCGTTCCTGTTGGGCACCGTGACCCTGGCGGGGTCCACGTACCTCTATTACCTGCTGTGGCAATTGTCTGCGCCGTTCTGGTGGTGGGCTGCGGTGTCCGCACTGCTGGGCCTGGGCTTCACCTTCTTTTCCGGGGCCGTGGAGGCATGGCTGGTGGATGCGCTGCACTTTTCCGGTTACGAGGGCGGCCTGGAAGCGGTCCTTGGCCGCGGCCAGATCGTGTCTGGCATCGCCATGCTGGCCGGGTCGGTCGCGGGCGGCGTGATAGCCCAGGCAACCAACCTGGGGGTGCCCTTCCTGCTGCGCGTCGCGGTGCTCGTGGCAATGTTCGTGGTGGCCTTTGTGCTCATGCACGACGTCGGCTTCACACCTGAGCGTTCGGCCCACCCGCTGCAGGCCACCCGGGCAGTCCTGAAGGCGTCCGTGGACGGCGGACTGGGGAACCCACCGGTACGGTTCATGATGCTGGCCGCCCCGTTCACTGAGGGGGTGGGGTTTTATGTCTTCTATGCCCTGCAGCCGTATCTCCTGCAGCTCTTCGGCGATCCCAGGGCCTACGCCATCGCGGGGCTGGCGGCGGCCATTGTTGCAGCAGCGGAAATCGTGGGCGGCTGGCTGGCTCCGGTGGTCCGGAAACAGGTCCGCCGCCGGACCACGGTCCTGATCGCGTCCACGGTCTCCAGCTCGGTGGTCCTGATGGTGCTCCTGGCCACCCACAGCTTTTGGCTGGCCCTGGTGCTGCTGGTGGTGTGGGCAGTGGTGGCCTCCGCGGGCACGCCCGTGCGCCAGGCCTACCTGAATGACATGATCGCCTCGAAACAGCGGGCAACGGTCCTGAGCTTTGCCTCGCTCATGGGCTCAAGCGGGGGAGTGGTGGTGCAGCCCCTGCTCGGCCGCTCGGCAGATATTTACGGGTACCCCGCGTCACTGGCTATCGGCGGCGTGGTGCAGCTGCTGGCCGCGCCCTTCATCATGTTGAGCCGGCGCCGGCACTCGCCGGCAGACGCCGCCACGGGGGCGGCCGCCGCTCCCTGACCAAGCCTCTCCCACGAACGCACGCCGTCTGCGCGGCAAGCCATCGATCCTTGACATCCAGTCATGTTAGCGTTCACACTATCTCCAGCACCTAGCTTGATCACGACCCCTACAAACCCGGTAATGAGGCCCCGCCTCCCGGATGGAGGCAGCACCATGCCAGAGACGTTGTTTACTTCCAGCTCCGACCCCTGCGTCATCGGAGTGGATTACGGAACCCTTTCGGGCCGTGCCGTGGTGGTGCGGGTCCGGGATGGAATGGAATTGGGCAGCGCCGTTCACGAGTACCCGCACGCCGTAGTCACCGACGTCCTGCCGCGTGACACAGCGGGCGACGACGGGGCGCGTCTTCCGGGGGAATGGGCACTTCAGGTGCCCAACGACTACCGGGAGGTCCTGCGCAAGGCTGTTCCCGGGGCGGTGGCTGACGCAGGGATCGACCCGGCCGCCGTCGTCGGAATTGCCACCGACTTCACCGCCTGCACCATGGTGCCGGTGAAGGCGGACGGAACACCGCTCAATGAACTGCCGGGCTACGCCAACCGCCCGCATGCCTACGTGAAGCTATGGCGCCACCACGCAGCGCAGGGGCAGGCTGACCGGATCAACAAGCTTGCCGCCGAACGTGGAGAGGACTGGCTCCCGCGCTACGGTGGCCTGATCTCCTCGGAATGGGAGTTCGCCAAGGGGCTGCAGCTGCTGGAAGAGGATCCGGAGGCCTACGCCGAGATGGACCACTGGGTGGAGGCGGCCGACTGGATTGTCTGGCAGCTGTGCGGCCGATACGTTCGGAACGCGTGTACGGCAGGCTACAAAGGCATTTACCAGGACGGGCGCTACCCGTCGGAGGATTTCCTCGCTGCCCTGAATCCGGATTTCAAGGACTTTGTCAGCTCCAAGCTGGAGCACACCATCGGGAGGCTGGGCGA
Organism: Pseudarthrobacter sp. NPDC080039; assembly: GCF_040702335.1. Lineage (NCBI taxonomy): Bacteria > Bacillati > Actinomycetota > Actinomycetes > Micrococcales > Micrococcaceae > Pseudarthrobacter > Pseudarthrobacter sp. NPDC080039. The sequence continues at coordinate 14,466 of NZ_JBFBKY010000018.1, read as the reverse complement.
CGCCGCTGGCACCCTGACGGCGGAGGCTGCTGCATGGACCGGCCTGCCGGAGGGGATCGCCGTGGCCGTGGGAAACGTTGACGCGCACGTCACGGCCCCGGCTGCCAAGGCGGTGGACTCCGGCCAGCTGGTGGCCATCATGGGAACCTCCACCTGCCACGTGATGAACGGCGCGGAACTGCGTGAGGTGCCGGGCATGTGCGGGGCCGTGGACGGAGGCATCGTGCCCGGTCTGTGGGGCTACGAGGCCGGCCAGTCAGGCGTGGGCGACATTTTTGGCTGGTTCACCAAATACGGCGTCCCGCCCGAATACCACCAGGCTGCCGGAAACGCCGGCCTGGGGATCCACGAGTACCTCACCGAACTGGCCTCGCAGCAGGCCATCGGGGAGCACGGCCTGATCGCACTCGACTGGCACTCGGGCAACCGCTCGGTCCTGGTGGACCACGAGCTCTCCGGCATCGTGGTGGGGCAGACCCTGGCCACCAGGCCGGAGGACACCTACCGCGCGCTGCTGGAAGCCACCGCGTTCGGCACCCGCACCATTGTGGACGCCTTCCGTGACGCCGGTGTCCCGGTCAAGGAATTCATCGTGGCCGGCGGCTTGCTCAAGAACAAACTCCTCATGCAGATCTACGCGGACGCCACCGGCCTGCAGCTGTCCACCATCGGCTCGGAGCAGGGCCCGGCCCTGGGATCGGCGATCCACGCCGCCGTCGCGGCAGGACAGTACGCGGACATCCGGGAAGCTGCCGCCGCCATGGGCGCCGAACCCGGCGAGGTCTACACCCCGATCCCGGACAACGTGGCCGCCTACAACGAGCTGTTCCAGGAGTACAAGACGCTGCATGATTACTTCGGCCGCGGCAGCAATGACGTGATGCACCGGCTCAAGGCCATCCAGCGCAAGGCCGCCGGCACGGTTGTCCCTACGTCGGGTTCGCAGGCCGAAACTGCCGTGGAGGTCTCCGCATGACCGCCGGAACGGGAACCGAAACCGGAATCCTGCAGACTATTGCCCGGATCCGCGAGGAAGTGTGCGCCCTGCACGCCGAGCTGACCCGGTACGGATTGGTGGTGTGGACGGCGGGCAATGTTTCCGCCCGCGTGCCGGGTACCGACCTCATGGTGATCAAGCCCTCCGGTGTTTCCTACCAGGAGCTGACGCCGGAACAAATGATTGTCACCGACCTGCATGGCACTCCGGTGAGGGGTACCAATGTTGGTGGGGGCGGGACCGTCGACTGGGGCAACCCGCCGTTGTCGCCGTCGTCGGACACTGCTGCGCACGCCTATGTCTACCGTCACATGCCCGAAGTGGGCGGTGTGGTGCATACCCACTCCACCTACGCCACCGCCTGGGCCGCCCGTGGTGAGGCCATCCCGTGCGTGCTGACCATGATGGGTGATGAGTTCGGCGGCTCCATTCCGGTGGGTCCCTTCGCTCTGATCGGCGACGACTCGATCGGCCACGGCATCGTGGAGACGCTGAAGAACTCCAGCTCGCCGGCGGTGCTGATGCAGAACCACGGCCCGTTCACCATTGGCAAGGATGCCCGGTCCGCCGTGAAGGCGGCCGTGATGTGCGAGGAAGTGGCCCGCACCGTCCATATCTCCCGGCAGCTCGGTGAGCCGCTGCCCATCGACCAGGGCCACATTGACTCCCTCTACGCCCGCTATCAGAACGTCTACGGCCAATGAAAACTTTTCAGGAGAACCCATGAATACCGCAGCAAACACCTCCCTCGACGGCTACGAAGTCTGGTTCCTCACCGGCAGCCAGCACCTCTACGGCGAGGAAGTCCTCAAGCAGGTGGCGGCCCAGTCGCAGGAGATCGCCAACCAGCTCAATGCCTCGTCCGCCGTCCCCGTGCGGATCGTGTGGAAGCCTGTGCTGACCGACTCTGACGCCATCCGCCGCACCGCGCTGGAGGCGAACTCGGATGATTCCGTGATCGGCGTGACGGCGTGGATGCACACCTTCAGTCCAGCCAAAATGTGGATCTCCGGCCTGGACCTGCTGCGCAAGCCCCTGCTGCACCTGCACACCCAGGCCAACCGCGACCTGCCCTGGGCGGACATCGACTTCGACTTCATGAACCTGAACCAGGCGGCGCACGGCGACCGCGAGTTCGGGTACATCCAGTCCCGTCTGGGCATTGCCCGGAAGACCGTCGTCGGCCACGTTTCCAACCCCGAGGTGGCCCGCCAGGTGGGCACCTGGCAGCGGGCCGCGGCCGGCTGGGCCGCCGTACGCACCCTGAAGCTCACCCGCTTTGGCGACAACATGCGCAACGTGGCGGTCACCGAAGGCGACAAGACCGAGGCTGAGCTGCGGTTCGGCGTCGCGGTGAATACCTGGTCGGTCAACGAGCTCGCCGACGCCGTGCACGGTGCTGCGGAGTCCGACGTCGACGCCCTGGTGGCGGAGTACGAGGACCTGTATGACGTGGTGCCGGAACTCCGCGCAGGCGCGGCACGGCATGAATCGCTGCGCTACGGCGCCCGGATCGAACTGGGGCTGCGCAGCTTCCTGGAAGCCAACGGCTCCGCCGCCTTCACCACCTCCTTCGAGGACCTTGGCGCGCTCCGCCAGCTGCCCGGCCTGGCCGTGCAGCGGCTCATGGCCGCCGGGTACGGGTTCGGTGCCGAGGGCGACTGGAAGACCGCCATCCTGGTCCGTGCCGCCAAGGTGATGGGTGCAGGCCTTCCCGGCGGCGCCTCCCTGATGGAGGACTACACCTACCACCTGGAACCCGGCTCGGAAAAGATCCTCGGAGCGCACATGCTCGAGGTGTGCCCCTCGCTGACCGCTGCAAAGCCGCGGCTGGAAATCCACCCGCTGGGCATCGGCGGCAAGGAAGACCCCGTCCGCCTGGTGTTCGACGCCGACGCCTCGGTTGGCGTCGTCGTCGCCCTGTCCGACATGCGCGACCGCTTCCGCCTGGTGGCCAACGCCGTCGACGTCGTTCCCCTGGTCCAGCCCCTGCCCAACCTCCCCGTGGCGCGCGCCCTGTGGGAGCCCAAGCCGGACTTCGCCACCTCCGCCGCGGCGTGGCTCACCGCCGGCGCGGCCCACCACACCGTGCTTTCCACCCAGGTGGGCCTGGACGTGTTCGAGGACTTCGCCGACATTGCCAAAACGGAACTGCTCACCATCGATGAAGGCACCACCATCCGCCAGTTCAAGAAGGACCTGAACTGGAACGCCGCCTACTACAAACTGGCCGGCGGGATCTGACCGGGTGCCCTTGCTGAGGCCCCGGCTGGAGGACGTGGCGGAGCTGGCCGGGGTCTCGCACCAAACCGTGTCCCGCGTGGTCAACAACCACCCCAACGTGAGCCCGGAAACCCGCCGGAAGGTGGAGGCGGCCATAGTCCGGCTCGGCTATCGCCGCAACACCGCCGCCCGGAGCCTGGTCACCCGGCGCTCGCAGACCATCGGCGTGCTGGCCGGCGAACTCTCGCAGTTTGGTCCGGCCAACACCCTTTTGGGGGTGGAGTGTGCTGCACGGGACGCAGGCTACTTTGTCAGCGTCGCCGCCTTAAGGGAGGTCACCCGGGGCTCGATCCTGGACGCCGTCCGGCACTTCCAGGACCAGTCCGTCGATGGGATCGTGGTCATTGTTCCGCACCTGGAGACACCGGCCGCCCTGGCGGAACTGCCCATCGGAGTGCCGGTGGTGGCCGTGGGCCCGGACGGAAACCATGCCGTTGGCGGTGTGAAGGTGGACCAGCGCCGCGGGGCGGAGCTGGCGGTGCAGCACCTGATCAGGCAGGGTCACGTCCGGATCGCCCATGTCGCGGGACCGCAGGACTGGATCGACGCGGTGGCACGCGCCGAGGGATGGCGGTGCACCCTGGCAACGGCCGGGCTCGATGCGGACCTGATGATCGAGGGCGACTGGAGCGCCGGCAGCGGTTACCGGATCGGGCGGACGATTGCGGCCGGCCGCGGTGCCACTGCCCTCTTCGTGGCCAACGACCAGATGGCCCTCGGGGTCCTGCGGGCCTTGAATGAGGCCGGCCTCAGGGTGCCCAGGGACATGTCCGTGGTGGGCTTCGACGACCAGCCCGAGGCCGGCTACTTCAGCCCACCCTTGACCGTGGTCCGGCAGGACTTCGAGGAACTGGGCAGGCGGTGCGTGGACATGATGCTGGCGGCCCTGGCCGGGATGGAGGAAGCCCGCACCCTGGTGGTGGAGCCTGAACTGGTCCTGCGCAGCAGCACCGCCCCACCCCAGCGGATCCCGTAGTACCTTCGGGGGAGCGGATTTAATCCGTGGGAGACGCCTTCGAAACGTGGCCTCAACAATTGCTGCGTACGTTGCAGGCATGACGGTTACCCTGCTCCTCCGGCTCCGCGACTGGCTCCTGGACACCTTTACCTACGAGTCCGGCTCCCAGGCCGCTGCGGCCATGGCCGACGCCAGCCGCTGGGGCTGGTTGCCGGCATTGAGCGGGGTGTCCGTGGGCGCGGACCTGGCCCGGTCGGAGCACGTGGAAGCCACGTCCGGAAACGGCGGAATGTCTGCTTAGCCACACTATTGCGCCACTAGCGGGATGATGCCCTAAACTGCTTCACTGAGGTGCCTGAAATGGCGCTGCGCAGCAACGAAAGTGAATACGTTATGGCTACCGATTACGATGCTCCACGCAAGCAGGAAGAAGAGTCGCCCGCTGACTCTCTCGAGGCCCTCCAGGCGTCACGGAGCGGCAACGCGCAGACCGCGGTTATCGATGTCGACGAGAACGACACTGCTGAAGGTATCGACCTCCCCGGCGCCGACCTGTCCAACGAGGAACTGACCGTCATTGTGGTTCCCGAGCAGTCCGACGAGTTCACCTGCTCGTCGTGCTTCCTGGTCCGCCACCGGTCGCAGGTTGCCCGTGAAAAGGACGGCCTGAAGTACTGCCGCGACTGCGAAGGCTAACTGACTTCCTGGATTCCACAGCGCCGGCCACCTCCCTGAGGCGGCCGGCGCTGCTTTGTCTCCAACCGCCGTCGTTATCAAAATGGACCCTCGTATCCGGCCGTCACCCCTCCTACGCTGGAAGCATCCAATGGTTTTGATTCCTGGACGGCACTGCAATGAAAAAGTTCTTTACCTGGCTCGCAGCCGTCGTGTTGGCTGCAGTGCTGGGCTTCGCGGTTCAGGCGCCTGCGTGGGCGGCTCCCTACTGCGGCCTCACCTGGGGCTCGCTTGCGAAGTCCGGCCAGGACGCAGGCACCGCATCCGTCACCAATGTCCGGACCGGGCAGCATTACTGTTTTGACCGGCTGGTGGTTGACCTCAACGGTCCTGCGGTCTCCTACACCGTGCAGTACGTACCGCGCATAGAGCAGGAGGGCTCGGGGGCGTTCATCCCGGTGCGGGGCGGCGCGCGGCTGCATGTCAGCATCAAGGCGCCCTCCTACGACCAGAACGGCAATCCCACGTATAACCCAGCTGACAGGAATGAGCTCAGCAACGTTTCCGGCTATCAGACCTTCCGCCAAGTGGTCTCCGCCGGAAGCTTCGAAGGGTATACCAGCCTGGGACTGGGAGTCCGTGGCCGCCTGCCGTTCAGGGTTTTTACCCTCGATGGTCCCGGCACCGGGTCACGCCTGGTGATCGATGTGGCGCACTTCTGGTGACAGCACAAAGGTGCCGTGCCCCTGATGCGGGCACGGCACCTTTGGTGTTGGCGGTTTATTCCGGAACCACCAGGGCAGGGGTGTCCTGCCTGAGGGTTTCGCCGCGGAAGAAGCCGGGGTGGGTGCGGGACATGATGAGCATGACGACGGCGCCCAGCGCCAGGATGCCGATGCCCAGGATGAACACCAGGCCCATGCCGAAGATCTCCGAACCGCTGCCGAACTCAGGGGAGAGACTGTCCACGGCGGTCTGGGCAAACACCACGAACAGGCCCACGCCGCCCACCACCGGGCACACAAGGCGGAAGAAGAAGTGGCGGACGCTGTTGAACAGGCTGTGCCGGAAGTACCAGGTGCAGGCCACGGCGGTGAGGCCGTAGTAGAAGCAGATCATCAGGCCCAGTGCCAGGATGGTGTCATTCAGGACGTTCTCGCTGACCACGTGCATGACAGCGTAGAACCCCGCGGAAAGCACCCCGGCAGCAATGGTGGCGAATCCCGGCGTCGAGAACTTCCTGCTGACCCGGCTGAAGGGTTCCGGCAGGGCGCCGTAGTGGGCCATGGCCAGCAGGCTCCGTGAGGGCGACATGAAGGTGGACTGCAAAGACGCTGCCGAACTGGAAAGCACCGCGAGGGACATCAGGATGGCAAAGGGGCCCATGATGGGGGAGGCCAGGGCCGTGAAGATGTTCTCTTGGTTGTCGGCGTTGTTCAGGCCGTTGCCGGTGTCCCCGACGCCGGCGAACATCATGGTGGCGATGCTGACCAGGAGGTAGATGGCCAGGACAATGATGGCGGTCAGGGTGCCGGCGAGTCCGGCAGTTTTCTGGCCGTTCGCCGTTTCCTCGTTGACGGTCAGGCAGACGTCCCAGCCCCAGTACACGAAGATGGACAGCGAGATGCCGGCCGCGATCTGGCCGAACGTCTCGATCTTGGTCACGTCGAACCAGTCCCAGCTGAACGGGATGGCCGTCTCCGAGGTGGACCAGTTGGCGAAGGCCATGGCGACGAAAAGGCCCAGGACCAGCAGCTGGAAGCCCACCAGACTGTACTGCACCAGCTTGGTGGTGTGCAGGCCGCGGTAGCTGACCCAGACGGCCAGCGCCACGAAGACGAAGCAGGTCAGGACGTTCAGGGCTTTGTTGTCCGCCAGGTCAGCCAGTTCGGCGGAGCCGGTGAGCTGGGACAGGAAGAGGTAGAAGAAGTCGACGGCGACGCCGGCCAGGTTGGACAGCACGATGATGTTGGCGGCCAGCAGGCCCCACCCGCCCATCCAGCCCACCCAGGGGCCGAAGGCCTTGGTGACCCAGGTGAAGGTGGTGCCGCTGTCCGGGGAGTCGGCGTTGAGCTCCCGGTAGGCGAGCGAGACCAGGATCATGGGGATGAACCCGATCAGGAAGATGACGGGCAGCTGGAGTCCGGCTTCGTTGACCGTGGGTCCGAGTGCGCTGGTGAGCGTGTAGGCGGGGGCGATGGTTGAAATGCCCAGGACGACGACGGCCAGGAGACCCAGCTGCCCACCCTTGAGTCCCTTGGCGCTGACGCCGTCCGAGGAGGGGGCGTGGGCGTGCGGACCGGGTTTGGCCGTACTGGTGCGGATTGTCTCTGTCATGGCACCACTTTCTGGAAGGATGTGAGACGGGAGTCACTATATGAATGGCGTTCATTTAGTATGGGGGTGCCGGCCCTGTGATGCAAGACGCATATGAATCGCGTTCGTTTATGACAGTTTGGGTGATCGCTGGGCTTTCCGGGATGCTGCCGGGCCCCCCGGCTAAGACGCTTTGGGCACCTTCCGGAGGACGACGGCGGAGAGGACTGCCGCCGTCGCCATCAGTACCAACGCAATCGCCGCCGTGATGTGGACCCCTGAGTCGAAGGCGGATTCGGCGGCCGCCTTCACGGCTGCCGCCGCAGGAGCCGGCAGGTTGGCTGCGGCCTCCATTGCGCCGGCGAGCGTTTCCCCGGCGTTACGCAGCGTGGGCGCCGCGAGTGTCCCATCCAGCCCTGCGGGCAGCCGGAGGTTGTGCTGGTAGGAGGCGGTCAGGATGGAGCCCAGCACCGCGGTCCCCAGCAATGCGCCCACCTCGTAACCCGTTTCGGAAATGGCGGCGGCAGCGCCCGACTTTTCCGGGGGCGCGGAGCCGAGGATGAGGTCGTTGGAAATGGTTTCCGCGGTGCCGACGCCCAGCGCCAGGACCAGGAGGGCTGCCAGCAGCAGCGAGGGGCCGCCGTCGTGGTTCCCCAGCGCCACCATGCTGTAGCCCACTGCGCTGAACGTCAGCCCCGCCGCCACAACGTACCCGGGCCGGACCCTCCGGACCAGCGGCACCACCACCAGGCCGGACACCACCGTGGCTACCAGGGCCGGGATCATCGCAATGCCTGCGGCGGACGGGGTCATGCCTTCGAGGAGCTGGAGGTGCTGGGCCAGGAACAGGATAAAGCCGTTGAAGGAAAACAGGGCCAGGATGTTGGCGCTGATGGCCATGCTGAACACCCTGTTCCGGAACAGGGACATGTCCAGCAGCGGGTGTTCCAGCCGGCGCTGGCGCCGGACGAACACGGTTCCCATTGCCAGGCCGAAAAGGATGCTGCCCACCGCCGTTAGGCCGGGCCCTTCGGTGGCAACGGCCTTGATCCCGTACACCGCAGGCACCATGGCCAGCAGGGAGAGCAGGATGCTCGGCATGTCCACTTTCCCCGGCGCGGGGTCCCTTGATTCCGGGATGAGTGCAGGCCCCAGCGCCAGCAGGGGGATCATGAGGGGTACGGCGACGAGGAATACCGCGCCCCACCAGAACCGCTCCACCAGCCACCCGCCGAAGATGGGCCCCAGGGCTGCGCCGCCGGAGAACCCTGCGGCCCAGATGGCCACCGCCAGCCTCCGCCGGTTGGGCTGGGGGAAGATATTGCGGATCAGTGACAGGGTGGACGGCATCAGCATTGCCCCGAAGAATCCCAGGGCGGCGCGGCCGGCGATCAGCCATTCGGGCGTAGGTGCAAAGGCCGTTGCTGCTGACAGCACCGCAAAGCCCACGCCCCCGGTAACCAGCAACCGGCGCCGGCCAATGCGGTCCCCAAGGCTGCCCATTGAGACCAGCAGCCCGGCCAGTACCAGGGGGTAGGTGTCCACAATCCATAGGAGCTGCACGCCCGTGGGTTCCAGGGCGCGGGTGATGGCGGGCAGGGCGAACGTCAGGGCGGTGTTGTCCACCGCGACCAGCAGGACTGGGAACATCAGCAGCCCGAGGGCCAGCCAGTCCCGCCTCGGGGAGCGGTGCGTAGTGCCCTTCCGTTGTGCCGGCACGGCGCTGGTGTAAGTAGTCATGTGATAACTGTACCGTCTGGACGGTATAGTTTGAAACCCGCTGCTGCCTTGCAGGTTCCGGAGCCCGTGGGAGGCATGATGGAAACCATGCCCCGAAAGCCTGTAGCCCGTGACGCGGTTCTTGACGCCTTCGAGTCCCTGCTGATCGAGGTGGGGGAGCGCGCAGCCACCCTTGACGCCGTGGCCCGGAAGGCCGGGGTCTCAAAGGGTGGCCTGCTCTACCACTTTCCCAACAAGGAAGCGCTTATCGCTGTGCTGCTTGACCGCCTGGAAGGCCTCGCCAAGGCGGACGCCGACGCCATGGCGTCAGCCAGCGAAGGCGCGGCAGCGTACTTCATCCGTTCCTCCGTATGGGCCGACACCCCACTCGACAGGGTGATCGTGGCAGCCACCAGGCTTGCCGAAGTGGCGCATGAAGAAACGCGGCGGCGATTCGCGGCCATCCAGCAGCGCTGGCTGGACGAGATTGCCGCGGATGTGGGGCCCGGGCTGGCAAAGGCGGTGCTCTATATGGGGGACGGCTTGTACTTCAACGCGATGCTGTCCGTTGGTCCGGCCCCCGAGGGGGGAGCGGCCGCTGACGTGGAGGAACTTCTTGCCGCTTTGGAGCGTCTCCGGAGGTAGCCCCGGCATTTGCCGCGAGGGGTCGAGGCGTAGGACAATGGAGAGTTGTGAGGGCCGCCACCGGCCATTACCAGCCCATAAATGAATAGCCTTTGATCTGCGGCGGGAGAGTTCTGCCGGAAGTACAGGCAGGCGCCGTAGGAGCAAATCCTCCCCAGGAATCTCGCAGGCCCCTGTACCGCCGCGGCGAGGCGCCTCTGGAAAGCAGCAGGCAGTTTTCCCGCCTCCTCTTGGGGAGCGAAAAGACTGTTGTGCTCACCGACGGTGCAAGCGGGTCCTGTCCAGGCAGGCCCCGCGGAAACTCTCAGGTCCAATACAGAGCGGGGAGGAACCCGAATAGCTGTGGCGTACCCTGCGCCGCCTGAGTAAATGGAGTTCCTTCGTGTCGGTTACCCCAGCCTCCACCACCTTCGTAGACCGCCATATCGGCGCGCGCCGCCAGGCCGACGTCGACACCATGCTCAAAGCCGTAGGCTACGACACGGTCGACTCCCTCGTGGACACCGCTGTTCCCAAAGTTATCCGCCAGGAGACAGCCCTTCGCCTGCAGGACGCCCTCAGCGAGGTGGAGGTCCTTACGGAGCTCCGGAAGCTTGCCGCGAAGAACAAGACCGCCGTGCAGCTGATCGGCCAGGGCTACTACGACACCGTGACCCCGCCGGTGATCCGCCGCAACATCCTGGAGTCCCCGGCCTGGTACACGGCCTACACCCCGTACCAGCCTGAGATCTCCCAGGGCCGGCTTGAAGCCCTGCTGAACTTCCAGACCATGGTGCAGGACCTGGTGGGCCTTCCCATTGCCAACGCGTCGCTGCTGGACGAGGCCACCGCCGTGGCCGAGGCCGTACTCCTGATGCGCCGGGCCAACAAGGACAAGGATGCCAAGGACGGCCGGACCGTCCTGGACGTTGACGTGCTCCCGCAGACCATCGCCATCGTGCAGGGCCGCGCCGAGGCGCTGGGCTTCGAGGTGGAGGTCGCCGACCTGTCCCAAGGGCTGCCGGAGGGTGACATCAACGGCATAGTGCTGCAGCAGCCGGGCGCTTCCGGCCGGGTCTGGGACCAGTCGGGCGTTATTTCGGCTGCCAAGGACCGCGGTGCACTGGTGACCGTTGCCGCGGACCTGCTGGCACTGACCCTCATCACCCCTCCGGGTGAGCAGGGCGCCGACATCGCCGTCGGTTCAGCCCAGCGTTTTGGTGTGCCGTTGTTCTTCGGCGGCCCGCACGCCGCCTACATGGCGGTCCGCAAGGGCCTGGAGCGGTCGCTGCCCGGCCGCCTGGTGGGCGTGTCCAAGGACGACGCCGGTGTTCCCGCCTACCGCCTGGCTTTGCAGACCCGTGAGCAGCACATCCGCCGCGAGAAGGCCACGTCCAACATCTGTACCGCCCAGGCGCTGCTGGCCATCGTCGCCTCCATGTACGCCGTGTACCACGGCCCGGACGGACTGAAGGCCATCGCCGGAACCGCCCACCGGCACGCCCGCACCCTGGCCGCGTCGCTGGAAGCTGCCGGCGTCGAGGTGGTGCACAAGAGCTTCTTCGACACCGTCACTGTCCGTGTCCCGGGACGCGCCGCCGCGATTGTTGCCGACGCGGAGGAGCGCGGGATCAACCTGCGCAGCGTTGACGCTGACACCGTGGGCATCTCCCTGGATGAAACCACGACGGCGGCCATCGTCGCCCAGGTTGCCGGCATCTTTGGCGCCACCGCAGGTGAGGGTGAAGGCTTTGCGCTGGAGGCCGCCGTCGAGCGTTCTTCTGACTACCTGCAGCACCCGGTGTTCAACACGCACCGGTCCGAAACCCAGCTGCTGCGCTACATCCGGAAGCTTTCCGACCGTGACCTGGCGCTGGACCGGACCATGATCCCGCTGGGTTCCTGCACCATGAAGCTGAACGCCACGGCCGAGATGGAAGCCATCTCCTGGCCGGAGTTCGCCTCCATCCACCCGTTCGCCCCGGACTCCCAGACCGAAGGCTGGCGCGAACTGATCGCCGACCTCGAGGCGGACCTGACCACCATCACCGGCTACGACCAGGTGTCCATCCAGCCCAACGCCGGCTCCCAGGGTGAGCTCGCCGGGCTGCTGGCCATCCGCGGCTACCACCACTCCCGCGGCGACCAGCAGCGCAACGTCTGCCTGATCCCCGCCTCGGCCCACGGCACCAACGCCGCCTCCGCCGTGCTGGCAGGCATGAAGGTCGTCGTCGTGGCCACCGCCTCCGACGGCACCATCGACCACGCCGATCTTGAAGCGAAGATCGAGGCAAACAGGGACGTCCTGTCCTGCATCATGATCACCTACCCCTCCACCCACGGCGTCTACGACGGGGACGTCCGCGAGGTCTGCGACGCCGTGCACGCCGCCGGCGGCCAGGTGTACATCGACGGCGCCAACCTGAATGCGCTGGTTGGGCTGGCGCAGCCTGGCAAGTTCGGCGGCGACGTCTCGCACCTGAACCTGCACAAGACCTTCTGCATCCCGCACGGCGGCGGCGGGCCCGGCGTCGGACCGGTCGCTGCCAAGGCGCACCTGGCACCGTTCATGCCGGGCGACGCCACCGCCTGGAGCGCCGGCTCCGGCGCCACCGACGTGCCGATTTCCGCGTCGCGGTTCGGTTCGGCCGGCGTCCTGCCCATCTCCTGGGCGTACGTGAAGCTGATGGGCGGGGAAGGCCTGACCGAGGCCACCAAGTCCGCGCTGCTGGCCGCCAACTACGTGGCCGCCCGGCTGAACGAGTACTTCCCCGTTCTCTACACCGGTGAAGGCGGGCTGGTGGCGCACGAGTGCATCCTGGACCTGCGCGAACTGACCGCACGGACCGGCGTCACCGCGGAGGATGTGGCCAAGCGCCTGATCGACTTCGGCTTCCACGCCCCCACTCTGGCGTTCCCGGTGGCCGGCACCCTGATGGTGGAACCCACCGAGTCCGAGGACCTGGCCGAGATCGACCGCTTCATCGAAGCGATGATCACTATCCGCAAGGAAATCGACCAGGTGGCCAAAGGCGACTTTGCCGTTGCAGACTCACCGCTGCGCCGCGCACCCCACACGGCAGCCGCCGTCGTCAGTTCCGACTGGGACCGCGCCTACCCGCGCGAGCAGGCCGCCTTCCCCGCCCACCACAAACAGGACAAGTACTTCCCCCCGGTGGGACGGATCGACGGTGCGGCCGGCGACCGGAACCTGATCTGCTCCTGCCCGCCGCTCGAAGAGTTTGAAAACTAAAGGACCGGCATCATGACCGAGAAATACACTGCCCTTTACGACGAGCACAAGAAGCTGGGCGCGTCCTTCACCGACTTCGGCGGCTGGCAGATGCCGCTGAAGTACAGCTCCGAACTGGCCGAACACCACGCCGTCCGCAAGGCTGCCGGGCTGTTCGACCTCTCCCACATGGGCGAGGTCTGGGTGACCGGGCCTGACGCGGCCGCGTTCCTCGACTACGCCCTGGTGGGGAAGATTTCCGCCATGGCCGTGGGCAAGGCCAAGTACTCGCTGATCTGCAACGAGGACGGCGGCATCATCGACGACCTCATCACCTACCGCCGCCCCGCCGCGGAAGACGGAACCGACGTCTTTCTTGTGGTACCCAACGCGGGCAACGCCGACGTGGTGGCCGCAGCCCTCCGGGAACGGGTTGCAGGCTTCGACGCGGTGGTGGAGGATGCCTCTGCCTGGACCTCGCTGATCGCGGTCCAGGGTCCCAAGGCCCAGGAACTCTTGCTTCGCCTGGTGCCTGCGGCGCAGCACTCCCTGGTGACGGAGTTGAAGTATTACGCAGCCGTCGAGGTTCCGGTCCTGGCAGGGGGCGCGGGCAACGAACTGCTGGTCGCGCGCACCGGCTACACGGGCGAAGACGGATTCGAGATCTTCGTGGACAACGGCGACGCGCCCGCCTTGTGGCAGGCACTCATGGCCGTCGCCGACGAAAGGGAACTGACTCCTGCCGGGCTCGCCTCCCGCGACTCCCTTCGCCTCGAGGCGGGCATGCCGCTGTATGGAAATGAATTGTCGCTGCAGGGCGACCCCTTCGCCGCCGGCCTGGGCCCCGTCGTCGCGCTTTCCAAGGAAGGCGACTTTGTTGGCAAAGCCGCCCTGGAGGCCAAGAAGGAAGCCGGGGCCGGCAGCACGTCCGGCCGCCGCCTCGTGGGGCTCAAAGGCAGGGGCCGCCGCGCCGGCCGTGCGCACTACCCCGTGCTCAAGGACGGCGCCACGGTCGGTGAAGTCACCTCCGGCCAGCCATCGCCCACCCTCGGCTACCCGATCGCCATGGCCTACGTCGACGTCGAGTACTCGGCACCCGGCACGGCCCTGGACATCGATCTCCGCGGCAAGGCAGAACCCTTCGAAGTCGTCGACCTCCCGTTCTACAAGCGGGTCAAGTAGTCCCTTGTTCCGCCCCGTGGTCACCTTCGCGACGGCGGACCGGACATTTTCCCGCCTGCCCTGGGCCCACGCCGTCAGGGTTCCCTGGCCGAGCTTGCGAGGTTAGGGAGACGGTGGGGAGCACGCTTTCGAAAAGTCCGGCTCCGCCGGCGCTCGTGGGCACGACGTTACCTGCCTGCCGCGTCGCTTTGGTGACGTGCGTTGGCGACTGGGCGGATTCCGGAGACGTGCGTCTAAGGGAGCATCACGTCCGCTTAGCGGGCGTCTTCGCGACCGAGCACGCGGAGGAATTCGGCCAGTCGCACCCACCCCGGCAACACGAAACGAATCAGAGTTTTAGTAAGGAATTGTTATGGCCGTTGGTGTCTTTGATCTGTTTTCGATTGGTATTGGTCCGTCGTCTTCTCATACTGTGGGGCCGATGCGGGCTGCTGCTGTGTTCGCGGAGGAGCTCAAGAGTTTCGGCGTCCTGGGTGGGGT